>NZ_JBFALC010000001.1:0-426960 GCF_040656035.1 Streptomyces sp. NPDC050211
GTCGAGAGACCGACCGTGCTCGGCGCTGCGCGCCTCCGCGCGCTCGGTCTCTCGACACCGGCGCGCCCCCTGCGGCTCCCTCGCGGCCGGCGCGTGGGGACGGTGCGCGTTGGTGGGCCCTTGCCGGACGTCGGGCTGGGCAGGGAGGCACCAATCGGCGGCGTCAGGCCGTGTCAGCTGTCCGTACCGGTGATTCGGGTCAACAGGTCCATGAACTGGTCGCGTTCGGCCTTGGAGAGGGGCGCGAGGAGGTCGTCGTTGGCGGCGCGGGCCAGCTTCTCGCAGCGCGTCAGGAATCGGGTGCCGTCGGGTGTCAGGGACACGGCGTTCTTGCGGCGGTCCGTTGGGTCGGGGGTGCGGGTGACCAGGTTGGCGGACTGGAGGTCGTTGAGGATGCCTACGACGTCCTTGGGGTCGAGGCCGACGGTTCTGCCCAGGTCGGCCTGGGCTATGGGGGCGAGGTCGTGGATGGCCGAGAGGACGGTGTGGTGCCACACCTTCAGGCCCTCCTCGGCCAGGGCGGCGGCGACCAGGGCGCGGCCACGGGCGGCGGCGCGACCCAGGAGCCAGCTGGGCAGGGTGCGTATCGCGAGAAGGGGAGCTTCGGCCATGGCAACACACTAGGTGAAGTGTCGTTGGACTTCCCTACGATCATCTGCTTATCGTTGGGATTCCCAACGAGCCCCTGGAGGTGCGGTCGATGCGTCGCATGCGGTACGACGCCCCCGGTGCCCCCCTGGCGCGGGCTCGGGTAGGCCGAATAGCCCTCGGGAAGGTGGTGCCGCGGCACTGACGCGGCGCGCACCACCGGCAGCACTCCCCTCAGTACTCCCATGGGCCCCCATTCGCTTCTCGTGAACTGCCGATGCCACAACTACCGTCTGGTCCATGCAGGTTGGACGTGGGACGTCCAGACGGTCAGATGTCCAGATGCCTGAAGGGCAGGTCATGCCATGCCGCCAAGTCTTCGTGCACGTCTTAGATCCCCCCTCCGAGCTCTGAGACACACTCTCACCGCGGCCGCCGTCAGTACGGCGGCCGCCGCGCTGCCGAGCCCCGCCCACGCCCATCCGGCCACCAAGACGCCCCAGTTCGAGCAGCAGGTCCTGTTCAAGGCCTCGCAGGACCCCGGCTACGCCTGCTACCGGATCCCGGCGATCGTGCGCACCAACCAGGGGACACTGCTGGCGTTCGCCGAAGGTCGCGTCCTCAACTGCGGTGATGCCACCGATATCGACATCGTCGTCAAGCGCTCCACCGACGGTGGGCGTACCTGGGGCCCGCTCCAGGTGGTGAACGAGGGAGCTGGGGACACCCACGGCAATCCGACGCCCGTCGTGGACCAGGCCACGGGGCGGATCCTGCTGGCGGAGACATACAACAAGGGCCGTACGGACAGCGGGAACTGCGACGTGCCCTGCAAGCGCAGCCCGTATCTGCAGTACAGCGACGACGACGGGCGCTCCTGGTCCGAGCCGCGCGACCTGAGCGCCGAGATTCTGCCCGAGCACTGGAACTCCTGGTACGCCACCGGGCCCGTGCACGGCATCCAGCTCACCCGGGGACTGAACGCCGGGCGGATCGTCATCAGCGTCAACGGCGAGACGTGGAACGGCAGTCGGGTCACCGCGAACCATGCGGCGCTCATCATCAGCGACGACGGCGGCGACCACTGGCGGCTCGGCGCCACCGACTCCTCGGAAGTCGCCGCGGACGGCACCTTCGAGCAGAAGAACGGCGAGCTGACGCTGGCCGAGCGCACCGACGGCACGATCCTGGTCAGTGGCCGCGAGCAGGACGGCACCGCCGTCGGCCATCGCACCCAGGCCGTCAGCGAGGACGGCGGCGAAAGCTTCGAGACGCCCTTCCAGAACCTTCCCGACCTGTACGCCCCGCAGGTGCAGTGCTCGATGCTGCGGGTGAGCAGCCGCATGCTGCTGGCCTGCCCCGGCGACCCCGACCGCCGCCGGACCATGATGATCCGCTCCTCGTACGACGGTGGCGCCACCTGGGACAGCGTCGACCGCGGCAGGGTCGTCACCCGGGACTGGTCCGGCTACTCCGATCTGGTGCACATCACCGGCACCAGCGTGGGCCTGATGTACGAGGCGGGGACCGTCGACGCCCGCGACGAGATCCGCTTCGCCCGGTTCAACGAGGACTGGCTCGGCCCGCGGCGCGGCCCGGACCCCACCACCGCCGACCAGGCCCTGCTCGCCCCGGCGGCCTCCGTCCTCGGTGGTGCCACGGTGACGGAGGGCGCGTTCGACGGTGCGCTGGCCTTCGACGGCACCGACGACGCCGTACGGCTGCCGTACCACGACCGGCTCCCGCTCGGCACCAAGGACTTCACCGCCTCCCTCTGGTTCCGGCACACCGCCACGTCCGGCGAGCAGCCGCTGCTGTCGATGGGCGGCGTCGCGACCGGCCAGCCGCACATCACGCTGCGCGGCGAACCCGCCAGCAACCGCGTACAGGCCCTGATGACCGCGCGGGAGGGTCCCACGATCGTGCGCAAGGCGTCCCTGAGCACCGAGGGGGCGTACAACGACGGCCGCTGGCACCATCTGGCGCTGCGCCGCGGCGACGGGGCACTGACCCTGTTTCTCGACGGCGAGGCGATCAGCTCCGCCGATGTGCCCGGCTCGGTGAGCCGCAACTCGCCCTTCGGTGTGCACATCGGCGAGCGCATGGACAGTCGGGCCTTCTTCACCGGCGCGATCGACGACGTCCGGGTCTGGGACCGGGCGCTGACCGATGCGGAGGTCGGCGAGGTTCGTACGGACGGCACGGGGCCGGTCCTCGACACCGTGGTGTGGCTGCCCATGGACCAGGTGAACGGCAGCGGCTAACGTCGCGGCGTGCCCGACGACGTACGAGCACGACAGCGGACGGGGACCGGGCTCGGCCTGTTGCTGACCCTGGTGCTCGGGGCCGTGCTGCTCACCGCCCTCCCGGACGGCGACCGGGAGGGCGACGAAGCGTGCCCGGCCCGTACGGTGGGGTCCTGGTCGGCGGACCGCGGGCTGACCGGCGAGTTCGCCCGCTACGGCGACGACGCGTCCCGCGCGGACGACTGGACCGGCGGCGACGGCACCCACTCGGTGCGGCTGCCGGACGGGCGGTTGCTGTGGTTGTTCTCGGACACCTATCTCGGGCAGGTGTACGCGCCGCCCAATCCGGCCGGCGAGTCGCACGCCTGGCGGGACACCGCGGCGCCGCTGGTCCGCAACTCGGCGGTGGTGATGCGGGACGGGCGGCTCCAGAGCACCCTGCCCGCGCCCCTGTTCCCCGACCCGGCCCCGAACCAGTGGCGGTGGCCGGTCGCCGCGCGGGTCGAGCCGCGCTCGCCCGGTTCGTCGGAGCACGTCGTACGGGTGGTGCTGTGGGTGCGGACGGCGGGCCAGTCACCGTGGATCTACGGCGTGCCCACCGCCACCGAGGTCGCCACCCTGTCCCTGCCCGATCTGCGGGTCGAGTCGGTCGTCCCGGTGCTGGACCAGCGACTCGTCCCCGATCCTTCCCGGCGGATCCTGTTCGGCACGACGCTGGTCGAACGGGACGGCTGGACCTACGTCTTCGGTGGCGACGACGCCCAGGCCGCGTCCCGCCCGGCCTCGTCGGCGTACGTGGCGCGGGTGCCCGAGGGCAGGCTCGCCGAGCCGGGGGCGTGGCAGTACTGGAACGGGTCCGAGTGGGCGGCCGGTGGCGCGCCGCGCACGGTGCTGGGCGACGGGGTGGGCAGCGCGTTCTCGGTGGTGCGTGAGGACGACACGTATGTCCTGTTCACCATGGCGGCGGGTGCCGAGGGGCTGACGACGATCACCTCGTACTGGGCCTGCTCCCCCACCGGGCCCTGGCACGGGCCGACGCGGGACTTCAGCCCCGCGCTGCCCGACGGCCAGGTCGCCGCGTACAACCCCCAGGCCCACCCCGAACTGAGCGACGACGGGCGGCTGGTGCTCAGCTACGACGTCAACTGGCTGGACACCAACGGCGGCGCGGCGGCGCAGCTCAGCCGGAACGTGTCCCTGTACCGACCGCGATTCGTGACGCTTCGCCTGGAGCCGCCTCGCTGAGCACCTTGTCGTGCGACCGGCGCTTGGCGATCACCGCGCACACCATCAGCTGCATCTGGTGGAAGAGCATCAGCGGCAGCACGGCCAGCGCGGCGTGCGCGCCGAACAGGACGCTCGCCATGGGCAGTCCGGCGGCCAGGGACTTCTTCGACCCGGCGAACTGGATCGCGATCCGGTCCTCCCGGTCGAAGCGCAGCGCCTTGGCGCCGTACCAGGTCAGCGCGAGCATCACGGCGAGCAGGACCGCTTCCACGGCGAGCAGACCGGCCAGCCGGGCGGGGCTGACCTGGTGCCAGATGCCCTGCACCATGCCCTCGCTGAACGCGGTGTAGACGACGAGGAGGATCGATCCGCGGTCGACCAGCCCGAGCGCCTTCTTGTGCCGGGCGACGAATCCGCCGATCCAGCGGCGCAGCAGCTGCCCGGCGACGAACGGCACCAGCAGCTGGAGCACGATCTCGATCAGCGAGTCGGCGGAGAAACCGCCGGTGCTGCCCAGCAGGGAGGCCGCCAGGAGCGGAGTGGCGACGATGCCCACCAGGGAGGAGAAGGAGCCGGCGCAGATCGCCGCGGGCACATTGCCGCGGGCGATCGAGGTGAACGCGATCGACGACTGGATGGTCGACGGGACGAGTGTGAGGAAGAGCAGGCCCTGGAAGAGCGGCTCCGACAGCAGCACCGGGACGAGGCCGCGGGACGCCAGACCGAGCAGCGGGAAGATCACGAACGTACAGGCCAGGACCGTGACATGGAGCCGCCAGTGCTTGAGCCCGTCCAGCGCCTCGCGGGTCGACAGCCGGGCCCCGTACAGGAAGAACAGAAAGGCGATCGCGGCCGTGGAGGCACCGGAGGCGACGTCCGCGCCCGTCCCGCGCGCCGGGAGGAGAGCGGCGACGCCGACCGTCCCGAGCAGGAGCAGGATGTACGGGTCGATCGGCATCCAACGGGGCCAACGCAGGCGTTTCACGGTGCTCCACTAGCTCTGGTTCTCGGGCGGTGCGGGGCCAAGAGGGCCCCTCTCCATCGTCCTCCACGGCATCGTGATCGGGAATCCGTCATACCGCTCTGACTGTCATCGCGCTACGCGATAAAGCGCTACCGTGTTCCGTATGTACGAGCCCTCCCACCTGCGCACCTTCCTGGCGGTGGCGCAGACCCTGAGCTTCACACAGGCCGCCCGGCGTCTCGGGCTGCGCCAGTCGACGGTCAGCCAGCATGTGCGGCGGCTGGAGGACGCCGCCGGACGGCAGCTGTTCACCCGGGACACCCACTCCGTCGAGCTGACCGAAGACGGCGAAGCGATGCTCGGGTTCGCGCGCCGGATCCTGGAGGTGCACGAGCAGGCGACGGCGTTCTTCACGGGTACCCGGGTGCGCGGCCGGCTGCGCTTCGGTGCCTCGGAGGACTTCGTGCTGACCCGGCTGCCGGAGATCCTCGAGGGCTTCCGGCACGACCACCCCGAGGTCGACCTGGAGCTGACGGTCGAGCTGTCGGGCACCCTCCACGAGCAGCTGACCGCCGGGAAGCTGGACCTGGTCCTGGCGAAACGGCGCCCCGAGGACCCGCGCGGTGAGCTGGTCTGGCACGACGACCTGGTCTGGATCGGCGCGGAACGCCTGCGGCTGGACCCCGACCGACCGGTCCCGCTGATCGTGTACCCACCGCCCGGCATCACCCGCGCCCTGGCCCTGGAGGCCCTGGAGCGACAGGGCCGCGCATGGCGCATCGCCTGCACCAGCGGCAGCCTCAACGGCCTCGTCGCGGCGGCCCGCGCGGGCCTGGGCGTGATGGCCCACTCCCGCGGCCTGATCCCGCCCGGCCTGGTCCGCGTCCCGGACCGGGCGGGCCTGCCGGAACTCGGCCAGGTCGACTTCGTCCTGGTCCACGGCCGCCGCCGCACCTCCTCCCAAGGCGCTGCGGACGCCCTCGCCACGGCGATCCTGGCCGGCGGCGACCGACTGCACCGCCGTCAGCGCAAGGGCTTCTGATACGTCCCAGTTCTGCACGGCGAGCGCCGCGCTGAATACCTTCCGGCAGCTCGGGTATGCGCTCGGCGCGGAGTGACGAAAGCGTCCGCGCGGACGCTGACGGAGGAGAGGGCCGCGCACCGGACGTGACCTCGTCCGGTGCCGTAATCGCGTCGTACAGATTCGGTGGAGATTACGGCACCGAAACTTACTCAACCGTCAGGAAACTGTCCGACCCTTCCCCATGTGAGCGCATTTTCCGACGCTGACCAGGGCGTACCTGAGAGTCACTCCGTTTCGACCCCTCTCCCGCCCTGCTTACGCTTGGGGTAGCTTTCACGGCCTGTGCGGAGCGTCACCAGGAGCGGGGAGCGGGGTTTGCGCGAGTTCACCAACCCTCCGTTGGCGTTGGCACCGCCGGTGGGCGGTCTGGCCGATGTCGTCTTTCAGCACGCCCAGGAAGACCCGCTGCACATCGCGCTCGGCCGCAAGGACGAGCTGGACCAGTGGCGGGACGTCACCGCCGCGGAGTTCCGTGACGAAGTGCTGGCTCTCGCCAAGGGTTTGCTTGCCCGAGGCATCCGGTTCGGCGACCGGGTCGCGATCATGTCCCGCACCCGTTACGAGTGGACGCTCTTCGACTTCGCGCTGTGGACGATCGGCGCCCAGGTGGTGCCGGTCTATCCCACGTCCTCGGCCGAGCAGTGCTTCTGGATGCTGTACGACGCCGAGTGCACGGCCGCGATCGTGGAGCACGAGGACCACGCGATGACGATCGCCACCGTCATCGACCGGCTGCCGCAGCTGCGCCAGCTGTGGCAGCTGGACTCCGGCGCCGTGCAGGAGCTGTACGACGCGGGCGCCCCCATCGACGACGAGATCGTGCACCGGCACCGCCAGGCCGTCACCCCGGACTCGGTCGCCACGATCATCTACACCTCGGGGACGACGGGCCGCCCCAAGGGCTGTGTCCTCACGCACGGCAACTTCATGTACGAGGCGGACACGGTCATCGAGCGCTGGGAGCCGGTGTTCCACTCCAAGAAGGGCGACGAGGCGGCCACTCTGCTGTTCCTGCCGCTCGCGCATGTCTTCGGACGGATGGTGCAGGTCGCCGCGATCCGCGGCCAGGTCAAGTTCGGCCACCAGCCGCAGATGAACGCGGCCGCCCTCCTGCCCGACCTGGCCGCCTTCAAGCCGACGTTCTTCCTCGGCGTGCCGTACATCTTCGAGAAGGTCTTCAACGCCTCCCGCCGCAAGGCCCAGCGGGAGGGCAAGGCGGGGCCCTTCGAGAAGGCCGTCGAGATCGCCGTGAAGTACGCGGACGCCATGGAGGCCAAGGCCTGGGGCATCGGGCCCGGCCCCTCGGCCGGTCTGCGCGTGCAGCACCAGCTCTTCGACAAGCTCGTCTACGCCAAGATCCGCGCGGCGATGGGCGGCCGCATCCGGCACGCGATGACCGGCGGCTCGGCGATGGACCGGCGGCTCGGCCTGTTCTTCGCGGGCGCGGGCGTGCACATCTACGAGGGCTACGGCCTCACCGAGTCGACGGCCGCCGCGACCGCCAACCCGCCCGAGCGCACCCGCTACGGCACCGTCGGCCAGCCCATCCCCGGCATGACCGTGCACATCGCGGACGACGGCGAGATCTGGCTGCACGGCGCCAACCTCTTCCAGGGCTACCTCAACAACAAGAAGGCCACCGACGAGACCCTGCACGACGGCTGGCTCGCCACCGGCGACCTGGGCTCCCTCGACGAGGACGGCTATCTCACCATCACCGGCCGCAAGAAGGAGATCCTGGTCACCTCCGGCGGCAAGAGCGTCTCGCCCGGCCAGCTGGAGGAACGCGTACGGGACCATCCGCTGGTCTCCCAGTGCATCGTCGTCGGCAACGACCGCCCGTACATCGCCGCCCTGGTCACCCTCGACCAGGAGGCCGTCGAGCACTGGCTGTCGATGCGCGGCAAGCCCCAGATGTCCCCGGCCGAGCTGGTGCGCGACGCGGACCTGGAGACGGAGGTGCGGCGCGCGGTGGTCGCCGCCAACACGCTTGTCTCCCAGGCGGAATCGATCCGCACATTCCGGATACTCGCCCAGCCGTTCACCGAAGAGCACGGGCTGCTGACCCCGTCGCTGAAGCTGAAGCGCAAGGCGATCGAGAACGCGTACGCCAATGAGGTCGAGGCGCTGTACCGCGCGTGACGCCGGTGCGAAGGAGTTTCGAGGGATTCTCCGGTCAGGAATGCATCACGGCTCGTGATCGTTGACGATATGAGTACCACCTGACGACAACCGAAGGATCGAGAGCTCGTGAGCAGCAAGGTCCCCCCGATCATCCTCAACAACGGCGTCGAGATGCCCCAGCTGGGCTTCGGTGTCTGGCAGGTGCCGGACGACGAGGCGGACCGGGCGGTCGCCACCGCGCTGGAGGCCGGGTACCGCAGCATCGACACAGCGGCGGCCTACGGCAATGAAGAGGGCACCGGCAGGGCGATCGCCGCCTCCGGCATTCCCCGCGAGGACCTCTTCGTCACCACCAAGCTCTGGAACAACGACCACGGGTACGACTCCACCCTCCGCGCCTTCGACGAGTCCCTGGCCAAGCTCGGCCTGGACCACCTGGATCTGTACCTGATCCACTGGCCGCGCCCGGCCACCGGCAACTTCGTCGACACGTACAAGGCGTTCGAGAAGCTCCTCGCCGACGGCCGGGTCCGTGCCATCGGCGTCTCCAACTTCCTGCCGGAGCACCTTGAGCGCCTGATCGGCGAGACGTCGGTCATCCCGGCGGTCAACCAGATCGAGCTGCACCCGCACCTCCAGCAGCACGCGGCCCGCGAATACCACGCGGAGCAGGGCATCGCCACCGAGGCCTGGTCGCCGCTCGGCCAGGGCAAGGGCCTGCTGGAGGTCCCGGCGATCGTGGCCATCGCCCAGAAGCACGGCCGCACGCCCGCCCAGATCGTGCTGCGCTGGCACCTCCAGCTGGGCAACGTGGTGATCCCCAAGTCCGTGACCCCGTCCCGGATCAAGGAGAACATCGAGGTCTTCGACTTCACCCTGGACACCGAGGACCTGGCGGCGATCAGCGCGCTCAACGAGGACCGGCGGATCGGTCCGGACCCGGCCACGCTCGAGTCATTCTGAGCGGCACCGATCGGGCGGCCCGCATACGTCAGTTGGGCTGCCCGATCGGTCGTACGACCACCGTGTTGATGTCGACGCCCTCCGGCTGGCGGATCGCCCACACCACCGAGTCGGCGATCTGGTCGGCGGTGAGGAGATGGCCGGGCGGCAGACTGCCGTAGCTGTCCCAGAACGGCGTCTCCACACGACCGGGCGCGATCAGCGTCACGCCGACCCCCCACTCGGTGACCTGCCGCCGGGTGTTCTCGGCAAGCCCGGTCACCGCCCACTTCGTCGCCCCGTAGATATTGCCCGGCGTGGGCACGAACCCGGCGACACTCCCGACCAGGACGATCCGGCCCCGTGTCTCCTTCAGCGCGTCGATCGACGCGCGGATGAGCAGCGCGGGGCCGAGCACATTGGTCAGCACCATCTCCGTCCACCCGGCGGGATCACCCGCGGCGACCGAATCGTGCGTGGCGAAACCGGCGTTGGCGACGACGGTGTCAAGCCGACCGAACTCCTTGATCGTGGCCTCGACAGCGGCACGGACCTGTTCGTAGTCGCCCGCGTTGCCACTGATCGTCAACAGCCCCTCGGGATCACCGAGTTCCTCGGCGAATCCCCGCAGACGTTCCTCACCGCGACCGGTGACGGCCACCCGCTGCCCGGCACCGAGCAACTGCCGGGCCACCGCGGCGCCGATACCACTGCCACCGCCGGTGATGAGCGCGACCGGAGAGCCGTTCATGGTTTCCCCCTGTTCGTAGGTGAACAGCGGGGAGTCCATCACTTGGAGTGCTCTTGAAGTCAAGTGCCGCAGGTTCCGCGGTAGGCCGCCGAGGGGAAGTAGCGCCCCCATTCCCCCTCACTGAGCCCGCCCTTCGCCCGTGCGCACAGCTCCGCCGCCGCCTGGATCGGCTCCAACGGGCGGACCCGGGCGGGCAGATGGGCGGTGGTGATGCGCAACTCTCCGCCGCCCGAGGTGAATCGGAGGACGGTGACCGGGGCATCTCCGGCCGGCAGGGTCGCCGCGGGCCGGTCGGGCGACGCCGTCTCCCACACCTGCACGGATCCGTCGGGGGCGCTCGCCGCGAACAGCGAGCCGTCGGCGGAGAACGCGAGGGCAAGGTCGTGCGTCGTGGTGGCCACGGCCCGCAGTACGGCGATTCTGCGCCAGGTGTGCGCATCCCACAGGGTGAGGCGCCCGCTGACGTCGGCGGCGGCCAGATATCTTCCGTCCGGACTGAATGCGGCGTCCCTGAGGTAGTCCTCGCCTTCGACTCCCTTGCGCCGCTTGCCCGTTGGCACCTCGATCAGTGCGCCCTCCCAGGTCAGCGCGGTGCGCCCGGTGGCGTCGACCGCCACGGATTCGGTGCCGTGCACGGTCACCGGCGACGGCCTGTCCGGCGCCGTCGGCTTGTCGCGCCAGGCCGGGCTCATCAGTCCGTGCAGCGCCAAGGTGCGGACGACGCTGGTCCGGCCGTTCTCCCGGTAGCGCAGCACACCGTCGTCGACGTCCAGGCGGATGTCACCCGCGGTGTTCGCGACGGGGAAGGTGAGCAGCGGCTCGCGGGGGCCATCGTCCGTCGGAGCCGGGGCGTCCGTCCGCCACAGGGCCAGGGAGCCCGGGCCCCAGGTCAGGGCGTAGGCGCCGTGGAACTCCACCGTGTACGCACCTTCCGGCAGCGGCAGGCGAGGGCGCTCCCGGTCGGCCCGGAAGTCCCAGGTCACCACCCCTTCGGAAGTGCTCCCTGCCACCGCCCGGCCGTCGGGCGTGAAGGTGAGCTGCTCGCCCCCGCACAGCAGGCGTTCGGTGGCGCGGGGCGGCCGGGTGGCGACGGCGCGCTGTTCGACGACGTCAAAGACGCGCAGCCGGTCGGTCTCGTCGGTACACCAGGCGAGGTAGCGGTCGTCAGGGCTCAGCACGGGCATGGCTCCGCCCTCGTCCGCGTGGTCGTAGCGGAACAGCATCCGCTGCCGACGGACGTCCCACACTTCGAGGGTCGCCCGCCCACTGTCCGACCCGCGCACCAGGCGTCGTACGAGAAAGGTCCTGCCGCTGGGCCCGAACGCGCCGTCGGTGTCGGTCCAGGACCCGGGTGCGATACGGCGGGTGCCGCCATCGGCGACACCGGCGATCAACGCGCCGTCGCCGTCGGGCGCGCTGTACGCGACGAGCCTGCCGTCCGGGCTGACGTCGGTCACCCCGTCGGACAGGCCGGGCAGGGCGACGGAGCCGATGCGGCGATGTGCGCGTACGTCCCACTGGGCCGCCCTGTTGCGTGACACCGAGGTCAGGATGCGGCCGTCGGCGCTGAGCCAGGCGGGCGCGTCGAGCGCGCGGCCGCCGTCCTCAGGTTGGGTGAACACGTCCAGTTCGCTCTGCGCGGCCGCCGTCCGCAGGGCCTCACGGGTCTCCGGCAGATCGGCGGTGTGCCAGGCGGCGAGGGCGAGCCGCATGGCGGTGCGCGGCTGCGACGATCTGAGCGCTTCGGCCTGCGCGGCCGCCCTGCGGGCTTCGGCAGCGTCGCGCTGCCGTGCGTTGACACCGCTCTGCCGCCAGGCGGCCACCCCGGCGACGACGGCCAGGCACAGCAGGACTGCGAGTGCGGCGGCCAGCGCTTTCAGCCGGCGTGCGGCCCTGGTCGCGGCACGGCGGCCCTCTTCGTGGCGGTCGACGCTCGCGGTGAGGAAGTCACGTTCGAGTGTGCTCAACTCGTCGCGGTGGACGCCCCGTTCGGCGAACGCGTCGCGTGCCTGGGTCAGCCGCACGCCCCGGTACAGCGCTCCCGCGTCTCGGCCCAACTCGGCCCAGGTGCGGGCCGCTTCGGTCAGCCGCCGGTGCACGCGCAGCCGCTCGCGGTCCTCGTCGACCCAGGCGCGCAGCCGGGGCCAGGCGCCGATCAGGGCTTCGTGGGCGAGGTCGACCGTATCTCCGTCGACCGTCAACAAACGGGCCCGAACCAGCTGTTCGAGGACGCGGGCGGTCGTCTCGTCGGCGTCGAGTTCCGTACGGTCCACCGGGCGCCGGGTGTCCTCGGTGCCGTCGCCCGGATTCACCAGCCTCAGCAGCAGGGCCCGGACAGCGGCGGCCTCGGTGGGCGTGCAGCGGGCGTGGAGGGCCTCCGCGGTGTGGGCGACGGCGCCGTGGACACCGCCGACGGCCTCGTACGCGGCGAGGGTGAGGGTGTTCCCGGTGCGCCGTCGCCAGATCTCGCGCAGGGCGTGGGCCATCAGCGGCAGGGCGCCCGGTTCACCGCTCACGTCGGCGACGACACGGGCGGTCAGCGCGCGTTCGACGACGAGCCGGCGCACGGCGGCCGGTCGGACGATCGCCTCCCGCAGCTGAGCGGGCGGCATCGGTCCGACCAGCAGCGTGGAGTCGCGCAAGGCCTCGGCGAGCGGTCCGTGGTCGGCGCAGCGGCCGTAGAAGTCGGCCCGCACGGCGAGCACGACCCGCAGCCGGGACGCCGTGACCGCCGCGGTGAGCAACCGGTCCAGGAACCGGTCGCGTTCGGCGGAATCGGTGCAGAGGGTGAACACCTCCTCGAACTGATCGACCACGAGGAGGGTGTCGCCGGGCGCGGGGTGCGGGGTGAAGAGCGCGTCGTGGGCGCGGGCGGGGTGGGGGCCGGGGGTGAGGAGGCGGATGGCACCGGGGCGGGTCCCGGTGCCATCCGGTTCCCGCAACACCGGCGTCAGGCCTGCCCGCAGCAATGACGACTTGCCGCTCCCCGAGGCGCCCACGACGGCCGTGATCCTCGCCCGGCCGGTGAGCGTGACCAGTTCGGCGATCAGATCGTCGCGGCCGTGGAAGTGCTCGCCGTCGCCGGTGTCGAAGCGGGCCAGTCCTGGGTAGGGGCTGTCTTCCGTGTCGTCGGCGGGGCGTGTGTCGGCCGTTTCGGCGAGGGCGGTCTGCCAGCGCCGCTCCCACTCGCCGGGATCGCCGCCGCACGCGATGACGTACGCCTTGAGCACCGGCAGCGTCGGCAGCCGTTCGCCGGCTGCCGCGGCGGACAGCGTCGGCCCCGAGTAGCCGGTCCGGAGCGCCATCGCACGGTAGGTCGGCATGCCCGCCTCGTCCCGCAGCTTGCGCAGCTCGTAGGCGAACCGCTGCAGGGCCCCCTGCGCGGGATCCAGCGGTTTCTCCCGGCGCCCCATACGCATCTCCCCCTCGGTCACCGCGGCTGACCACGCTAACAACCCTGCCGCGCCAATTGATTGGCACTCGGAAGCAGGGCTGCCCATCAATTCCTCGGCGCCTGAACTCGTCGGTGCACGCCGTCGCCCCTCCCGCACGCACCGGAGTCAGCCATCGCCACCACACACGCCCCCGACCTCGTCCTGCCGCTGCCCGCTCCCCCGCTCCGCCGCTCCCACACCGCCCTCCTCGTCTGCGCCGTCCCCGTCGTGCTCTCCTTCGCCCTCGGTCTGTGGGGCGTCCGGCGCGGCGGCACGATGTGGCGCGACGAGACCGTGTCGTACGCCATGGCTCGGCGCTCGCTGTCCGATCTGTGGCCGACGCTGGCCCAGGTGGACGCCGTGCACGGGCTGTACTACCTGCTGCTGCACGGCCTGTTCCGGGTGTTCGCCGACGCGGATCCGCTGCTCGTGCTGCGGCTGCCCTCGGTGCTGGCGACCGCCGCGGCGAGCGGGACGCTGGCGCTGCTGGGCAGCCGACTGGCGGGACCGCGTGTGGGGCTGCTCGCCGGGGTCGTGTTCGCGGTGCTGCCTCCGGTGCAGCGCTACGCGCAGGAGGGGCGTTCGTACGCGCTCGTGTGCGCACTGGTCGTCTGGGCGTCGTATCTGCTGGTGCGGGCGGTGCAGACCCGCTCGCGGGGATTCTGGGCCGGTTACGGCGCCGTCGCGCTGAGTGCCTGCCTGCTCCACGAGTTCGCCGTTCTCGCCCTGGTCGCACATGTGGTGGCGCTGCCGCGAGCGGCCCGGGGCACCGGGGTGCGGGTGGCGCTCGCCGTGTGCTGCGGTCTGGCCCCGCTGGCCGTGCTGAGCGCCCGGCAGTCGGAGCAGGTGGCGTGGATCGGCGGCGTCGAGACGGGTGCGCTCGTCGGCTTCGCCGGGGTGACAGTGCTGGGGGTGGCCTGTGCGGCGCTGCTCGGTCGCGTTCCCCGCGGCAGCCAGGTCGGACTCCCCGCCCTGGCCCTGTCGCTGCTCGCCCTGCCCGCGCTCCTCCTCCTGCTGGCCACCCCCCTCAAGCCCCTCTACGTCGACCGTTACGTCCTCTACGGCCACACCGGCACCGCCCTGCTGCTCGGCGCCGCGCTCGATCGCCTCCTGCACACGCGTGGCCGGGCCCTCTGCCTGGTCGCCGCCGGGTCGGCCGTACTCGCCCTGCTCCCCCTCACCCTGGACCTGCGCACGCCGCAGAGCCGCACCGACGACGTCGCCGCCATCGCCCGGGCACTGCGTGAAACCGAAGCCGACGGTGTGGTCTACATGCCGTCACGGCGCCGCGTCTGGTCGCAGACGGCACTCAGCCCACTGCCCGACCTCGCCCTGGACCGTGACCCGGCCGCCTCGCGCACGCTGTACGGCACGGAGGCGCCCGCGTCCGTGATCCGCGCCCGTCTGCTCCACGCCACGCGTGTCGTCGCCCTGCGAGATCCTGCGGGCCAGCCCCTGGACCGGACCGCACAGGAGGAGGTCAAGCGGCAGGTGCTGGCAACGTACTTCGCCGAGTGCGGCACGCGGCGTGTCCACGGGGCGCGGATCACCGTCTACGCCCGGCCCGGCGGCTGCTGAGCCGTGCCCCCGTCAGCCAGTGCGGACGGCCGTGTGGACGGTACGGGCCGACAGGACGAAGAGGTCCGGGCGGTGGTGCACGCTCGCCTTGTCGTCGGGGTCGATGAGGCGGTCGAGGGTGGCGCGGTCGGTGGCGTCGAGGCTGTCGCCGATGGTCTCGCGGTAGCGGGAGAGGGTGGCGGCGGCGACGGTGCGTGCCCGGTCGGGGGCCGGGGCGGGCAGGTCGAGCAGGAAGCTGCGGGTGCCGGTGGGCTTCAGGCCGGCGGCGGTCATCAGGGCCGGCCAGTCCTCGGCCACGGCCACACTGCCCGGCAGCGCCGCCCGCATCTCCGTGAACCACTCCTCCTGCACGGCGTCGAGACGTGCCTGCAGGCCCGGGCGCCCGATCCCGATGTCGCGCGGCAGGTAGCGCGTGGGCAGGCCGCCCTCCACGAGCGCGAGCGTGCCGCCGAACGTCAGCCGCTCGCCGTAGGCCGCGATCGCCGCGCGCTGGTCGCCGAGGTGGTGCAGGCTGTGGCTGGCCCAGATCAGATCGGCCGGGTAGTCCAAGTCGGCCATGATGTCCGGCAGTTCACCGGCGAGCGTGCCGAAGCGGTCCGCGACGCCGAGCCGCTCCGCCCGCGCGCGGGCCCGCTCCAGCAGCGGCTCGGAGCCGTCGACGGCGACGACCCGGGCGCCGGGGAAGGCGTCGGCGAGCAGACAGGAGACGACGCCGGGTCCGCTGCCCGCGTCGACGATCAGCCCCGGCTCGGTCTGTTTCTTGCCGAGCCAGGCGAGCGCACGCTCGTGCAGGGGCGTGTACAGCTCCGCCTGTGCCTCCAGCAGCGGGGCCATCTCTGCCCAGTCGATGTCGGTGTGATCGTGATGGTGAGGGTGCTCATGCTGATGCTGGTGGTCGTGCGCCATGGTGGTCAGCCTCTCGTCCGCGTACCGCCAGCGTGCGCCGACGCACCGCTAACAGGCAATCGGAGTTGCCGCCACAGCAAAAACCACGGCTCCGAAAATCGGATGCGCCGCCTGCCGCCGGTCGCCCAGGATGGCCCCATGGACGACGTGATGGTGGAGCGGTTCCTCGAAGACGGGTTCGTGAAGATCGAGGGCGCCTTCCCGCCGCGCGTCGCCGAGCACTGCGCGCGGCTGCTGTGGCGGGAGACCGGGTACGACCCGGAGGATCCGGGCACCTGGAAGGACCCGGTGCACTGGGTCTACGACATGGCGCAGGGCCCCTTCGCGGCCGCCGCCAACTCCCCCGCCCTGCACGAGGCGTTCGACCTGCTGGTGGGTGAGGACCGCTGGCAGTCGCGCTACTCGCTGGGCACCTTCCCGCTGCGGTTCCCGCACGAGGAGGAACCGGACGACGGCCCAGGGCACGGAGGGTCCCCAGCTACGCCCCCGAGGGCGCCGAGCACCACAGCATCATCGCTCCGTAATGGATCTGATACGCTCAGTGCATCGTTTGGAGTCTAGCCAAGGCCCCAACAACTAGAGCGAGTCCCGTACTTGCTCCGGCGGCCGGGAGGGTCGTCGCCGGACAGGCATGACCTGTCAAACTCCCCGGAGCGATCCAGGGGAGAGTCTCCCGGGCTCCCTCGGGAGAGAACTCCAACTCTGCCACCCCTTCCTGGTGGTCCTGGTGCATGCCGCCCAGCCGAACCGGGGCACTCGCCCCGGTTCATGGCGCAGCCGCCGCTGCACCTGTCGGTGCCGCTGAAGCTGGAGCGGGGGCCGACGGCGACTACGCGGCGGTGGAGTTCGCGATCCGCCGGGGCCTGGCCCAAGAGAACTGACCAACCCCGGCGGCCTGCAACGCCCTAAAGGGGCGCGGGGAACTGCGCGACCAGCCACAATCAACCCGCAGCCGCAGTCATCGCACTACGACAACGGCGGGTACGCGTTCTGCATCAATTGCTGGAACTGCGCCGAGAACCAGTGCCCCGAAATCGGCGCATCCGGCAACGCACCCGACATGTTGTAGTTGTTCCGAGGATTGCCCTCATACGTCGGGTCGCACATCCGGTCGAAGCCCTTGCCCTCGGGGTTTTCGATGAACTTGCTCGACCCGTCCGACTCCCCCGGCGGCTTCATCCACACGTACGCGTCGATGCCGGAGGCCGGCGCGGCCTGCGGACGCTCGCCGAGGCCGGCGCCCGACTGGTTGCACCAGTTGCCCGGGTTCAAGCGACGGTCGTAACGGCCGCCGTCGACATACGCGTCCACGCTGGTCTGCGGACCGGGACCGGCGGGCCGTGCCGTACCGCCCCAGCCATTACGCGACGTGTCGATCAGCATGCCGATACCCGAGTTGAAGCCGACCGAGACCAGCTGCGTGCGGAAGGCCTGGGCGAAGGACAGCTCGTCGACGTACCGGTTCCAGTCGACCCACTTGGACTCGCGGACGGACTTGCCGGCCACGTTGTCGTTGATGGTGAAGTTGTTCTCCTTCAGGGCGCTGTAGTTGGCCGTGTTGGTGATGAAGCCGTGGACGTCGTTGACCGTGGCGCCCTCGGCGGAGGCCGCCTCCTTGAAGAGCTGGGCGGACGGCGCGAAGTTGTCGTCCCAGCCGATCCAGCCGTGGTGCCCGGCGTCCACGTAGTTGTAGACGTTGGGCACGTCACCGAGCTCGCTGAGCGCGTAGCCGACGCCCTTGACGTAGTTGCCGTTGGCCTTCATCACATCGCACTCCGGGGTGGCCGTCGGGCGGCTTCCGGTGTTGGTGACGAGGTTGGGCAGCGAGTCGATCTCGACGGTGGTGACGATCCGCAGCGCGGCGTACTTCGGGTCGGCGAGGATCGCGGCGATCGGGTCGATGTACTCGGTCTTGTACCGGTCGATCTCCGTCGGGCCGAGCTCACCGTTGGAGGCGAGGGCCGCGCAGTCCCGTCCGGGCAGGTTGTAGATCACCAGCTGGACGACGAGCTCGCCGCTGCCCTTCTGCGTCAGGGCCTCGTCGAGGTGGTCGCGCAGCCCCATCTTGCCGCCCGCCCCGTTGATGGCGGCGATCCGGTCGAGCCACATACCCGTCGGCTGGTTGGAGATCCGGCTGCCACCCGGCTCGGCGGCGGCGTTCGCGGACCACTCCGGGTTCACATACACCTTGGCACCCGCGTACGGGTTGTCGACCTTCGGTCCGGTCGGGTCCGGCGGATCCGTGGGGCCGCCACCGCCATCGACGTTGCAGGTCACGCCGTCGAGGGTGAAGGTCGTCGGCAGCGCGTTGCTGCCGCTGTACGAGGCGTTGAAGCCGAAGCTGATCGAACCGCCGGCCGCCAGCGTCCCGTTGTAGGACTCGTTGGCGGCGGTGACGGCGGCCCCGCTCTGACTGAACTTCGCGTTCCAGCCGTTGGTGATCTTCTGGTTTCCGGCGTACGACCACTTGACCGCCCAAGTGGACTTGGCGGCACCGTTGTTGGTGACCGTCACGGCGGTGGTGAAGCCGGTGTCCCACTGGTTCTGCACCTTGTAGTCCACGGTGCAGGGGACGGCGGCCGTCTCCATCCCGCCGGTGTCGACGGCTAACGCCGTGCCTGATGCCCCGGCGACCAGCGCCAGGGCGGCGAGCATCGCTGTTCTGGTGCGACTCATGAGTGCGGGTTTCCCTCTCGGTCGGAGATAGGGGGTGTTATCCGTTGAGGGCGCGCAAGGGCTCACGTGAGCTGTGGTTCCACCTGTTCGAGGTCCAGGTTTCGCGCACCGGCGACCTCGTAGCCGACACGCCAACTGCTCACCGCTGCCGTGCTGTTGGCGCACGGGGCCGATGAGCCGAGTAAAAGTCCTGAACGCGGGGGGTGTCGCATGAGCGAGTCCTTGCAGCTCGGGCGCGTCGTGACGGACGCGTCGACTGATGGAGTCGCTCCCACTGGTGCGAAGGAAGGTAGCGCCAAGTGTCGGTAAAGGACAGGGGATGCGCTTGACTTTTCCTCAACTGGATCCATCGAATCTTTTCGACTCTTCAAGCACCTTGACCCCCTTGATGCCCATCTCCACTATGGGAGCGCTCCCACTGGTTCAAGCCTTGACTTCTCCCGAGCCGCAAGGAGGAACCAGCACATGCCCCCCAGAAGGAGACGCCGCACCGCGCGGCGGTTATGGACCGCCGTCGTGGCGGCCCTCGCACTCCCGTTCACGATGCTGTCGACAGGCTCAACACCCGCCCAGGCTGCGGCAGTTCAGTGCAGCGTCGACTACAAGACCAACGACTGGGGCTCCGGCTTCACCGCGGACCTGACGATCACCAACCGCGGCACGGATCCGATCAGCGGCTGGACCCTGACGTACGCGTACTCGGGCAACCAGAAGCTGACCAACGGCTGGAACGGCAGCTGGTCCCAGTCCGGCCAGACGGTCACCGTGCAGAGCGCCTCGTACAACGCGACGATCGCGGCGGGAGCCGCCGCCTCGACCGGCGCGCAGTTCACGTACAGCGGCACCAACGCGGCGCCGACGAGCTTCGCGATCAACGGCACGCCCTGCACGGGCGCACATCAGCCGCCGATCACCGTGCTGACCAGCCCGACCCCGGGCGCCGTCTACTCGCAGGGTGACGCGGTCCCGCTGGCAGCCACCGCCGCGGCGGCCGACGACGCGACGATCAGCAAGGTCGAGTTCTACGACGACACCACGCTGCTCGGCACCGACACCAGCGCGCCGTACTCGCTCTCGGTCTCAAGTTTGACCGTGGGCAGTCATTCGCTGGTGGCGAAGGCGTACGACAGCCTGGGCGCGTCCGCGAGCTCCACGCCGGTCGGCATCACGGTCGCCTCGGGTCCCGCCGTGGTGGCCTCGACCAACCAACTGGCCGTGCAGCAGGGCAAGACGGGCACGTACCAGGTGAAGCTGTCGACGCAGCCGTCCGCCAATGTGACCGTCACGACGGCCCGGACGGGCGGCAACTCGGGTCTGTCGGTGACCGGTGGGGCGTCCCTCACCTTCACCCCGTCGAACTGGAACACCGCGCAGTCGGTGACCGTCACAGCGGCCTCGTCGGGCACGGGCTCGGCCACGTTCGAGTCGTCCGCCACCGGGCATGCGAAGGCCGCGGTCACGGTCACGCAGATCGCGGCGACGAAGCAGTACGACGCCCGCTTCCTGGAGCTCTACGGCAAGATCACCAACCCGGCGAACGGCTACTTCTCCCCCGAGGGCATCCCGTACCACTCGGTCGAGACGCTGATCGTCGAGGCGCCGGACCACGGCCATGAGACCACGTCGGAGGCGTACAGCTATCTGCTGTGGCTCCAGGCCATGTACGGCAAGGTGACCGGCGACTGGTCGAAGTTCAACGGCGCCTGGGAGATCATGGAGAAGTACATGATCCCCACCCACGCCGACCAGCCGACCGGCTCCTTCTACAACGCGTCGAAGCCGGCGACGTACGCACCCGAGCTGGACACTCCGAACGAGTACCCGGCCCGGCTCGACTCGTCGGTCTCCGTCGGCTCGGACCCGATCGCGGCCGAGCTGAAGAGCGCGTACGGCACGGACGACGTGTACGGCATGCACTGGCTGCAGGACGTCGACAACGTCTACGGCTACGGCAACTCGCCCGGCAAGTGCGAGGCGGGGCCGTCGGACACCGGTCCGTCGTACATCAACACCTTCCAGCGCGGTGCGCAGGAGTCGGTGTGGGAAACGGTGCCGCAGCCGACCTGTGACGCCTTCAAGTACGGCGGCCCGAACGGGTACTTGGACCTGTTCACCGGCGACGCGTCTTACGCCAAGCAGTGGAAGTTCACCAACGCCCCGGACGCCGACGCGCGTGCGGTGCAGGCCGCGTACTGGGCCGACAAGTGGGCCGAGGAGCAGGGCAAGGGCAGTGCTGTCTCCGCGACCGTCGGCAAGGCCGCGAAGATGGGCGACTACCTGCGCTACTCGATGTACGACAAGTACTTCAAGAAGGTCGGCAACTGTGTCGGGCCGTCGACCTGCGCGGCCGGCACCGGCAAGGACGCCTCGATGTACCTCATGTCCTGGTACTACGCCTGGGGCGGCGCGACCGACACCTCGGCGGGCTGGGCCTGGCGCATCGGCTCCAGCCACACGCACGGCGGCTACCAGAACCCGTTGGCCGCGTACGCGCTCAGCTCCTACGCCGACCTGAAGCCCAAGTCGGCGACGGGCCAAGCGGACTGGGCCAAGTCGCTCGACCGGCAGCTGGAGTTCTACCGCTGGCTGCAGTCGTCCGAGGGCGGCATCGCGGGCGGTGCGACCAACAGCTGGGCGGGCCGGTACGCGACTCCGCCGACTGGGAAGTCGACGTTCTACGGCATGTACTACGACCAGCAGCCCGTCTACCACGACCCGCCGTCCAACCAGTGGTTCGGCTTCCAGGCGTGGTCGATGGAGCGGGTCGCCGAGTACTACCAGCAGACGGGGAACGCGGACGCCAAGGCGGTCCTCGACAAGTGGGTCGACTGGGCGCTGTCCGAGACGACCGTCAATCCCGACGGCACGTACCAGATTCCGTCGACGCTTCAGTGGTCGGGCCAGCCCGACACCTGGAACCCGTCAAGCCCGGGCGCCAACAACGGACTTCACGTCGCTGTCGCCGACTACACCAACGATGTCGGTGTGGCCGCCGCGTACGCCAAGACCCTGACGTACTACGCAGATCGGTCCGGTGACACGGAGGCCGCGGCGACGGCGAAGGCGCTGCTCGACGGCATGTGGAGCAACCATCAGGACGCGCTGGGTGTCGCCGTCCCGGAGACCCGGGCGGACTACAGCCGGTTCGACGACGCGATCTACGTCCCGTCCGGCTGGAGCGGCACGATGCCGAACGGTGACGCGATCAACTCGTCGTCGACGTTCGACTCGATCCGGTCGTTCTATGAGGACGACCCGGCCTGGTCGAAGATCGAGGCCTACCTGGCGGGCGGAGCCGCGCCCTCCTTCACGTACCACCGGTTCTGGGCCCAGGCGGACATCGCCCTGGCCATGGGTTCGTACGCGGAGCTTCTCGAATAGTCCCCGCCGGGCGCTCCGCGGGTTGGGCCGTGTTCGGCTGCGGGTCCGTTGTGGCTGGTCGCGCAGTTCCCCGCGCCCCTGAAGGGGCGCTCCCGTGCACGGCGTTTCCGCGGAACCGCCTCAAAGCTTCGCGTGCGCGGTCTCGTCACCGGACGACGAGACCACCCCGCCGGGCGGCCCCCTCCCGCACTGGGGGTCGCCCGGCAACTCTCGCGCCAGAGAGAAAGCGCTTACCCTCCCGCCTCCGCAATCCCCCCATCCAGGAAAGGACCCCCCGTGCGAAGAACCCGCATCCTCACGGCCGTCCTGGCCCTAGCAGCCGGCCTCCTCGCCGGCACCCCGCCCGCACTCGCCTCCGACGCCATCGCCGCGAAGAAGATGTCGATCGCCGCCGACAGCTACACCTGGAAGAACGCGCGCATCGACGGTGGCGGCTTCGTGCCCGGCATCGTCTTCAACCGCAAGGAGAAGAACCTCGCCTACGCCCGTACCGACATCGGCGGTGCCTACCGCTGGCAGGAGTCGACGAAGACCTGGACGCCGCTGCTGGACTCGGTCGGCTGGGACGACTGGGGGCACACGGGTGTCGTGAGCCTGGCCTCCGACTCCGTCGACCCGGACAAGGTGTACGCGGCGGTCGGGACGTACACCAACAGCTGGGACCCCGGGAACGGCGCCGTCGTGCGCTCCGCCGACCGGGGCGCGAGCTGGCAGAAGGCGGACCTGCCGTTCAAGCTGGGTGGGAACATGCCGGGCCGGGGCATGGGTGAGCGGTTGGCCGTCGACCCGAACAGGAACAGCGTGCTGTATCTGGGGGCGCCCAGCGGCAAGGGGCTGTGGCGGTCGACGGACTCCGGTGTCACCTGGTCGCAGGTCACCGACTTCCCCAACGTCGGCAACTACGCGCAGGATCCGAGCGACACGAGCGGCTACGCCTCCGACAATCAGGGCATCGTCTGGGTCACCTTCGACGAGTCGACCGGTACGGCGGGCAGCGCCACACGGACGATCTACGTCGGGGTCGCCGACAAGGACAACGCGGTGTACCGCTCGACGGACGCGGGAGCGACCTGGTCCCGTGTCGCCGGGCAACCGACCGGCTATCTGGCCCACAAGGGCGTGCTGGACGCGACGAACGGCTATCTGTACCTCGCCTACAGCGACACGGGCGGGCCGTACGACGGTGGCAAGGGCCGGCTGTGGCGGTATGCGACCGCGACCGGTACCTGGACGGACATCAGCCCGGTGGCGGAGGCCGACACGTACTACGGCTTCAGCGGTCTCACCGTCGACCGGCAACGGCCCGGCACGGTGATGGCCACGGCGTACAGCTCCTGGTGGCCGGACACCCAGATCTTCCGCTCGACGGACAGCGGCGGGGCGTGGACGAAGGCGTGGGACTACACGTCGTACCCCAACCGCGCGAACCGCTACACGATGGACGTCTCCTCATCCCCCTGGCTGACCTGGGGCGCCAACCCGGCGCCGCCCGAACAGACCCCGAAACTGGGCTGGATGACGGAGTCGCTGGAGATCGACCCGTTCGACTCGAACCGGATGATGTACGGGACGGGTGCGACGATCTACGGCACCGAGGATCTGTCGAAGTGGGACAGCGGAGGCCAGTTCACCATCAAGCCGATGGTGCGGGGCCTGGAGGAGACGGCCGTCCTGGACCTCGCGTCACCGCCCTCGGGCGCTCCCCTGCTCAGCGCGCTCGGCGACATCGGCGGCTTCCGGCACACGGATCTCACCCAGGTCCCGCCGATGATGTACACCTCACCGAACTTCACCTCGACGACCAGCCTGGACTTCGCGGAGAGCAACCCGAACACCGTGGTCCGCGCCGGCAATCTGGACTCGGGACCGCACATCGCGTTCTCGACGGACAACGGCGCCAACTGGTTCGCGGGGACGGACCCTTCGGGCGTCAGCGGTGGCGGCACGGTCGCTGCGGCGGCCGACGGCAGCCGGTTCGTGTGGAGTCCGCAGGGCGCGGGGGTCCACTACGCGACCGGCTTCGGCACGTCCTGGTCGGCGTCGAGCGGCATCCCGGCGGGCGCGATCGTCGAGTCCGACCGGGTCGACCCGATGACCTTCTACGGCTTCAAGTCCGGGAAGTTCTACGTCAGTACGGACGGCGGCGCGACCTTCTCCGCGTCGGCCGCGGCCGGGCTCCCCTCCGGCGACACCGTCCGCTTCAAGGCGCTGCCCGGCACGAAGGGTGACGTATGGCTGGCGGGCGGCGCGAGCGACGGCGCGTACGGCCTGTGGCACTCCACCGACTCCGGCGCCACCTTCACCAAGCTGCCGAACGTCGATCAGGCCGACACGATCGGCTTCGGCAAGGCGGCGCCCGGAGCGACGTACCAGACCCTTTACACCAGCGCGAAGATCGGCGGCGTACGCGGCATCTTCCGCTCCACGGACCGCGGCGCGACCTGGACGCGCGTCAACGACGACGCCCACCAGTGGGGTTGGACGGGTGCGGCGATCACCGGCGACCCTCGGGTGTACGGCCGGGTGTACGTGGCGACGAACGGCCGCGGCGTCATCTTCGGCGACACCGCCGACAGCGGCGGCACCGACCCGACACCCACACCGACGGGCGCCTGCGCCGTCACGTACAAGGTGACCAACGAGTGGTCGGGCGGCTTCCAGGCCGACGTCCGGCTGAGCAACACCGGGACGAGTGCCTGGTCGGGCTGGTCGCTCAACTGGACCTTCCCGAACGGCCAGACCATCTCCCAGCTCTGGAACGCCGATCACACACAGTCGGGTTCAGCGGTGACGGCGAAGAACGTGGGCTGGAACGGCACCGTGGCGGCGGGCTCGTCCGTGAGCTTCGGGTTCACGGGGAGCTGGTCGGGAGCGAACGCGAAACCCGCTTCGTTCAAGCTCGGTGATCAGTCCTGCGCGATCGCCTGAAGGTATTTGACCGTCGCCGGGTCGCCCGGGAGCAGCGTCTCGATGGCCAGCTCGGCGACGGTCACGTCCATGGGGGTGTTGAAGGTGGAGATGGAGGAGATGAAGGACAGCACCCGGCCGTCGTGCTCGATGCGCATCGGGAGCGCGAAGTAGGGGACCGGTTCGGCCGGTTCCTCCCCTGTCTCCCGCACCGGGTACGCGGCGACCTCCTCGTACAGCTCCCGCAGCGGTTCGGAGCGTTGCAGCGCGATCTGCCGTTCCATCTGGGCGAGCAGATGGCCGCGCCACTCCCGCAGATTGCGGATCCGGGGCGCGAGGCCCTCCGGGTGGAGGGTCAGCCGCATCGCGTTCAGCGGCGGTACGAGCAGCGACTCGGGCAGGCCGTCGAGCAGGGCCAGGATGCCCCGGTTTGCGGCCACGACGTTGTACGTCGCGTCCACCACGAGGGCCGGGTAGGGCTCGTAGCCCTGGATGAGCTGCTCGATGCCCTCGCGCAGCGTGTCCAGCGCCGGGTCGTCCAGGGGGGTCTCCCGGTAGCGCGGGGCGTAACCGGCCGCCAGGAGCAGGGCGTTGCGCTCGCGGACGGGCACGTCCAAATGCTCGGCCAGCCGCAGCACCATCTCCTCGCTCGGCCGGGAGCGGCCCGTCTCGATGAAGCTGATGTGCCGGGCGGAGGAGTCGGCCCGCAGCGCCAGCTCCAGCTGGCTGACCCGCCGCCGCTCCCGCCAGGCCCGCAGCAGGGGACCGACGCCGTCGTCGGCGGGGAGTGCGGCGCTGTCGGACGCGAGTGTGGTCATACGACGACCGTAGTCCAGGGGCGCCGGGATGTGTCCGGAACAGATCTCCGGGCACCCGTCTGACCAGGGCGTCAAGTGCGCGGCTGTGGCACGCTGAAGAGGAACCCGGACGCCCTGGAAGGAGCGAGGCCATGCCCCTCGAACCGCTGTCGCAGGAGGAGATCGAGGAGCGGCTGGCGGAGCTGCCGGGCTGGTCCCTGGACGGGGACCGTATCGCCCGCTCCTACCGGCTGCGCTCACACCTCGCGGCCACCGCGATGGTCGTCCACATCGCCCAGGTCCAGGAGGAGCTCGACCACCACTCCGACCTCACCCTCGGCTACAACACCCTGTCACTGAGCGTGAACACGCACACCGTGGGCGCGGTGACCGAGCGGGACTTCAAGCTGGCCCGCCGGGTGGAGGAACTTGCGCCGGCCCACGGGGCGAAGTGACACGGTGCTGGACTACGACAAGGAAGCCGACGCCTACGACATCACCCGCGGCGGCGAACCCCGGGCCGCCGCGGCTGCCGACGCCGTCCTGGGCCTGCTGCCCGGCGTGACCGGCCGCCTCCTCGACGTGGCCTGCGGCACCGGCATCGTGACCCGGCGGCTCGCGGCGGCCCGGCCCGGCCTGCGGGTGACCGGCGCGGATCTGACGTCCGGGATGGCCCGGATGGCCGCAGCTCGCCTGCCCGGCGCGGTCGTGCTCGCGGACAGCCGGCGGCTGCCGTTCCCTGACCGCGCGTTCGACGCCGTGACCAGCGTGTGGCTGCTGCATCTACTCGACGAACCCGACGACGTGCGGGCCGCCGTCGCCGAGTGCGCCCGGGTGCTGCGACCGGGCGGTGTGTACGTCACCACCGTCGACAAGGCCGCCGCGCACGACGTGGGCAGTGACATCGATGCCGTGCTCGCCCCGCGCCCACGCCGCCCCGCCCGGGACGAGGCGGCGGCCGTGGCGTCGTACGCCGCCGAGCAGGGACTGCTCCCCGCCAGGCAGGCCCGCTTCCCGGGTGTGGGTCAGGGCCGCAGCCCCCGGCGGACCGCCGCCGACCTGCGGCGCGGCTGGTTCACCCAGCTGCCGCCCGGCGAACCGCGCACCGAACGGTTCGCCGAGCTCCTGGCGACCCTCCCCGACCAGGACCGCCCGCGCCCCGACCCCGTCTTCTCCCTCCGAGCCTTCAGGAAGCCGCCCGACGAGTGAACTCCATGATCCAGTTGGTCAGCCAGCTCTCCCCGCCGTCCAGGGAGAACGCCTGCTCCCAGCGGGCCGCGCCCGCCGAGACACCCGACCAGACGAACCGCACGTGGGCCCTTCCCGAGGTGGTCCACCCGCTCGGCGAAGCTGAGAGTGGGGGAGCGCGTCGTCCGCCCTCTCAGTGCCGGTCACCACATCTCAGCCCGTTGAGGGTGCCCCCTCTGGGGGAGTTTGAGGACGAGGCCGTTCAGGCCGAAGCGGGGGTCTGAGGGCGGCAGCCCCCAGAGCGACGGCCACGCAGACCGACCTGCACCCTGAACCGGCCCGATGTGATCGGCTCACGCCAGCGCAGCGCCCCGGTCTCCAGTGGTTCCGGCGGGCATGGTGTCCGCCAAGTAGGCGGCCAGGTCGGGGTGTTCAGGTGCGAGCAGGTGCCGTACCCAGGCGTCGCGTTCGTGCAGGATCGGGGGCAGCTCCCAGACGCAGCCGATCCATGGCTTGTCCGGTGTGATGAAGTGCGTCGGGTCGCGGTCCGGGCAGCCGAGTGCCGGCTGCACTTCCGCGGCGCCGCGGAAGTGCAGGACGTTGTCCCAGACCCAGCTGTACGCGTTCAGGTAGGCGCCGTCGTCACCGCCCCGGTGCAGCACGACGAAGGTGGCCGGCGGGGTGCCGTCCGGTTCCGGCAGCAGCTCGGGCAGGATCGCGTACGCCGCCTTCTCGACGTCGGGTGCGATGCCCGCCGGGTCCGAGGTGACGTGGTAGCGCTTGATGTGCCGCCCGGCTACCTCGATCGGCGGCGGCACGGTCAGCAGTTTCTCGGTGAAGCTCATGGCAGGACGCTAGGACCGCTTCACTGACATCCTGTGTCAGTGAAGGCCGGCCGACTCGTCTCGATCCTGCTGCTGCTCCAGACCCGCGGCCGGATGACCGCCGCCCAGCTCGCCGAGGAGCTGGAGGTCTCCGTCCGCACGGTCTACCGGGACGTCGACGCCCTGAGCGCGGCCGGTGTCCCGCTGTACGGCGACGCGGGCCACGACGGCGGCTATCGGCTGCTGGACGGCTACCGCACCCGCCTCACCGGCCTGACCGCCGACGAGGCCGAGGCGCTGTTCCTCGCCGGGATCCCGGGACCCGCCGCCGAGCTGGGCCTCGGCTCCGTACTCGCCGCCGCCCAGCTCAAGGTCCGCGCCGCGCTGCCCGCGGAGCTGCGCGCCCACGCCGACCGGATCAGCGGCCGCTTCCACCTCGACGCCCCCGGCTGGTACGCGGACGGCGAGGAGGCCCCGTATCTCCCGGCGGTCGCCGATGCCGTCTGGAACAGCAGGGTGCTGCACGTCGTGTACCGGCGCTGGCGCGAGCCCACCGACGTGGAGCGCCGTCTGGAACCGTACGGACTGGTCCTGAAAGCGGGCCGCTGGTATGTGGTCGCCGGTCCCGGGCCGCGCACCTTCCGGGTCGACCAGATCCTCGAACTCACCGCATCGGACGAGGAGTTCACGCGTCCCAGCGACTTCGATCTCGCGGCCTACTGGGAGGCGTACCAGAGGGACTTCCACGACCGGCTGTACCGGGCGGAGGCGGTGGTGCGCCTGGCGCCGTCGGCGACGCTCTCCGGCCCGCTCGCCCGCGCCGTCGCCGCCAACGGCCGTACGGACGAGACCGGTTGGATCCAGGCCACCGTTCCCATCGAGTCCGTCGACCACGCGGCGGGGGAGTTTCTGCGTCTGGGCACGGACATCGAGGTGCTGGGCCCGCCCGGGCTACGGGCGAAGATCGCCCGGACGGTCGCCGAACTGGCCGAAAGATACGGCAACTTCGAGGTGCACGGCGACCACTGAGAGGCCGGAACCCGTCCGTCCTCCAGGAGGTACGTCTCGTGCAGCACCCGCACAAGCACCGCAGACGAAGCGTCGTCCTCTCCGCGCTGGGCGCCACGACCGCGCTCGTCGCCGCCGGACTCACCGCCCTCACCGGCCCCGGCACAGCCGAGGCCGCCACCGCACGCCAGGTCGAGAAGCTCGACCGGGGTGTGGTCAGCGTCCACACGGCCGCCGGCAACCTGGTCAGCTGGCGCTGGCTGGGCACCGACCCCGGCGGCGTCTCCTTCAACGTCTACCGCGCCGGTACGAAGGTCAACGCGACCCCGATCACCGGCTCCACCAACTACTTCCACTCCGGCGCGCCCGAACAGGCCGACTACACCGTCCGCGCGATCGTCGGTGGCGTCGAACAGGCCGACTCGGTGCACGCTGTCCAGTTCCGCACCGGCTACAAGGACGTCCCCATCTCCCCGCCCGCGGGCGGTACCACCCCCGACGGTGTCGCGTACACCTACGAGGCCAACGACGCCTCCGTCGGCGACCTCGACGGTGACGGCGCCCTCGACTTCGTCCTCAAGTGGCAGCCCACCAACGCCAAGGACAACTCGCAGTCCGGTTACACCGGCAACACCATCGTCGACGGCATCAAGCTCGACGGCACCCGGCTGTGGCGCATCGACCTGGGCCGCAACATCCGCTCCGGCGCGCACTACACGCAGTTCCAGGTGTACGACTACGACGGCGACGGCAAGGCCGAGGTCGCCATGAAGACGGCCGACGGCACGCGGGACGGCACGGGCGCGGTGATCGGCAGTTCGTCGGCCGACCACCGCAACTCCAGTGGCTACGTGCTCTCCGGCCCGGAGTTCCTGACCATGTTCAACGGGCAGACCGGCAAGGCGATGGGCACGGTCGACTACGTCCCGGCCCGGGGCTCGGTGGCGTCGTGGGGCGACTCCTACGGCAACCGGGTCGACCGATTCCTCGCCGGCACCGCCTACTTGGACGGCGCCCGTCCCTCGCTCATCATGGCGCGCGGCTACTACACCCGCTCCGTGATAGCGGCCTGGGACTGGCGGGGCGGCGCCTTCACCCGCCGCTGGACCTTCGACACCAACTCCTCCACCAACACGGGGAAGGGGTACGACGGTCAGGGCAACCACAGTCTGTCCATCGCGGACGTGGACGCCGACGGCAAGGACGAGATCGTGTACGGCGCCATGACCGTGGACGACAACGGCCATGGGCTGTGGACGACGAAGCTGGGCCACGGCGACGCGGGACATGTGGGCGACCTCAACCCCGCCCGCTCGGGCCTGGAGTACTTCAAGGTATCGGAGGACAGCTCCAAGCCCGGCTCCTGGATGGCCGACGCCCGCACAGGTGCGCTCCTGTGGCAGACGGTCTCCGGTGCCGACAACGGGCGCGGGGTGTCCGCCGACATCCACGCGGGGTCCGCGGGCGCCGAGTCCTGGTCCGCCTCCGACACCACCCTGCGCTCCCCGACCGGAGCCTCGCTGGGTCGCGAGCCGTCCAGCATCAACTTCGTGAACTGGTGGGACGGCGACACCACCCGCGAACTCCTCGACGGCACCCGCATCGACAAGTACGGCACGTCGTCCGACACGCGGCTGCTGACCGGCGCCTCGGTCCACTCCAACAACGGCACCAAGGCCACCCCGTCGTTGTCCGGGGACATCTTCGGTGACTGGCGCGAGGAGGTCGTCTGGCCGACGTCGAACAACACGGCCTTGCGGATCTACTCCACTCCGCACGAGACCGGCACGAAGATCACCACCCTGCTCCACGACACGATGTACCGCACCGCCCTGGCCTGGCAGAACACGGCTTACAACCAGCCCCCGCACCCGAGCTTCCACATCGGCAGCGGCATGGTGACGGCCCCCAGGCCGACCGTCTACACCCCGTGAACGACGGTGGGTGCGGGCCCGGCCGGGCCCGCACCCACCGACTCAGGAGCTGCGGATGCCCTGACGCGCCCTCAGCGCCATGTACTGGACCAGCCCGAACCCGGCGACGGAGATCGCCTGAAGCACCGTCCACACCGCGCCCGCCGCGGTCGGCGACAGCCACAGGCCCAGGGCGGCGAAACTCAGCGCCGCCCAGGCGAGGTTGACCTCGATCACGGCCCTGACGGGCAGCGCGGCCGGGTGGGCACGGGTGGCGAGGAAGCCGACGGCGGCCCCGTACACCGCGAGCAGCACGCCGAGTTCGAGCAGCAGCATGGAGTCGACCCCGAGGAAGCTGCCGAGCGGCCCGGAGGCGACGAGGTAGGCGAGGCCGTTCGCGCCGGTGACCACCGCGTCGAGGGCGAGGAAGCGACGTAGCATGGTGTGCGGGTCGGAGGTCCGGGCGAGCGCGGCGAGCTGGGTCGCGGACATGACGAATCACCCTCCATCGAGGTGCGGCAGCGGGACCCGGATTCCGGAGCGGAGTGCGCCGGCCCGGAACCCGGTGCCTCTACGATCCTTCGCGCGCCCGTCGCGGTCGATTACCCGCGAGGTAATGAGGCGTGGCGGGAGATCCACGACCGCTCCTGAATGAGGCGTAGTGAGAGAGTCACCACCGTTTCTGTCGGACACCCACCCGAACATGACACACTGCTCCCGAACTTCGGCACGTAGGGGAGGCGTGGCGTGAGCGAGCGGCGACCCGCGCCCACCGTCGGCCAGGTGGTCCTCGGCAAGCGGCTGCAGGAGCTGCGCGAGGCGGCCGGCCTCAAGCGCGAGGAGGCCGCAAAGGTCCTGCGCGTGGCCCCCGCGACCGTGCGGCGCATGGAGATGGCCGATGTCGCGCTGAAGATCCCGTACGTCCAGCTGCTGCTCGGTGCCTATGGCGTGTCCGAGGAGGAGGCTGCGGCGTTCGTCTCGCTCGCTGAGGAGGCGAACCAGCCGGGCTGGTGGCAGCGGTTCCACGATGTGCTGCCGGACTGGTTCAGCCTGTATGTGAGCCTGGAGGGCGCCGCCGGGATCATCCGCTCCTACGAGCCGCACTTCGTGCCCGGTCTGCTGCAGACGGAGGCGTATGCGCGGGCCGTGCTGGAGGCCGGGACGATCGGACAGGCCGGTCCGGAGACCATCGAGCGGCATGTGTCGCTGCGCATGGCCCGGCAGCAGCTCCTGGAGCGCGACGACCGCCCCCATCTGTGGGTGATCATGGATGAAACGGTCCTGCTCCGTCCCGTGAGCAACGACGGCTCCGTGCTGCGCGAACAGATCGACAAGCTGCTGCAGTTCGCCGAGCGCGACCGCGTGACCCTCCAGGTCGCCGAGTTCAGGGCGGGCCCGCACCCGGGGACGTACGCGCCGTTCACGCTGTTCCGGTTCGGCGAGCCCGAGCTTCCCGACATGGTCTTCACCGAGTATCTGACCGGTGCGCTGTATCTCGACTCCCGCACGGAGGTCTCCACGCACCTGGAGGTGCTGGACCATATGACGGCGCGTGCCGCGTCCGCCGAGCAGACCAAGAAGATCCTGCGGGACCACCGCGGGGACTGCTGAGCCACCCCGACCCGAAGTCGTAGGAGAAGACACCGCATGACCGGATCCGAGGCCGAGTTCGCCCGTATCGACACCAGCCGTCCGCATCCCGCCCGGGTCTACGACTGGTGGCTGGGCGGCAAGGACAACTACCCGGTGGACGAGGAGCTGGCCCGCAGGATCCTGGCGGTCGACGGCACGGTCCTGCGCGGGGCGCGCGCCAACCGCCGCTTCATGCACCGGGCGACGCGGACGGTGGCGCAGGCGGGGATCCGCCAGTTCCTGGACATCGGCACGGGCATCCCCACCGAGCCCAATCTGCACCAGGTGGCCCAGCAGGTCGCGCCGGAGTCGAAGGTGGTGTACGCCGACAACGACCCGATCGTCCTGCGGCACGCGGAGGCCCTGCTGCACGGCTCGGCCCAGGGCGCGACCGAGTACGTGCACGCCGACGTCCGCGACATCGACACCCTGCTGAGCCGGGCCGGGGAGTCCCTGGACCTCGGTGCGCCGGTGGCGCTGTCGCTGGTCGCGCTGACCCACTACCTGGGCGACGACCCCGACGGCGACGACGTGTACGGCCTGCTGCGGAAGTACGTCGCCGCGCTCGCCCCGGGCAGCTACCTGGTCCTGTCCCAGGTCACCCCCGACCTCAGCCCGGAGGCGATCGGGAAGGCGGCGGAGAACTTCCGGCGCAGCGGCACCCCGTTCTTCCCCCGTTCGCTTGCGCAGTTCTCCCGCTTCTTCGACGGCCTGGAGCTGCTGGGACCCGGTGTGATCCCGGTGACGGGCTGGCGGCCGGACCCGGAGGACGTGGCGGTCCAGGCCGAGGGCATCGTGCCGGTGTACGCGGGAGTCGCCCGTAAGGCCTGACCCGTACGGGCGCCGTGAACAGGTGCGCTCCCCTGCTCGCCCCTAGGTTGGAGGCCAGGGCAAGCGAGGAGCGCACGTGACCGACACTCAGGTACCGCCCGCCGAGCCGGCCGCGTTCCTGCTGCGCACCGGCCGGTTCTTCCGCGCCGGCACGCCCTCCCCCGACCCGCACGGCATCGGCCCGACCGGCGGCCGGGAGGCGGACGCCTTCGAGCCCTGCGGCTGCCCGCGGGGCGCCGCCTTCTCCTTGTCCACCTACTCCCCCACCCGTGTGCGCTACCCGTACGTCCGCGGTGTGCTCCTGCGGATGTACCGGGAGGCGAAGCAACGCCTGCGGGACCCCGTCCTCGCCTGGGCCGACATCCAGCGGGACCCGTCGCGCCGTCGCCGCTACCAGCGGGCCCGCGGCCAGGGCGGCCTGGTCCGCGCCACCTGGGACGAGGCCGTCGAGATCGTCGCCGCCGCACATGTCCACACCATCAAGACGTACGGCCCCGACCGCATCGCCGGCTTCTCCCCCAACCCGGCGACGTCGATGGTGTCGCACGCGGCGGGCGCCCGCTTCCACGCGCTGATCGGCGCCCCGATGCTGTCGTACGCGGACCCGCCCGTCGCCTCGCCGCAGGTCTTCGGCGACCGGACGGACGTACCGGAGTCGGGCGACTGGTGGGACGCCGCGTATCTGATGATGTGGGGCTCCGACGTCCCGGTGACCCGCACGCCCGACGCGCACTGGATGGCGGAGGCCCGCTACCGCGGCCAGAAGGTCGTGGCCGTCGCCCCCGACGACGCGGACAGCGCGAGGTTCGCCGACGAGTGGCTGCATCCGCACCCCGGCACGGACGGCGCCCTCGCGCTCGCGATGGGCCACGTCATCCTCAGGGAGTTCTTCGTCGACCGCGAGACGCCGTTCTTCGCGGACTACGTACGGAAGTTCACCGACCTGCCCTTCCTGGTGACCCTGACCGAACGGGACGGCGCCTACGTCCCCGGGAAGTTCCTGCGTGCCACCGATCTGGGGCACGAGGGCGAGGGTGCGCAGTGGAAGACGGTCGTGCTGGACGCGGTGAGCGGACGCGCGGTCGTCCCGAACGGCTCGCTCGGCTTCCGCTGGACCGACTCCGGCAAGGGCCGCTGGAACCTCGAACTCGGCCCGATCGAGCCGCAGTTGAGCCTGTACGGCCATCAGGCTTCGGGAGGCGTGACGGTGCTGCTCCCCCGCTTCGACACCGACGGCGGCGAGCACGGTCAGGGGCGCGGGGACGTCCTGCGGCGGGGAGTCCCGGCGACCCGGCTCGGCGGCGCCGCCGGGCCGCTGGTCACCACGGTCTTCGACCTGCTCCTCGCCCACTACGGCATCTTCCGCCACGGCCTGCCCGGCCGCTGGCCCGCCTCCTACGAGGATGCCGACGCGCCCTGCACGCCCGCCTGGCAGGAGGCGCATACATCCGTCCCGGCGGCCAAGTGCGTGAAGATCGCCCGGGAGTTCGCGCGGACGGCCCGGCAGTCCAAGGGCCGCTGCATGATCCTGACGGGCGCGGGCACGAACCACTGGTTCCACTCCGAGACGATCTACCGCGCCATCCTCGCCCTGCTCCAGCTCACCGGCTGCCAGGGCCGCAACGGCGGCGGCTGGGCGCACTTCGCGGGCCAGGAGAAGTGCCGTCCGGTGACCGGCTGGGCGACGCTGGCCGCCGCCTGCGACTGGTCGCGTCCGCCACGCCAGATGATCGGCACCGCGTACTGGTTCCTCAACACCGACCAGTGGCGCTACGACCGGTTCACCGCCGACGCGCTCGCCTCGCCGCTGGGTGAGGGCCGGTTCGCGGGGATGACCGGCGCGGACTGCCTTGCCCTGTCGGCGCGTTCGGGGTGGATGCCGTCGTATCCGACCTTCGACCGCAATCCGCTGGAGCTGGGCGGGGCGTTCGGCGATGCGGTGTCGCGAGTGGTGGCCGAACTCCGCGCCGGGACCCTGAAGTTCGCGTGCGAGGACCCGGACGCGCCGGAGAACTGGCCGCGCGTGCTGACGCTGTGGCGAGCCGATCCACTGGGCTCTTCGGCAAAGGGCGCCGAGTACTTCACCAAGCATCTGTTGGGCACGCAGTCGTCGCTGAGCGCGCGGGAGGCCGAGCCCGGCGAGCGCCCGAGGGACGTGACCTGGCGGGACGAGGCGCCCGAGGGCAAACTCGATCTGCTGCTGTCGCTGGACGTCCGGCAGACCTCGTCGACGCTGCTGTCGGACGTCGTCCTGCCCGCCGCGACCTGGTACGAGAAGCACGACCTGTCCAGCACGGACAGGCACCCCTACGTGCGCTCCTTCACCCCGGCGGTGGACCCGCTGTGGCAGGCGCGCACCGACTTCGACGCGTTCAAGGCGCTGGCCGAGAGGCTGAGCGAGCTGGCCTTCGACCATCTCGGGGTGCGCAAGGACCTGGTCGCATCGCCGCTCCAGCACGACACACCGGGCGAGATCGCCCAGCCGGGCGCGGTGGTGAGGGACTGGAAGCGCGGGGAGTGCGACCCCGTGCCCGGGAGGACGATGCCCCACCTGACCGTGGTGGAGCGCGACTACACGGCCATCGGCAAGAAGTTCACCGCCCTCGGTCCGCTCGTGGAGCAACTGGGCCTGCCCGCCAAGGGGATCACACTGTGGCCGACCGAGGAGGTGGAGGATCTGCGACAGTTGAACGGTACGGCGTACGAAGGCCGCCCCTCCCTCGATACGGCCGTGAAGGCCGCGAACACGATCCTCGCCCTGTCCGGCACCACCAACGGCCGCCTCGCCACCCAGGGCTTCCGCACCCTGGAGGCCCGCACCGGGCAGGAGATGGCCCACTTGGCCGCCGAGCACGAGGGCAAGCGCGTCACGTATGCGGATACGCAGGCCAAGCCCGTCCCAGTGATCACCTCACCGGAGTGGTCGGGCAGCGAGTCCGGCGCGCGCCGCTACACGGCGTTCACGCTCAACACCGAGCACCTCAAGCCCTGGCACACCCTCACCGGACGCCAGCACTTCTTCCTGGACCACGACTGGATCCACGAGCTGGGCGAGGCACTCCCGGTGTACCGGCCGCCCTTGGACATGAACCGGCTCCTCGGCGAACCCCGCCTCGGACCGGACGGCCAACGCGAGGTGACGGTCCGATACCTCACCCCGCACGACAAGTGGTCCCTCCACTCCGAGTACCAGGACCACCTCTTCATGCTGGCGCTCTCCCACAGCGGCCGGCACATCTGGCTGTCCCCGCAGGACGCGGAGGCGATCGGCGTCAAGGACGACGACTGGATCGAGGCGCTCAACCGCGACGGCGTGGTCGTCGCCCGTGCCGTCGTCTCGCACCGCATCCCGCACGGCACCGTCTATCTGCATCACGCGCAGGAACGCACGGTGGGCGTACCGAAGACGGAAACGACCCGGCTGCTTCTCAAGCCGTCCCACCTGGTCGGCGGCTACGCCCAGCTCTCCTGGGCGTTCACCTACCTGGACCCCACCGGCAGCCAGCGCGACGAAGTGACGGTGCTCCGCCGCCGCAGCCAGGAGGTCGAGTACTGATGCGCCCCATGGCCCAGATCGCGATGGTGATGAACCTCGACAAGTGCATCGGCTGCCACACCTGCTCGGTGACCTGCAAACAGGCGTGGACCGACCGCCAGGGCATGGAGCACGTCTGGTTCAACAACGTCGAGACCCGGCCCGGCCCGGGCTATCCGCGCCGCTACGAGGACCAGGAGGAGTGGCAGGGCGGCTGGCAGCTGAACCGGCGAGGCGCGCTGAAGCTGAAGGCGGGCGGCCGTTTCAAGAGGCTCGCGAGCATCGTCTCCCCACCGAGACTCCCGGAGATCAAGGACTACGACGAGCCTCGGACCTACGACTACGAGAACGATCCGATGGTCGAGCGGGTCCGCAGGCAGGCCGCCGACAAGGTGCGGTTCGAGTTCGAGCAGACCTTCATGTTCCATCTGCCGCGCATCTGCGAGCACTGCCTCAACCCGTCCTGCGTGGCCGCCTGTCCCTCCGGTGCGATGCACAAGCGGGCGGAGGACGGCATCGTCCTCGTCGACCAGGACCGCTGCCGGGGCCGGCGGATGTGCGTGACGGGATGCCCGTACAAGAAGGTCTACTTCAACGACCGCACCGGAAAGGCCGAGAAGTGCACGCTGTGCTCTCCGCGCCTCGAGGTGGGGCTGCCGACGGTCTGCTCGGAGACGTGCGTGGGGAGGCTGCGCTATCTCGGCGTGGTGCTGTACGACGCGGACAAGGTGAAGGCCGCGGCTTCCGTGGCCGACGAACAGAAGCTGTACGCGGCGCAGTTGGGTGTCTTTCTCGACCCGGAGGATCCAGGGGTGCGGCGGGCCTGTGCGGCGGCGGGGATCCCGTACGACTGGGTGGAGGCGGCCCGGCGGTCGCCCGTGCGCGCGCTGATCAGCAAGTACAGGGTGGCGCTGCCGCTGCACCCGGAGTACCGCACCATGCCGATGGTCTGGTACATCCCGCCGCTGTCACCGGTCGTCGAGGCGCTGACCGAGACCGGACACGACGGCGAGGACGCGCGGAATCTCTTCGGCGCGATCGACACCCTGCGCATTCCCCTGGAGTATCTGGCGGAGCTCTTCACCGCGGGCGATGTCGCCCCGGTCCGGGCGTCTCTGGAGAAGCTCGCCGCGATGCGCTCCCACATGCGCGCCATCAACCTCGGCGAGGAGCCCGATCCGTCGGTCGCGCGCGCCGTCGGCATGCGGGGCGCCGAGATCGAGGAGATGTACCGGCTGCTGGCGATCGCCAAGTACGAGGACAGGTATGTGATCCCGGGGGCGGGTGTCTCAGACGCGCGGCGGCTGGAGGAGTCGACGCTCCCGGGCGGGTGCAGCCTCGATTACGACGGCGGGCCCGGCATGGGCGGCATGGGCGGCTTGGGCGGCGACGGGCCGTTCGGCCAGGGCTCCGGGGGCCGTACCCATCTGCCGCTCGTGTCCGTGGAGAACTTCCACGCGCTGAGCCACCGGCAGACCGCGGACAAGGAGGAGGAGACCTGATGCCCACGTTCGAGGTGCTCTACCAGGCGGCGGCGCTCTGTCTCACCTACCCCGACGACGAGTTCCGCGCCCGGCTGCCGCTGCTGCGCGAAGCCGCCCCGCAGCTGCGGGAGTTCACCGACCACGCGGCGGTGACCGACCCGCAGCAGCTGGCCGCGCACTACGTCCAGGTCTTCGACTTCGACAACCGCCACAGCCTGTACCTGAGCTGGTGGCACGACGGTGACACCCGGCGCAGGGGCATGTCCCTGGACCGCTTCAAGGAGGTCTACCGCGCCCACGGCCTGGAGTTCACCGGCGAGGAACTGCCCGACTTCCTGCCCGCGGTCCTGGAGTTCGCCTCCCGCACCGGCAACACCGACCTGCTCACCGACCACCGCACCGCCCTGCAACAACTCCGTTCCCACCTCACCGACGTCGGCACCCCGTACGCCTGCGTCCTGGACGCCGTGTGCGCGACACTGCCGCCCACTGAACACTGACGCGCCGACGCTTACGCCGCCCCGCCCTTCTGATCCCGTTCGTCGTCGACGATCTCCGCGTCCACCACACCCTCCTCGTCCTGCGACGAGGTCTGCTGACCGGCGTCCTCCGTCGGTGTCTGCTGGGCCTGCGCGTACATGGCCTGGCCCATCTTCTGGCTGACGGTGGCGAGTTTCTCGACGCCGGTGCGCAGTTCGCTGGTCTCGGCGTTGCGCTCCAGGAGTTCCTTGAGTTCGGTGATCGCGGACTCGACCTCCGACTTGGTGTCGGCGGGGACCTTGTCCTCGTTCTCCCGCAGGAACTTCTCGGTCTGGTAGACGAGTTGCTCGGCCTGGTTGCGGGTCTCCGCGGCCTCGCGGCGGTTGCGGTCCTCCTCCGCGTACTGCTCGGCCTCCCGCATCATCCGGTCGATGTCCTCCTTGGGGAGGGCCGAGCCGCCCGTGACGGTCATCTTCTGCTCACGGCCGGTGGCGAGGTCCTTGGCGGAGACATGCATGATGCCGTTGGCGTCGATGTCGAACGCGACCTCGATCTGCGGGACCCCGCGCGGGGCGGGCGGAAGTCCGGTGAGGTCGAAGACGCCGAGCTTCTTGTTGTAGGCGGCGATCTCGCGTTCGCCCTGGTAGACCTGGATGCCGACCGAGGGCTGGTTGTCGGTGGCGGTGGTGAAGATCTCCGAACGCCGGGTCGGGATCGTGGTGTTGCGCTCGATGAGCTTGGTCATGATGCCGCCCTTGGTCTCGATGCCCAGGGACAGCGGGGTGACGTCGAGCAGCAGGACGTCCTTGACGTCGCCGCGGATGACGCCGGCCTGGAGCGCGGCGCCGACCGCCACGACCTCGTCCGGGTTGACGCCCTTGTGCGGGTCCTTGCCGGTGAGTTCCTTGACCAGTTCGGTGACTGCGGGCATCCGGGTGGAGCCGCCGACCAGGATCACGTGGTCGACCGCGGAGAGCTTGATGCCGGCGTCCTTGACCGCCTGGTGGAAGGGGGTCTTGCAGCGGTCGAGGAGATCGGCGGTCAGCTCCTGGAACTGGGCGCGGGTCAGCTTCTCGTCGAGGTGGAGCGGCCCCTCGGCGGAGGCGGTGATGTAGGGGAGGTTGATCGTGGTCTCGGTGGACGACGACAGCTCGATCTTGGCCTTCTCGGCGCCCTCACGGAGCCGCTGCAGCGCCATCTTGTCGTTGCCGAGGTCGATGCCGTACGACCCCTTGAACCGCTTGACCAGGTATTCGACGACCCGCTGATCCCAGTCGTCGCCGCCGAGGTGCGTGTCGCCGTTGGTGGCCTTGACCTCGATGACGCCGTCGCCGATCTCCAGCAGCGACACGTCGAAGGTGCCGCCGCCGAGGTCGAAGACCAGCACGGTCTGCTCCTCGCCGCGGTCGAGGCCGTAGGCGAGCGCGGCGGCCGTAGGCTCGTTGATGATCCGCAGCACCTTCAGGCCCGCGATCTCCCCGGCCTCCTTGGTCGCCTGCCGCTGGGCGTCGTCGAAGTACGCCGGTACGGTGATCACCGCGTCGGTGACGTCCTCGCCGAGGTAGGACTCCGCGTCCCGCTTCAGCTTCTGCAGGACACGGGCGGACAGCTCCTGGGCCCGGTAGCGGGTGCCGTCGATGTCGCCCTGGTCCGGGAACCGCCAGCTCCCGTCGCCCATGTGCCGCTTCACGGAGCGAGCGGTGCGCTCCACGTTCGTCACGGCCTGCCGTTTGGCCACCTCACCGACAAGCACCTCGCCGTTCTTCGCGAAGGCCACGACCGACGGTGTGGTCCTGGCCCCCTCCGCATTCGCGACGACGGTGGGTTCGCCGCCCTCCAGGACGGCGACCACCGAGTTCGTGGTCCCGAGATCGATTCCGACCGCACGTGCCATCGCTGTCCCCTTCCGCCAGGGCCGCTCCCGCACTCCAGCACAAAACTTGAGTGCGCTGTTGTCAATGGGACGGGTACCCAGAGAGGCATCCGAGTCACCGACTGAGCGTCCGGTCACTTTCAGAGGGCGGGACAGCAACGCCGCTCAGGGGCGCGGGGAACTGCGCGACAAGCCACGACGGCGCCGCAGCCGACAACGAACCCCGCGCACCCCTCAGCGAAACGTCACGCCAACTTCGCCGACAGCGTGATCGTCGTCCCGGTGAGCGCCTGACTGACCGGGCACCCCACCTTCGCCTCCTCCGCCGTGGCGACGAACGTGTCGTTGTCGATCCCCGGAACCGTGCCCTCGACCGTGAGGTGGATCCCGGTGATCCCCTCACCCGGCTGGAAGGACACGTCGGCCGAGGTGACGAGCTTGGTCGGCGGCGTACCGGCCTTGGCGAGCATGTTCGAGAAGGCCATGGAGAAGCAGCTGGAGTGGGCGGCGGCGATCAGCTCCTCGGGGCTGGTCTTGCCGTTCGCGTCCTGGGCGCGCGAAGCCCACGTGACCGGCTGCTCGCCGATGGCCCCGGAGGAGTCGAAGGTGACGACGCCGTTGCCCTCGAGAAGGTTGCCTTCCCAGACCGTGTGTGCAGAGCGCGTGGTTGCCACGGTTCTTCCTTTCGCATGGGGTCCCGTTGCGGGGTTCCGTGGCCCCATCCGATCACATTCCGGCTCACCGCACGCGAAACACCGGCCCACGCGCGGTGAACGGCAGTCGGGCGCCCTGGGGAATCAGATAGGCGTGCTCGCGCCGCACCCGGAGCGTGTCGCAGTCGCCGTCCGTGATCACCAGCATGGGGGCGCCCGGCGGGAAGTCGTCCGCCCGGTGCAGCAAGTCGATGCCGGGCTGGAGGACCGTACCGCCGCGGCCGCGCACCCGCACGCGCCCGGCGATCTCGGTGACCGGCAGGAATCCGGCGTCGTGCGGGGCCGCGTCGCAGAAGACGACGCGTGCGGCCGGTACGTCGCGGGCCTCGGCGTACGAGGCGATCGCGCCGAGCGCCTTGCCGAGCAGCGTGCGGTCCATGGAGCCGGAGGTGTCGAGGACGACGCCGAAGGTGCAGCGGGCGATCTCCTCGGGCGGGAAGTAGCGGCCCGCGCGCGGGATGTCGGGGGTGGAGGACTGACGGCGCGAGGGGCGGGCGTACGACCGTACCGGCTCCGGACGGGACACGAACTCGTCGAACCAGCGGGCCAGTTGGGCGTCCCACGGCAGCGGCGGATGGCTGAGTGCGCGGATTTCCTCGACCAGACCGCCGGGCAGGAAGCCGCGCTCCTGCTGCTGGTGCAGATCGAGGCCCTGGCACAGGCCTCGGCGGTAGAACTCGTCCAGGTCGACGTAGTCGCGCGGGCTGCCGAGCGGTCCGCCGAGGATGTCGCCCACGCCCTTGCCGCGCAGGGTGGACAGACGGCGCATCCGGCGCAGGTCGCCGGCGATACGGTCGTAGACCTCCTCGGCGGAGAGGCCCTTGAGGCCGGGGTCGTGGAGCAGTCCGTCGGGCATGGTGCCGATCTGCATCTCGGTCAGCCAGCCGTTGATGACGTAGTCGCAGGCGACGTTGAACAGATACGGGTCGCGGGGGCCGCAGCGGTCGCCGTGGCGCAGGGCGGCGTGCAGCATCTCGTGGGCGAGGACGAACCGCCATTCCTCGTCGTCGAGTTCACGCAGGGAATTGATGTAGATCTCGGCCGCCTCCGCGTCGACGGCGGCGACGGAGATGCCGTGGGCGCGGGCGAGTTCGGCGTCGGCGACCAGGGTGATACCGGCCGCGATCCCGCCGAGCAGCGGGTAGGAGGAGACGAACCAGCTCAGGGCCCGCTCCCAGGGCTGGAGCCGGGTGGGGGCGCCGCGCATCGAGTCGCGGCGGCCACCGGCCACGTCCATGGCGGTGGCCACGGTGCGGGTGAGGGCGTGCGCGAAGTCCAGCTGCCAGTTCTTCGGAGTGCCGCCCATCCAGGTGTCCCACGGCACCAGGAGCTGGTCCGGGTCGCCGCCGGCCGTGCCGCAGTGCTCGTACGGGCCCGGGATGCCGTCGCGGCGCCAGCGGGCGGCGAGCTGCTCCTCGTCGCCGTCGGGGTAGCTGGGCGGCAGGGCGTCGGGGGTGCGGCCGATGGAGAAGCCGAGCAGGAAGCGGTTGACGACGGCGCAGCGGGCGGCCAGTTCGTACCGGTCGGGCTGGGTGCGGCGGCCCTCCTTCGCCGGTACGTGGCCGAAGCCGAGGTGGATGATGCCGTGGGCGATCGCCCAGGCCCAGTCGGCGGGGTCGGCGCGGCGGGTGGGATGGGCGTGCAGGATGCCGTCGGAGTCGACGCGGACGAGCCCGGAGGCAGGCGACAGCGGGCAGTCCTCCTTGCGGCAGGTGCTGAACCCCACCGCGGCCAGCGCCCGGTTGGCCCGCACCAGCCGCATCCCCTCCGCGAACGCCTCAGCCGCGAGGTCCTTCTTCGGCTGCTTGCCACCGCGGTTGCGGCTCATCGCGGCGGCCCCTTCCGCAGCGACTCGTCGCGCAGCTGCCGCGTGCGCGACGGCTGCTTGCGCGTCGGCTGCTTGCGCGTCGGCGCCGCACAGGGCCGGCCAACCCCGCGGCCACCCATCTCTCGGCCCCTCGCACCGCACGTTCCGCTCACTGCCGCGCCTCCACCAGGCGGGGCATGTCGCGGGCCGCCTCGACCAGGAACCAGGCCGGGAGGAGGGGGTTGCCGTCGGTGTCCGGGGCGATGACGCTCTGCGCGACTTCCACCGAGATCTCGGCGAGCTGCACGAGCAGCGACTTGGCGCGGTACGCCATCTGCTGCCCGCTCGCCGACAGGTGCTCCTTGCTGGCCGGCAGTTCCTTGACCAGCCGTCCGCGGAACGATTCGGCGAGGTAGTAGAGCAGGTCGCGGTCCTGCATCCGGTGCGGCCAGCGTGCGTCGCCCTTGATGATCGCCTCGATGCCGTACTGGCTGCGCACGATCTTGACGTAGCCGCAGAAGGCGACGGCGTGCGCGGGCGTGAGCGTGCCGTGCGCGACGATCTTCAGGGTCTCCTCGTCGAGCTCCGCGCCGAAGGAGTGCATCGCGTCGGAGAGCATGTGCCAGGAGCGGGGCGTGGAGAAGGGCTCCTCGGTCTTGGGCGGCTTGGACCACAGGTGGTCGGGGCGGTCGGTGAGGTGGTCCAGGATCCAGGGGTGGATGCCGTTGCCCGCGGCCCAGGCGAGCCAGTCCTTCGCGGAGGCCTCCAGGTGGACATGGGCGAGGCGGTTGATCAGGGCGGAGGCGATCGGGCGGGCCAGCGCGTTGTCTGTCGCGCGGTTTCCGGCGCCGATGACGATCGAGCCCTTCGGCAGCTCGTAGTTGCCGATACGGCGGTCCAGGATCAGCGAGTAGAACGCCTTCTGCACATCGGGCGTCGCCGCGTTCAGCTCGTCCAGGAACAGGCAGTACGGCTCGTCGCGGGCGATCGCCTCCGGCGGGCAGAACACCGACCGCCCGTCCCGGATCTGCGGCACGCCGATGAGGTCCTCAGGGGCGAGCTGGGTGCCCAGCAGGCTGACGCATTCGAGCCCCAGGGACTCTGCGAACTCCCTTACCAGGGAGGACTTTCCGATGCCGGGGGCGCCCCAGAGGAAGACGGGGCGGACGGTCGCGAGACCGAGCAGCAGCTCAGGTATACGGGCGGGAGTGACGGTGACGGCAGCCTGCAAAGCAGGTGGCTCCTCAAGTCTGTTCGAGCAGGTTCGACTGTGAACAGTGTGTGCGTACGACCGTTTTGACGCACCCGGTTTTCAGGCGGCCCGCTCCTCCGGCTCAGCGTCCAGCGGCACCTGCGGCCCGTCCACCTCACGCAGCCAGCGGCGCAGGACGTGGTGGATGTGCTCGGCGCCGGCGAGTTCCTGGGTGTCGTCGACCGGGACGGACAGGGCGACGGGCGACAGCAGGAAGGCCTTCGCCTGGGCGCCCCCGAGGCCGCCGTGCGAGCCGATCTGCTCCTCGAAGGCGAGGACTTCGCCGTCGGCGGGGTCGTACCAGGAGTTGACCATGATGTCGGCGGTGTGCGGGAAGGAGTGGGTGCGGCGGACCGCTTCGGCGGCGCCCGGGCCGAAGTCCTTGAGGGGGCCCGGGTCCTCGTCGAGTCGGTCCAGCGGGATCTCGGTGCCGTACGGGCCGAGCACGACGCCGCCGTGCTGTTCGCTGCGGACGAGGACGAAGCCGATGCCGGGGTGGTTGGCGAGCGTGGTCAGCAGGGCAGGGTGGCGGGCGTCGATCTCCTCCTTGCTCATCCGGTGCGGGACGTCCGGGAAGGAGACGAGGCCGAGATTGCCGGAGGCCAGCACCAGCGGCTCCGAGCGGCGCGACGGACGGTACTGCTCGCCGCCCTCCTCGACCGGCCTGTGCAGCGCGGCACGTACGGCGGCGCGGGCCTCGGCGCCGCTGTGGGTGCGCTGCGCCTTGCGCGGCACGGGCAGCCCGCAGCCGGCCCGCACCAGGTCGCCGAGGGAGAGGCCGTAGCGGGCCCGGAAGGTTTCGCCGGGGCTCTGCCCGTGGTCCGAGAGCACGACGATCCGGTACGGCCGCGGTGCGTGCTCGGCGACCTTCTCGATCAGCGCCAGCGCCCGGTCGAGACGTTCGAGGACCTTCTTGGCGTCGCGGCTCATCGGCCCGGAGTGGTGCGCCACTTCGTCGTACGCCACCAGGTCCGCGTAGACGGCGGTGCGCCCGGCGAGCATGTCGCCCATCACCGCGGCGACCACCACGTCCCGTTCGACGACGGTCGCGAAGGCGCGGATGAAGGGGTAGAGGCCGCCGCGTTTGACGCGCGGGCGGACCTTGCAGAAGCGGGCCCGGGTGGACTGGCCGATCTCCCGGCCGACCTCGGCGACGAAGGACAGGGCGGTGCGCACGGCGTTCGCCGGGTCGGAGAAATACGCGAAGTAGCCCGCCCGGGAGCGATTCTCCCGGCCTCGCCGCCTGGTGGCGATGGACAGCACGAGGGCCTGCTCGTCGGCGCCGCCGCTGAACAGGTTGCCGCGGCTGGCGCCGTCGGCGGAGAGCAGTCCGGCGTCGCCGGTGCGCTCGACGGCGCGGCGCTGGAGTTCGGCCGCGCTGGTCGGGCGGTTGCTGACCATCACCTCCCGGCGGTCCTTCTCGTACCAGCGGAACGCGGGGATGTCGTGGTTGCTGCCGTGCAGGATGCCGAGCTGGCTGGCGCCGGTCTGGCTGGACCAGTCGGTGCGCCACGGGGTGAGCCGGTGGGTCGGTCTGGCCCGGTCGCCGGTGCCCAGCCAGCGGGCGACGGTCGGCATGAGGCCCTTGCAGACCGCGTCCAGCAGGACGTCGTGGCCGACGCCGTCGAGTTGCAGGAAGACGGTGCCGTGGGTGGCGGGGCAGGGCGGCCCGGAGCCGCGGCGGCGGTCGGCGAGACGGTACAGGCGGCGCCGGTACGCGTCGTCGTCGCGCACGGCCAGGGCACCGCCGGTGGCGGAGGCGACGGCGGACATCACGGCGGCGACCACGACGCCGGTCTCCCAGGCGACGGCGCCGCGCTCGGTGGGGTTGAGGCGCAGTGCCACCAGCAGCAGCCCGCCGTTGAGGAAGAACACCAGCAGCCCCAGGACCAGCGCGGGCACCAGCAGCAGGAGCCGGACGAGCAGCGGCCACACCACGGCCGACAGCACGCCGAAGGCGCCCGCGCCGAACGCGGCGGTCACCGCTATGTCGGTGGCGCTGTCACCGTCCGCGGACCGTAGCTGGAAGTCGGGCAGGAGGCCGGCGAGGACGAGCATGGTGACCGTGGAGACCGCCCATACGGCGACGCTTCGGCCACCCTGACTGACGGCCCGCCGCCAACGCACGCCACGCACGACCTGCACACCTCACGTCCTGGCCCGTCGTCGATGCGGGCCGCTTCCAGCGTGGCACACCGGGTTCCTGGGCCTCTGCGGTTGTCGGTTGTGTGCGGACTCGTCGTGGCTGGTCGCGCAGTTCCCCGCGCCCCTTTGGGGCGCTTAACGGCCGTCGTAGCCTGCTGTTGGCATTGACAGGCGGCGGTGGACTCGGGCCTTCATCTGGGAGTCGTATGCGGGCTCCGCCACCCCTACCGTTTCCACCCGTACTCCGCGCCGGGCGCACTCGGCGGTGAACTCGTCGACGGAGGAGAGGGCGCTCTCCAGGACTCGGCGGCTGGGGGCGACGAAGAGGTCGACGCCGGGGCGGACGCCGTCCCAGAGCACGCAGTGGTCGGGGCGCAGTCCACGGACGAGCAGTTCGCGGCTGACGGTGTAGCCCCGCTCGGCGGCCCAGCGGGCGCACATGGCGTGCTGGCTGCGGGAGTCCACCAGGAAGGGGTCGTCGTCCAGTTCCTCCAGCGGCGTCAGACTCGCGATGGTCGTGACCCGTACCGGTCCCATGGCGTCCCCCTCACCTCCGGGTTTCAGGCGCCGAGACTACTCCTGGTCGTAGGCTTCGGGGGAGTCGCGCGAAGGAGGCAAAGAGGTGCCGGTGGAGATCACCTGGTGGGGTCACGCCACCTGCACGGTCGCGGACTCGGACGTACGCGTCCTCACCGATCCCCTGTTCGCACGCCGGCTCGCCCATCTGCGCCGTCGCCGGGGCGCGGTGCCGCCGCCGCGGGCCCGGCACGCTGACGTGGCGCTCGTCTCCCATCTGCACGCCGACCACCTGCACGTTCCCTCGCTCGCCTCGCTCGCCCCGGGCACCCGCCTGCTCGTGCCCCGGGGCGCATCCAGGGCGGTGCCGGGACTGCGCCGGCTCGGGCACCTGGAGATCCGTGAAGTGGCGCCCGGCGACGAGACGGTGATCGGCGGCCTGGTCGTACGGGCGGTGCCCGCGTGGCACGACGGGCGGCGGCTGCCGGTCGGGCCGCACCGCTCCCCCGCGCTCGGCTATGTCGTCGAGGGCGAGGCGCGTACGTACTTCGCCGGGGACACGGGGCTGTTCGACTCGATGGCCGAGGATGTCGGGCCGGTCGACGTGGCATTGCTGCCGGTGGGTGGCTGGGGGCCGTATCTCGGTGAGGGGCATCTGGACGCGGGGCGGGCGGCTGAGGCGCTGGTCCGGCTGGCGCCGCGCAGTGCGGTGCCGGTGCACTACGGGACGTACTGGCCGATCGGGATGGACGCGGTGCGCCCGCATGAATTCCACGCGCCGGGCTCGGAGTTCGTGCGGTTGGCCGCCGGCGTCGCGCCCGAGGTGGCGGTGCATCTGCTCGGGCACGGGGAGAGTGTGCGGCTCGAGGTGGCGCGGTGATGTGGCTCGCCGCGGCGGCGACGCCTCCGCCGGCGGAGTCCACGCAGCAGGCGATCGGGTATCCGTCGCTGTTTCTGCTGGTGTTGATCGGGGCGTTGGTGCCGGTTGTGCCGACGGGCGCGTTGGTGAGTTCGGCGGCTGTGGTGGCGTTTCATCAGACGGCGCCGTTTGCGTTGGCGCTGGTGTTTGTCACGGCGTCTCTGGCCGCGTTTCTCGGGGACATCGCCCTGTACTGGCTGGGGCGGCGGGGGATGGGGTCGAAGAACGGGTCGCGGTGGTTGGAGGCGATTCGGGCGCGGGCGCCGGAGGAACGGCTTGCGTCTGCGCAGGCGAAGCTTGCCGATCATGGGGTGGCCGTACTGGTGTTGTCTCGCCTGATGCCGGCGGGGCGCCTCCCGGTGATGCTGGCCTGCCTCATGGCGAAGTGGCCTATGCGACGGTTCGCGCGGGGCAACTTTCCGGCGTGCCTTGCGTGGGCGGTGACGTATCAGTTGATCGGGATTCTGGGTGGGTCGCTGTTCAAGGAGCCTTGGGAGGGTGTGGTGGCGGCGGTTGTGTTGACCTTGGTCATCAGTGCGGCGCCGGGGGTGTGGAGGCGGGTTCGGGCTGCCAGGTGATGTTCGTTGCGGGGTGCGGGTTGCGTTGTGGCTGGTCGCGCAGTTCCCCGCGCCCCTGAGGGAGATCCGCTCGCCCCTAGTTGGTCAGCACCCTTGATCCTCCTACCGGGAGGTCCCACAGGTCCTCCCTCGGCAGCCCAGCCCTTTCCCACGCCGCTCTCACCCGCGTCAGCGGCTCCAGTACCGGCTCCGCTGAGAGTACGAACGTGGCCCAGTGCATGGGGGCCATGCGTCGTGCTCCCAGGTCCTGGGTTGCCCGTACTGCTTCCTCGGGGTCGCAGTGGACGTCGCTGAGCCACCAGCGGGGGTTGTAGGCGCCGATGGGCATGAGGGTGAGGTCGATTCCGGGGTAGCGGTGGCCGATGCGGGTAAACCAGTGGCCGTAGCCGGTGTCGCCGGCGAAGTGGATGCGGTGGCCGTCGGGGGCGGTGAGGACCCAGCCGCCCCACAGGGAGCGGCAGGTGTCGGTGAGGGTGCGCTTGGACCAGTGGTGGGCGGGCACGAAGTCGAAGCGGGTGCCCTGGAGTTCGGCGGCCTCCCACCAGTCGAGCTCGGTGACGCAGGTGAAGCGGCGGCGGTGGAACCAGCGGCCGAGGCCGGCGGGTACGAACACCGGGGTGTCGCGCGGGAGGCGGGTCAGGGTGGGGGCGTCCAGGTGGTCGTAGTGGTTGTGGCTGATGACGACCGCGTCCACCCGGCCCAGCGCGTCCCAGTCGATGCCTACCGGGGTGATGCGGGCGGGGGTGCCGAGGATGCGGCGGGACCAGACCGGGTCGGTGAGGACGGTGAGTCCGCCGATCTGGACGACCCAACTGGCGTGTCCCGCCCAGGAGACGGCGACCGTGCGCGCGTCGGCCCGGGGCAGCGGGGCGGGCTCGAAGGGCAGGCGCGGGATGTCGGCGAGGCCTTCCTTGTCCGGGCGGACGGCGCCCTCCCGGGCGAAGCGGGCGACGGACTTGAGGCCGGGCAGCGGAGCGGTCAGCCGGTCGTGGAACGTCCGCGGCCAGACGCGGCGTTCGCCCAGTGGGCGGGGTTCGGCGAGGGGCGGGAACGGGGGCGCCGGAACGCTTGCATCCCGGGTGGGCGGACTCGTGGTGGTCGACGTGGGTGACTCGGACTGCTGCGTCATCGCGGAGGCTCCCCTCGCTGAGCGTCGTCGCGGAGATCGTCGAAGACCGACTTCAAGTGGATCAACGCACGGTGCACATGTGGCAGTTCCAACGGCGAGGGTGAACTGAGGCATTCCGCGCGCTCGGTGTCCGTTCCGCCGAGCAACGGCCCGGTGGACAGCCGTACGCGCAGCGCCCCCAGTTCGTCGCCGAAGCGGTGGCCGCCGGGTGCGGGCATACCGAGCCGGGCGGCGAGGAAGTCCTCCAGTTCCTGGGCGTCGCCGACTCCGTGTGCGGTGAGCGCGGGGCGCAACGGGCCCAGGTCGACATAGAGATGGCGGCCTGCCTGCGGCGGACGGGCGAGGGTGCCCGCCGCGACGACGGCCGCGTGCGCGGCGGCGGCCACGCGCGCGTGCAGGCGTACGGCGGCGGACAGCCGTAGGGACACCGGCTCGGGTTCCGTCAGCGCGTACGTGGCCGCGGCGGCGACCGGTCCGGCGACGCGGGCGCCGAGGGCGGTGAGTACGTCGAGCACGCGCGCGTGGAGGCCGTCGCCCCTCTCGCCGGCCGGGAAGCGAGCGACGGCCGCGGGCCAGCCGGGCGGCAGCAGCGCGCCGGCCAGATCGGTGACGACGGTGACCCGGTCGGGCAGCATCTCGGCGGGGCTGAGCAGCACGGTGTCGTGCGGGGCGTGCAGGGTGTCGCGCCAAGTCTCGTCGCTGACCAGGTGCAGCCCCTCGCCCTGGGCGGCCTCGACGGTCTCGTGCAGCGCCTCGGGCGGCGCGACGGTGGCGGTGGGGTCGTCGGCGACGGACAGCACGAGCAGCCGCGGGTCGCCGCCCTCGGCACGGACCCGGCGCACGGTCTCCAGGAGGGCGTACGGATCCGGGACACCGCCGGACTCGGCCGGTGTCGCCACATGGAAGACGGGTCTGCCCAACAGCCGTGCGTACGGCGCCCACCAGGCCGCGCACGGCCGCGGCACCAGCACGTCGCCGCCGATGGCGAAGGTCAGCGCGAGCAGCAGCGCGGGGGCGCCCGGCGCGGCGACGGCCCGCTCGGGACCGGCGGCAAGGCCCCGCCGCTCCCAGTAGCCGCACGCGGCGTCCAGCAGCGCGGGGCCGCCGCCGACCGGCTCGCTGACCGCGCGGGTCGCGGCCTCGGCGAGTACGTCGGAGAGCTCGGGCAGCACGGGCAGCCCGTCGTCCGGGATCGGCGGCCCGTAGCGGACGGGGCCGTGACCTTCCGGGTCCGTCCGCGGCATGGTCCCTCCCGTCCGGTTCGATGTCCCTGGTTCGGTTGTCGTCCGTGGGCCGGTGCGGTTGTCGTCCCTGGGCTCTCAGTACCCAGGGTGCCGGTGAGCCATGGGGGATCGCTCGAGTTGTGCCGGTCACAGGGGGGTGGTGAGGCGCGTCAGCCGTCCTCGGCGGGCGCCTTGCGCCACAGCCGGTACACGGCACCGCCGAACGCGCCCACGATCAGCACTCCGCCGGCCACCAGGGCGGGCACCGAGTCGTTGAAGGCGCCGCCGTCACCGGCATGCACGCCGTGCTCGATCACCGCACCGCCGCAGGACGTGTCGTGCGGGTCGGGACAGGGCTTGCTCGTGTGACACGGCTCCGACGGCGAGGGACACGGCTGACCGGTGTGGCAGGCGGTGGGGGTCGGCTCGGGGCAGGGCTTGCTGGTGTGGCAGGACGTGGCGGTCGGCGCCGGGCAGGGCTTGCTCGTGGGGCAGGGGGTCGCGGTCGGCACCGGGCAGGGCTTGCTCGTGGCGCACGACGTGTCCAGCGGATCGACGCAGGGCTTGCTGGTGGCGCACGTCGGGTCGAGCGGGTCGGCGCACGGGCCGTTGCTGCCACCGCGTGCCACCGTGAACGTGGCGCTCCACGGCGCGCCCTCCCCACCGGCAGCGGCCGGGCAGGTGCCGTCGACCGTCCACGCGCTGTCGGTGCCGACACCCTCGTCGTCCTCCAGTTCCTCGGCCGGAGCGATACGGGCGGTGCCGGAGTAGGCGGGCCCGGACACGTCGTCCTCGTTGCCGACGACCCTGCGCAACTGGACGGTGCCCTCTTCGAAGGCCGGCGATACGGCCTCGACGGAGGCGGGTGCGGGACCCTCCAGAGGGTCACAGGAGACCGACACGGTGATGCTGCCCCCCGGGCCCACCTGTCCCGGACTGACCTCAGCGGCCGGATCCGCGAAGACGGCCGCGGCGGCGATGACCGGCAGCATCCCGGCCAGAGCGGCAACGGACAGGGCACGGACGGTGCGGCGCATGGGGTGCACTCCTTCGGCCGACGGCTCCGGGGGCGCGATGATCGTGCCCCCACCGCCATCACAGCCCGCCCACCCACACACCGCGCGCGGCAGGACCCCATTCGCGGGACGAGCTAGCCCGACCGGGTGATGAGAGGTTTGCCGTTGAGCGCCGGGTCAGCGCCCCGAAGGGGCGCGGGGCTGTATCAATTTGCGGCTCCGCCGCGTGGGCGCGACCAGCCACAACGGGCCCGCAGACGACAGACGGCCAATAGCCCCCCCGACCGGAGCACCTAGTTCCGCAGCGCCGCCAGCTCCCCCTCCAACCCCCGGCCCCGCCGCTCCACGACCGCCGACGCGACGTCGACGAGCTTCCGGTTCGTGGCCTGGGAGATACGCCGCAGGATGCCGAACGCGGCGTCCGCGTCGCACCCCAGGACATGCATGATGATCCCGCACGCCTGATCGACGACGGGCCGGGACCGCAGGGCCGTGCCGAGTTGGTCGAGTTCGGTGAGCGCGGCGCTGTAGGACCGGTCGCGCACCAGACACGCCGCGGCGAAGTCACCGAGCGCCCGGGCGGGCCCGTGCGAGGCGTCCTCGAGAGTCCCCGGGCGGAAGCTGTAGAGGCTCAGGGTCACCGTCAGCCCGGCCCGGCGGAAGGGAAGCGTCACACTGGATCGCACCCCCGAGTCCAGCGCCAGGGCCCGGTACTGCGGCCACCGCTCCTCGCGCAGCAGATCCGTCGAGTCGACGGGTGCCCCGCGTTCGACGGCGGCGGGGATGGGCCCCTCCCCGGAGCGCATCTGCACCGCGACGAGCGCGGCCAGGTCGGGATGGGTGACCGCCGCCGGTCGTTCGGGGCTGCCCTCGATGACGGTGCCGCTCGCTCCGCAGCAGTAGGCGGTGCAGCGGGCGGCCTGCTCGACCAGTTCGGACAGCCGTCGGCCGGGTAGCGTGGACTCCGCGCCCCAGCGGCCGGTGTCCTGGGTGTCCGGCATTGTGCAGTCCTCCTCTTCCCCTCGGCTGCCCCGTCGACTTGGCCGGGAAACAGCGGGAGAAAGCCGGAGCGTTGCGCCCGTCGGACTCCGACGGTCCGGTAAGCCGTACCGCGCGCTAGGTTCGTCGCATGACCCAGACGGAGGAGTTCGGTGAAGAACTCGCGGATTTCGTGCGCCGCGTCGCGGAGCTGAAGGCGGCGCGGTCTGCTTCGGGCGGCGACCTGCCCACCGTACTGGATGCGGCGATCTTCGAACTCGACCATGTGGCCGACCAGTTGTGGCCGTGGTACCAGCGGCTGTCCACCGTCGGCGGCTCCCGCCCGGCCGCTGCCGACCGCCAGGAACAGCAGCTGCTGGGGACGGTGTTCCAGCGGCTGCCGCTGCCGGTCGCGCTGGTGGACCGGGAGACCGTGGTGCGCCGGCTGAACTTCGCGGCGACCGCCTTCACCGGCGTCCGCGCCGGCTTTGCGACGGGCCGGCCCCTGACGGGCTTCCTCGTCCACGCCGACCGGGCGGCATTCCGCTCCCAGGCCGCGGCCGTGGCCCGCGGCGAAGGCGACCGCAGCCTCACCGTCCACCTCCAACGCCGCCCGGCCGAGCCGGTACACGCGACCCTGACCGCCGTACGCCCGACGGGCGAGCCACGCCCCACGGTGCTGGTCCTCATGCAGCCCGGCGGACTCGGCGTGCCGGCCTCACCAGAATCGGACACCACCACCACGGGCCAAGTCCCCGACCTCGCCGAGGCCACCCGGCACGCATCCCTGATGGACCTGCTGGACGCCATGACGACGGCCTTGCTCACGTCCCCGCCCGGCAAAGTCCTGCACCAGGCGGGTCAGGTACTGCATGGCCGGTTCGCCGACTGGGTGATAGCCGACGCGGGCTCCGCCCGCCTGTCCCGTACGACGGTGTTCGCCCCATCGGAGAAGGAGGCGGACGCGCTGATGGCATTGGATCCGGCCGATTCTCCCCTGATCGCCGAGGCGGCGCGGGGCGGCGCCCCGGCACTCCAGGTACGCCCCGAGGATCCGGAAGCCCTGGGCCGGGACGCGTCCGGCGCCCCGGTCCTCGTACAGGCGAACGTCACCTCACTGCTGTGCGTGCCCCTGACAGCCGACGGCAAGGTGCACGGCGTCCTCACGCTGCTGCGCTGCGGAGCCCGCCTGGCTTTCTCGATGGCCGAGGCGCAAGCGATGGACATGATGTCCCAGCACATAGCACTCCGGCTCACGAACACCCCCTAGGGGCGCGGGGAACTGCGCGACCAGCCACAGCGGACCCGCAGTGACGAACCGGCCTCCAGCGGAGCGCTACGCGGCGTCCTGTAGCACCTGATCCCGCACCCGCGTGCAACACCGGCTGATCAACCGAGACACATGCATCTGCGAGATCCCGAGCCGCTCAGCGATCCGGCTCTGCGTCATGTCCCCGAAGAACCGCATGTACAGAATGGCCCGCTCCCGCTCCGGCAGCGCCGCCAGCCGATGCCGTACGGCCTCACGGTCCACGACCGTGTCCAGCGCCGGGTCGGACGTGCCGAGGGCGTCGCCCAGGGAGTACCCGTCCTCGCTGCCGGGCAGCTCCGCGTCCAGGGACAGGGCCGTGAAGCTCTCCAGGGCCTCCAGGCCCACCAGCACGTCCTCTTCGCTCATGTTCGCGTGCTCGGCGATCTCGGCCACGGTGGGCCGCTGGCCGGACACGGTCTGCGACAGGTCCTGGCAGGCGAACCGGACCCGGTTGCGCAGATCCTGGACCCGGCGCGGCACATGCAGCGTCCACATGTGGTCGCGGAAGTGCCGCTTGATCTCCCCGGTGATGGTCGGTACGGCATAGCTCTCGAAGGCGTTGCCGCGTGCGGGGTCGTACCGGTCGACGGCCTTGACCAGGCCGAGCGCCGCGACCTGACGTAGATCGTCGAAACTCTCGCCGCGGCTGCGGAAGCGTCCGGCGAGCCGGTCGGCCATGGGCAGCCAGGCCTCGACGGTCTCGTCACGGAGCGTGTCGCGCTGCGGTCCCGGCGGCAGCGTGGCCAGCTTGCGGAAGGCCTCCGCCGTGTCGGGTGCGTCGTCGTGCGGGTGGTGCTTCGCGCTCACTTGAGTGGGCATGATGCGCCACAACTCCCTTGATTGCGCTTTGGCTTGGACGGTCACCGTGGGAGCGCGGCCGCACGTCGGACAGACGCGGCCGTGGCGGCGAGAGCGCCGCTTCCACGGACGTGCCTCCTGTCCGAAGCACTGGTATTTCGCCTGCCCTTCTGCCCCGGCCGCAAACACGGCGCAGGTTTTCCGCTGACCCGGCGGGTGACTCGGGCAGTGCTGCTGCTGTCGATCCCGAGTCCGGGAGGTCCGTATGAGCACCAAGGTCTCCGACCACGTCCTCGCACGCCTGCGCGAATGGGGTGTGGAGCACGTCTTCGGCTATCCCGGCGACGGCATCAACGGGCTGCTCGCCGCCTGGGGCCGCGCAGAGGACCGGCCCCGTTTCATCCAGTCCCGGCACGAGGAGATGTCCGCGTTCCAGGCGGTCGGCTACGCGAAGTTCAGCGGCCGGGTCGGCGTGTGCGCGGCCACCTCGGGCCCCGGCGCGATCCATCTGCTCAACGGCCTGTACGACGCCAAGCTCGACCACGTTCCGGTGCTGGCGATCGTCGGGCAGACGCACCGCACGGCGATGGGCGGCTCCTATCAGCAGGAGGTGGACCTGCACACCCTGTTCAAGGACGTCGCCTCGGACTTCGTGGAGACGGTCACCGTCCCCGAGCAGCTGCCGAACGTACTGGACCGGGCGATCCGCACCGCGTACGCGCGCCGCTCCCCCACGGCGATCATCATCCCCGGCGATGTGCAGGAGCTCGACTACTCGCCGCCCACGCACGAGTTCAAGATGGTGCCCTCCAGCCTGGACCGCAGCTCCTGGACGGCGATCCCCTCCGAGGAGTCCCTCGCGCGGGCGGCCGAGATCCTCAACTCCGGTGACAAGGTGGCGATCCTGGTCGGCCAGGGCGCGTCCGGCGCCCAGCCCGAGGTGGAGCGCATCGCCGAACTGCTCGGTGCCGGTGTGGCCAAGGCGCTGCTCGGCAAGGACGCGCTCAGCGATGAACTCCCGTATGTCACCGGCGCGATCGGGCTGCTGGGCACCCGGCCGTCGTACGAGCTGATGCGGGACTGCGACACCCTGCTGACCATCGGGTCGTCCTTCCCGTACACGCAGTTCCTGCCGGACTTCGGCAAGGCGCGGGGTGTGCAGATCGACATCGATCCGCACATGGTCGGGATGCGCTATCCGTACGAGGTGAATCTCGTCGGCGACGCGAAGGCGACCCTTCAGCAGCTGATCCCGCTGTTGGGGACGGAGCAGCGCGGGCGTGAGTGGTACGACACGGTGTGCGCGAATGTGGCGCGCTGGCGGGACGTGATGGAGCGGCGGGCCGGGCTGTCGGCCGACCCGATCAACCCGGAATACGTGGCGCGGGCGCTGGACCCGCTGCTGCCCGGCAACGCGATCATCAGCTCCGACTCGGGCTCGGCGGCCAACTGGTACGCGCGGCACATCACCATGCGGCCCGGCATGCGCGCCTCGCTGTCCGGCACGCTCGCGACGATGGGCTGCGGGGTGCCGTATGCGATCGGCGCGAAGTTCGCCCACCCGGACCGGCCCGCGATCGCGCTGGTCGGGGACGGGGCGATGCAGATGAACGGGCTGTCGGAGCTGATCACGGCGGCGAAGTACGCCGACCGCTGGGAGGACAAGCGGCTGGTCGTCGGCGTCTGGAACAACCATGACCTCAACCAGGTCACCTGGGAGATGCGGGCCATGGAGGGAGCGCCGTCCTTCCTGCCCTCGCAGGAGATCCCGGACGTGCAGTACGCCGCCTTCGCCCGTTCTCTGGGTCTGACGGGTATCCGGGTGGAGAAGCCGGAGGACGTCGAGGCGGGCTGGCGGGCCGGGCTGGAGGCGGACGGGCCCGCGGTGATCGAGTTCCTGACCGACCCGGCCGTGCCGCCGATCCCCCCGCACGCCACCTGGGACCAGATGGAGGCGACGGCCGCGTCGATCCTGAAGGGCGACGCGGACCGGGGCTCGATGATCAAGCAAGGCTTCAAGGCGAAGGTGCAGGAGTTCCTGCCCGGGCGGGACAAGAAGTAGCCGCGTGTCGCCCGCCGCTCTTCGGGTACGCGGAGCCTCACCCCCGAAGATCTGGAGGGAGTCATGCAGCGAGGCAGTGACCGGCTGAGCGTCCATCGTGACGACGAGATGAAGCATGAACTGCAGGGTCTGCTGAGGTCGGGGCACCCCACGAGGTCGGAGGAGTGGCACGACCCCGAGCCCACGGCCGAGGACGACCCGGAGGTCGCGGGCGGGCCCGTGACGCCGGGGCGCACCCGGGCCTCCCTGGCCGCGGTCCGGCTGGAGCTGGCCAAAGTGCTCGGCCGTGGCGCCTTCCCGGCGGCCCCGCGCGAACTCGCCCGCGAGCTGCGCCGGCGGTACGCGCCGGACACCCTCGCCGAGGCGGTGGAACGGCTGCCGCGTTCGGCGCGCTACGCCAACGTCCAGGAACTCGCCGAGGCCCTGACCCGGAGCTGAGCGGCAGGAGTACGCATAGCCACCCCGGCCCGGGGTACTGCGGACGGCGCCATACGGCCCGGTCGTGGTGCTGCCGTCGGCCGGGGAACGGAGGAAAGGGCCACAGTGATGGCTGAGTTCGTGAGGGACGTCATGACGCCGGGCGTGGTCGCGGTCCGCCCGGACGCCTCGCTCGTCGAAGCGGCGCAGCTGATGCGCGCACAGGACATCGGCGACGTGCTGGTGGCCGACGGTTCACGGGTCGTCGGGATGCTCACCGACCGTGACATCGCGGTGCGCGCCGTCGCGGAGGGCGCCGATCCGCTGACGGTGAGCGCCCAGACCGTGTGCACGCCCGATCCGGTCATGGTCGCGCCCGACGACCCGGTGTCCGACGCGATCACCCTGATGCGCGAGCACGCGGTACGCCGGCTGCCGGTCGTGGAGAGCGGCCTGCCGGTCGGCATCGTCACCCTCGGCGACCTGGCCGAGGCTCAGGACCCCGATTCGGCGCTGGCCGACATCAGCCGGGCCGCCCCTGACCGCGAGGTATCCGGGTGAGCCGGGACCAGGCCGCCGAGATCCGCGCCACCGGCGTCTCCGTGGACGTCGGTGATGTCACCATCCGCTATCTGCTGTACGGACTCCTGCCGGGCTGGTTCGTGCCCGGTCTCGCCGACTGGGTGATGCACCGGCGCACCCGCATCGAGGACACGGCGGGCACCAAGGAGTCACTGATCCACTCCCTGATGATGGCCGAGGTCGGCATCCCCATCGCGCTGACCCTGCGCTACGAGGTCAACCCGCTGCTGCTGACCGTGCAGTCCGCCGGGGCCGCGGTGCACGAGGCGACCGCCCTGTGGGACGTACGCACGGCCGTACGCAGCGACCGCGAGGTCAAGCCGCTGGAGCAGCACATCCACAGCTTCCTGGAGTCGCTGCCGTTCGGTGCGCTGGCGTCGCTGATGTGTCTGCACGCCGACCAGGTGAAGTCACTGCTGCGCGGCGGTCGCGGCCGGCCTGACGCGTGGCGTCTGGTGCGGCGCCGTCGGCCGCTGTCCCGCGCCTATCTCGCGGGGATCGCCGCCGCCATCGGCACCTGTGTGGTGCTGCCGTACGCCGAGGAACTGCTGCGCTGCCGACGCCGCCAAAGGAGCGCGCCGGTGTCGAGAAACCGAGCGCGCGGAGGTCCGAAGGGCTGAGCACGGTCGGTCTCTCGACACCGGCTGGAGCTCTCCGGAGGCGAAGAAGAAAACACAGCCCGACGGAACAAGAAGCGCGTCAGGGGTGACGAGGCCCACTGGCGTGCCGAGGAAGGACGGTGAAGGACGATGCGCATCGCGTTTCTGACGGCGCCCGAGGGCGTGGAGCAGATCGAGCTGGCCGACCCGTGGCGGGCGGCGGTCGAGGCGGGGCACGAGCCGGTGCTGGTGTCGACGAAGCCCGGCCGGGTGCAGGCCTTCGACCACCTCGACAAGGCGGACACCTTCGCCGTGGACGAGGTGGTCGGCGAGGTGCCGGCCGAGTCGTTCGGCGGGCTGGTGCTGCCCGGTGGCGTGGCCAATCCGGACTTCCTGCGGATGGACGAGCGCGCGGTGACGTTCGTCCAGGCGTTCTTCGAGCGGGGCAAGCCGGTCGCCGCGATCTGCCACGCCCCGTGGACGCTGGTCGAGGCGGATGTCGTACGGGGCCGCACGCTCACCTCGTGGCCCAGCCTGCGGACCGACATCCGCAACGCGGGCGGTACCTGGGTCGACGAGCAGGTGCACATCGACGACCAGGGCCCGAACCCGCTGATCACCAGCCGCAAGCCGGACGACCTGAAGGCCTTCGAAGAGGCCTTCCTCGAGGTGTTCGCCCGGCAGACGGTCTGACCTGCTCCAGGTCTGGGAATCGGCAGGTCTACGAATCCGTGCAGCCGCGTTCCCGGGCCCCTTCGCGTGTGCGACCCGCGGCCACCGGACGCCGCGGGTTGCGGCGCAGATACTCGCCCTCCAGCTGCGCCATCCGGTCGTTGTGGGCGCGCAGCGCGTCGTTCGAGCCGTGCAGCAGCGTGTCGTGGCGCGTGCGGTGGATGGTCTCCAGCTCTTTCATGAGCTGCTGATCGTCCAGTCGGTCCGGGTCGACTCCGGTCATGGTGGTGCCCCGCTCGTCGTGGTCGTCCATACGGTTCGAGTACCCGCCGGATCTCGCTTTTCAGCATCTACTGTACGAACAGTCCACGGGTCAGCGCGCCCGTTCCACCCGCCGTTCGTCCCACACCGGCTCCGCCGTCTCACGGACCCGGCCGTCGCTGCCGAAGACCAGGTAGCGGTCGAAGGAGCGGGCGAACCAGCGGTCGTGGGTGACCGCGAGGACCGTGCCGTCGAAGGCTTCCAGACCCTCCTGGAGTGCCTCGGCGGACTCCAGGTCGAGGTTGTCGGTCGGCTCGTCGAGCAGCAGGGCCGTGACACCTTCCAGTTCCAGCACGAGGATCTGGAAGCGGGCCTGCTGGCCGCCGGAGAGCCGGTCGAAGCTCTGCTCGGCCTGGTTCGTCAGCTCGTAGCGGCGCAGCCGGGACATGGCGGCGCCGCGGTCCTGGGAGTGCTCGGTCCACAGGATGTCGAGCAGCTTGCGCCCGGTCAGCTCGGGGTGCGCGTGCGTCTGGGCGAAGTGGCCCGGGACGACCCGCGCACCCAGCTTCCACTCCCCCGTGTGCGCGACGGTGTCCCCGGCCAGCAGCCGCAGGAAGTGCGACTTGCCGGAGCCGTTGGAGCCGAGGACGGCGACCCGTTCGCCGTAGAAGACCTCCAGGTCGAAGGGTTTCATCAGGCCGGACAGCTCAAGTTGCTTGCAGGTGACGGCCCTTACGCCGGTACGGCCGCCCTTCAGCCGCATCTTGATGTCCTGCTCGCGCGGCGGCTCCGGCGGCGGACCGGCCTCCTCGAACTTGCGCAGCCTGGTCTGGGCCGCCTGGTAACGGGAGGCCAGCTCATGGCTGATGGAGGCGGCCTGGCGCAGGTTGAGCACCAGCTTCTTCAGCTGGGCGTGCTTCTCGTCCCAGCGCCTGCGCAACTCCTCGAAGCGGGCGAAGCGTTCGCGCCGCGCCTCGTGGTACGTGGCGAAGCCGCCGCCGTGCACCCAGGCGTCGGCGCCCGTCGGCGAAGGCTCCACCGACACGATCTTCTCGGCGGCGCGCGCGAGGAGTTCGCGGTCGTGGGAGACGAAGAGGACGGTCTTGCGGGTCTCCTTCAGCCGCTCCTCCAGCCAGCGCTTGCCGGGCACGTCGAGGTAGTTGTCCGGCTCGTCGAGCAGCAGCACCTCGTCCGTGCCGCGCAGCAGCGCCTCCAGCACCAGCCGCTTCTGCTCACCGCCGGACAGCGTCCGCACCTCACGGAACTGCGCCTTCTCGTACGGCACCCCCAGCGCGGCCATGGTGCACATGTCCCACAGCGTCTCGGCCTCGTAGCCGTGGGCCTCGGCCCAGTCGGAGAGGGCCTGCGCGTACTGCATCTGCGCGGCCTCGTCGTCGACGGTCATGATCGCGTGCTCGGCCTTGTCGACGGCCTTCGCCGCCTGCTGGATACGGGGCGGCGCGACCGACACCAGCAGATCCCGTACGGTCGTCTCGTCCCGTACGGAGCCCACGAACTGGCGCATCACACCGAGGCCGCCGCTCACGGTGACCGTGCCGCCGTGCGGCTTCAGCTCGCCGGAGATCAGCCGCAGCAGGGTCGTCTTGCCCGCGCCGTTCGGGCCGACCAGGGCCACGACGGCGCCTTCGCCGACCCGGAAGGACACATCGCCGAGCAGCGCCCTCCCGTCGGGGAGGTAGTACTCGAGATGTGCGGCTTCCAGATGTCCCATGAGGACGCATTCTGCGGGCCGCGGAGGAGTCCGGGCAAACGCTTATCGGTCCGTGCCCGGCCGCCTACAGGGGCTGACCGGTCGGGCCGCCCTCCGTGCCGGGTCCGGTGGCCCCCACAACGGCGCCCGCCCATGACAGCGCCTTCCAGCCGTCGGCCGGGGAGCCTTCCAGGACGACCACGCCGGTGTTGTCGAGCGAGTGGGCGGCGGCGAAGGGGATGTCGACGTTGTCCGCGCGGGCCGCGGTCCACATGCGGATCGCCGCGCCGTGGCTGACCATGGCGACGGTCCCGGCCCCGCTGTCCGCGGCCTCGGCGACCACGGCGTCGTACCGGGCCAGCGCCTCGGTGCCGTTCTCGCCGCCCGGCATCCGCAGCTCCACGTCGCCCGCCGCCCAGGCGAACACGGTCTCCATGTAGGTCCGGCCGTGCTCACCGTCGCCGGGCAGCATCTCCAGATCGCCGGCCGTCAGCTCCCGGATGCCGTCGCGGACGATCATGTCGAGGGCGCGGGCGGCGGCGAGCGGGGCGGCGGTGAGCCGGGTGCGGATGAGGGTGGAGATGTACAGGGCCTCGATGTCCTCGTCGGCGAGAGCCTCGGGCAGCAGGGCCGCCTGCCGCTCGCCGAGTGCGGTCAGCCCCGGGCCGGGAACGGCCGTGTCCAGCAGATGGTCCACGTTCGAGGGGGTCTGGCCGTGGCGTATGAGGAGCAGGCGCATGTACGGGGTCCTCCGGGTGTGGTTCGCGTCCCGCCGCACAAGAAACGGGCACTTCAGGGTACCCGTGACGCCATGAGCCCAGACGTCGATCTCACCGTCCCGAAACCCGGCCACCATGTGCTGCGTGACTGGCTGCTCGCGCTGGACAACCGACTGTTCGAGTTCGCGGCCGAGCGCCACTGGCCCGGCGCCGAGCGCGTCCTGCCGAAGCTGAGCCGGAGCGCGAACCACGGTGTGCTGTGGTTCGCCACGGCGGCCGTCATCGCGGCGAGCCGGACGCCCCGGGGCCGCCGTGCCGCGGCCCGCGGCGTCGCCTCCCTCAGCCTGGCCTCGGCCACCATCAACACGCTCGGCAAGCGCAGTGTGCGCCGCCCGCGCCCCGTCCTCGACCCGGTGCCACTGGTGCGACAGCTGAAGCGGCAGCCGATCACCACCTCTTTCCCGTCCGGTCACTCCGCGTCCGCCGCCGCCTTCGCGACCGGCGTCGCCCTGGAGTCGCCCGCCTGGGGCGCGGCGGTGGCACCGGTGGCGTGGTCGGTCGCCCTCTCCCGCGTCTACACCGGCGTCCACTTCCCGAGCGATGTGCTCGCGGGCGCCGCCCTGGGCATGGGTGCCGCGTACGCCGTACAGGGCCTGGTGCCGACCCGCCCCCAGGGCACGCCGGCCCGGCCCCGCGCGGACGTCCCCGCCCTGCCGGACGGCGCGGGCCTGGTCGTCGTGGCCAACACGGCCGCGGGCACCGCCGAGCGCGTGCACGCGCTGGCCCAGGCGCTGCCGCAGGCGGAGATCGTGCAGTGCCAACCGACGGACATCCACGACGAGTTGGTGAAGGCGGCCGCCCGCGCCCGGGTGCTCGGCGTGTGTGGCGGCGACGGCACGGTGAACACCGCCGCCGGCATCGCGATGCGCCACGGCCTGCCGCTGGCGGTGCTGCCCGGCGGCACGCTGAACCACTTCGCCCACGACCTGGGCGTGGAGGACGTCCGCGATCTGAGCCGGGCCGTCCGCGGCGGCGAGGCCGTGCGGGTGGACGTGGGCCGGTTCGTCTGCGGCGAGCGCGACGGCATCTTCCTCAACACCTGCAGCCTGGGCGTCTACCCGGAGCTGGTGCGCGAGCGGGACCGCTGGTCGCACCGGATCGGCGGCTGGCCGGCGGGCGTCCTCGCGGCACTGCGCGTGCTGAACGCCGACCGCCATCCGCTGGAGGCCGAACTCGGCGGCCGGGCACGCCCGTTGTGGCTGCTGTTCGTCGGGAACGGCACCTACCACCGACTGGGCCTGGTGCCGGGCCGGCGTGCGGATCTGGCGGACGGACGGTTCGACGTACGGGTGGTGCACGGCGGCCGCAAACCGGCGTTGCGGCTGCTCGCGGCGGCCTTCGCGGGCCCGCTCACCCGCTCCCCGGCCCACGCGGCGGTCCAGGTCAGCCGGCTGCGGGTGGCCGGCGTCGCGCCGGGGACCCTGCTCGCCCACGACGGTGAAGTCACGGAGGTGGCGGGCGAGGTGACGGTGGAGAAGCTGCCGGAGGCGCTCACTGTGTACCGCCCGCTGAACGGGAAGTTCGTATAGGCAGTCCACGACATTGTTGTCCACATAGTAAAACGCGGGTCTCAACATTCGGCATGCCGACGTACGGTGTCGGCATGCCGAAACCGCAGGGGAAAGCCCGGGAAACCGCCGTCTACACCCACGGCCACCACGAGTCCGTGCTGCGCTCGCACACCTGGCGGACCGCCGCCAACTCCGCCGCCTACCTGCTCGGTTCACTCACACCGCAGATGAAGATCCTGGACATCGGCTGCGGCCCGGGCACCATCACCGCCGACCTGGCGGCGCTGGTCCCCGAGGGGCACGTCACCGGCGTCGACCGGGCGGCAGAGATCCTCATCCAGGCCCGGGACAACGCCGCCGAGCGGGGCCTGATGAACACCGACTTCACGGTGGCCGACGTCCACGCCCTCGACTTCCCGGACGGCGCGTTCTGCGTGGTCCACGCCCACCAGGTGCTCCAGCACGTCGGCGATCCGGTGCGGGCGCTGCGCGAGATGGCCCGGGTGACGAAGCCGGGCGGGTTCATCGCGGTCCGCGACGCGGACTACGCGGCGATGACCTGGTACCCCGCGTCATCGGGCCTGGACGACTGGCTGGACCTGTACCGGCGGGTGGCCCGCGCCAACGGCGGCGAGCCGGACGCGGGACGCCGGCTGAAGTCCTGGGCGCTGGCGGCGGGTCTCACCGACATCACCGCCACCTCCAGCACCTGGACCTTCTCGACGCCGGACGAGCGGGCCTGGTGGAGCGGCCTGTGGGCGGACCGCACCGTGGCGTCGGCGTACGCCGAGCGCGCCACGGCCGGCGGTCACGCGAACCCCGAGCGGCTACAAGCGGTGGCGGACGCCTGGCGGGACTGGGGGACGCGGGAGGACGGCTGGTTCAGCGTGCTGCACGGGGAGATCCTCTGCCGGAAGAAAGCCTGAGCAGGAAAGCCTGAAATCCGGATTCCTGGAAACCCGGTCGACAGGAGGTCGAATTATGGTTCCCATTCTGCTGGTACTACTTCTGGCGCTGGTTCTTTTCGGCGCCGGATTCGCCGTAAAGCTGCTGTGGTGGATCGCGCTGGCGGTGCTGGTGCTGTGGCTGCTGGGATTCTTCATGCGAGGCACCACGGCAGCCGGGGGCAGGGGCCGCTGGTACAGGTGGTGAATCTGCTCCCCCGGTCAATCCCTGGGGAGCAGCGGTCCGAGCGGCCCGAGGTCCAGATTGAGGTCCTCGGGCCGCAGTCCGTAGCGGTCACGGAGTTCGGTCATCCGGTCGTCGAGCAGCATCAGCGTGAGCCCGATCCGCTCCTCCTGCTCCTCGGTCAGATCGCCCTCGTCGAAGCGGCGCAGCGCCTGTCGCTCCATGAGCTGGCGCAGCAGCTCCACGACGGTCAGGACGAGCTTGACGAGGTCGCGTTCGACGGTGTCGGGCTCCAGGTCAAGCCGGTTGCGCGGGGTCATGTCAGCTCCTGAAAGTCCTGAAAGGGCGAGGGAACCTGTGCGTTCACGGAGCTGATCAGCGCGTTCAGGTCGATGCGGACGAGGTCGACGTCCGCGATGCGCAGGGTGATGTCGCCCGTGATGACGACGCCGCCGGCCAGCAGCCGGTCGAGCAGGTCCACGAGGGCGACCTCACGGCGTTCGATGACGGTCACGAGCCCTCCTCCCCGACGAAGGAATAGGCCGCCCAGGGCCCGGTGAGTTCGACGCGAATTCCCGCTTCCTCGCCCTTTGTGTCCTCGTCCTTCGTGCTGTCCACGATTTCGACGAAGCCTTCGGAATGCGCACGCGGCACGAGATAGGCGGCGTTGAGCACATTCCGCCCGGAGGCGCCGGAAAGGGAGCTGTTCTGCGGGGCGTGCAGCCGGGAATCCTCGGCGCGGGCGGAAAGCGTCGCGTGCAGTCTGCTTGCGAACCTCTCCGCCTGCTGCCACCTGTCCTCGTGCGCACGGACCCGTGAACGCCGTTGCCGCAGATAGTCCCGGCCCGACGCGGCCGTCCCCGTCCCGGCGGGCGGGCCGGTCTCCGCGGGCTCCCCGTCGACGTACACCTTCACGCCCCATTCCACCCGCCCCTCCAGCCGGTCCAGGGTGCGGCGGAACTCGTCCTCGCGTGCCTCCATCATGATCCGTACGCCGCTGTCGTCCCGGAAGACGGTGGCGAGCCGGAGCGGCAGCGGCGTGGTGACCGCGGTGAGCGCGTCGATCACGCTCTGGTGGGCGCGGGCGGTCTCGGTGAGCCAGTCCAGGTCCTCCAGATGGGCGCGGAGCGGTTCTTCGGCGAAGTCGCGCTCCGGCACCGTGCTGAGGACGGCGACCAGGCCGTGGTGCGTCAGCTGTTTCGGCGGCTCGCCCGCGACGCCCTTGAGCTGGGACTGGAGCGCGGACCGGAAGGGACGGCACACGGCGTAGACGTAACGCAGGCCGGTCATGGGATCTCCTCCTGCCCTCGGCCGGGCTCCAGAACGGCCAGCCGCTCCCGCAGCTCGGCGTTCTCACGGGCGAGCTCGTCGCGCCGGGCACGTGAGGACAGCGACGGGTCGTCCTCCCACCAGTCGATACCCATCTCCCGTGCCTTGTCGACGGAAGCGACGATCAGCCGCAGTTTGACGGTGAGCAGCTCGATGTCGAGCAGGTTGATCCGGATGTCGCCGGCGATCACGACACCCTTGTCGAGCACGCGCTCCAGGATGTCGGCGAGGTTGGCGCTGCCGTTCGAGCCATAGGGCTCGGGAACCCGGCTGGGCGTCGTCATCGGCGGCTCCCGCCGTCGGCGTACTCGTACTCGTCGGCCTCTTCCTCGCCGGCCTCTTCGTACTCGTCCTCGTACGCCTCCGTCTCGTCGTTCTCCTCCGTCTCGTTCTCCTCCGCCAGCGCGTCCTCGTGGCTGCGGACGACCTCGCCGTCGCGGATCTCGCCGCGCCAGCCCTCCTCGGTCTCTCCCTTGAGGGTGATGTAGCGGACGTAGTTCTTGAGGTCGAGGCGGGCCCGGCGGCCCTGGGCACGCCAGATGTTGCCGGTCTTCTCGAACAGGCCCTTGGGGTAGTACTCGATCACCAGCAGGACCCGGGTGAGGGTGTCTGCGAGAGGGTGGAAGGAGACGACGCCCTTCGTCGTGCCCTTCGCGCCCTCCGACGTCCACGCGATGCGGTCGTCGGGGATCTGCTCGGTCGTGTGGGCCTTCCAACTGCGGTTGGACCAGAAGACCTCGAGCTGCCAGTCGGAGTGGGTGTCGCCGGCTCGGCTCGCGTTCTTCACGCCTTTGGCGAAGGTGCTGAACTCCTGGTAGCGGGTCCACTGGTCGTAGGCGGTGCGCAACGGTACGCCGACGTCGACGTACTCGATGATGACGGTGGGCTTCTTGCCCGCGCCGCCCTTGCGCTTGCCCTTGCCGCCGCCGAGGTTCTTCAGGGCGCCGACGACGCTGTCCTTCGCCCGGGAGGCGCCGAGTTCCAGGGCGCTGCGCAGCGGCCCCTTGCCCTCGGCGAGCTTGCGGCCGCCGTCCAGGGCGAGCTTGGCGAAGCCGGGGCTGCGGCCCTCGGCGATGTCGTTCAGCTTGAGGGTGGTCTCGCCGAGCTTGCGGCCGAGGCCGACCAGCAGGCGCTGGGCCTGGGCGGCGAGGTACTCCTGCAGTTCGGCCTTGAGCCGGTCGGCGGCTTCGCTGTGGGCGAGGTCGCCGAGCGGGCTCGGGGTCGCTCCGCGCGTGGCGGAGCGGGCGGAGCCGAGGGTCTCGGTCATCACTCACCGCCCCCCTTCGGCAGCCGGGACCGGGCACCGCGGGCGGCGCTCCTGGCTCCGGTGGTGCTCTTCCGCGCGGCGCCCGCGGTCTTCTTCGCTGCCGCCTTCTTCGCCGTCGTCTTCTTGGCCGGCGCGGTCTTCGTGGTGGCCTTCTTCCGGGCCGCCGGCTTCTTCGCGGGCGGCTTCTCGGCCGCCTTCTTGGCGGACTTCCTGGCCGGAGCCTTCCTCGCCGCTTCGCTCTGCCGCGGCTCCGGCTCTTCTTCGTCGTACTCCTCGGCATCCTCTACGTCGTCGAACTCCTCGTAGCCCTCCGCCTCTTCGGCCTCATCGGGCCCACTGCGCTCCTCGTCCTCCCCCTTCCTCCCGAAGCCGAGGTCGGGTGCTTCAGGAACCACCCCCGCGAGCTGGTCACGGACCTGTTCGGTACGTCCGTGCAGCCGGTCCGCGATGGCGTCGAGCCGTCGCTCGACCATGGCGCCCGATGCCGCCTTGCCGACGCCTCGCAGGTCCTCGCGAAGCTGGTCCCCGATCTCCTTGAACTGCGGGTTGTCCGCCAGTTGCCGGGTCACCAGGTCCGCGAGCGCCCGCGGGCCGAGTTGCATCCGCTTGCCGGCCACCAACGTGCCGACGGCGAACGCCAGTTTCATCTTCTTGGTACGTCCGAGGACGTATCCGGCCCCTATCGCGAGGCCCAGTCCCACTCGGTTCATCGTGCCGTCCCGTTGCCCGTGCCCGCGCTGCCGCGCAGGCCGATCTCCAGCCGGTCGAGGAGCTCGTCCTCCCGGCGGTCGAACTCCTCCTCGTCGATCTCGCCTGCCTCCAACTGGTCTTCGAGTCGGGCGAGTTCGGCCCGGACGGCGGCCGGGTCGTAGTAGATCCGCTCCGCCTCGCTCAGTACCTGTCTCATGACCCACGCGCTGCCGCGCACCGGGGCGAACGGCAGCAGCAGGATCTCTCCGATCAGTCCCACGGCTCACTCCTCGGCGGCGTCGGCGCCGAGGACGCTGCCCGCCGGCTGGGCCGGCCCGGGCTCGACGAAGCTGTACGGCGGCAGCGGGCCGTTGAGACGGAGTTCGAGGTGGGGGAAGGCCTTGCGGGTCTCCTCCACGGCGGCCATGAACGTCTCGGCCGTCTCCCGCTCCACCAGGAACGACAGATTGGCCAGCCAGCCGGTGGACTCGGGGCCCACGCTCACGGCTGCCGCGGCCGGTTCCAGGGCGGCGCGCACCTCGGTCGCGTCCTCGGCCTCGCGGGCCTTGACCGCGGCGACCACCGACTCGCCGAGCCGCAGCCGCTGTTCGTAACTGCCGCCGCCCGCCTGCCGGTTGGCCTCGGTCATGGCGCGGATCTCCGGGTTCTCGGAGAGCAGCCGGTGCAGGACGGCCTCCTCGTCGTGCACCGCCTTGACGTTGTACTCGACCTTGCCGTCCAGCGCCCGCAGCCGCTCCTTGTAGTGGTCGGCGCGCTCGGCGAGCACGCCGGTGACGGTGTCGTCGTCGGGGGCGACGCTGCCGAACCGCATGGGCAGCACACACCCGGCGGCGCCGGCCTCGGCGAGCACGGCCTGATGCGCCAGCAGGTCACGGCGCTTGGGGCGCAACCCCTCGGGCGCGTCGCTGACGAGGGCCGCGAGGTCCCCCGCGGTCAGGACACGGACGGGGCGCGGCGGGTCGCCGACGCCGGACAGCTTCTTGGGCAGCGACGGATGGGAGGCGGCAGCGATGCCGTACACGTACGTGCTCACTCCTGTTCCTCCTTCCGGCGTGCGGCGGTCGACTTGCGGGCGCGCGGCCTGGGCTCTGCCTCTCCTTCCTCGCGTTCCTGCCGTGCCGACTTGAAGGCGTCGGAGACGGTTTCGGCGGCGCCGGACAGCGCCCCCTTGGACTTGCCGCGCGCGCCGGACTCGGTGATCTGGCCGACGACGTCGGGCAGGCCTGGGCTCTTGCGCGGCCCGGCCTCCAGGTCGAGCCGGTTGCACGCCTCGGCGAAGCGCAGATAGGTGTCGACGCTGGCGACGACGACGCGGACGTCGATCTTCAGGATCTCGATGCCGACGAGGGAGACCCGTACGAACGCGTCGATGACGAGCCCCCTGTCGAGGACGAGTTCCAGGACGTCGTAGAGGCCGCTGGTGCCGCCTCCGCCGCCGGCTTGCTGTGCCGGGACAACGGTCATGCCGACCGTTCCTCCTTGTCTGGGGATGTGGTGGGCGGGCGGCCTAGCGGCCGCCGGGCCTGTGTGCGTCGGACCGCCCGCGTTCATAACGGCGAACGCGCCGGTAGCCGGTGAGCTGTCCGTGCGGGTCGAGATCGACCTGGTAGCTCGCGAGCAGGCTCATCGTGTCGGGGACGCGGGCCAGTTCCAGGACCTCGATCTCCAACGTCCAGCCGTCCTCGGTCTGTTCGAAGGACGACACCGTCTCCGCGGTCATGCCGGTGAGTTCGGCGAGCTGGGTGCGTGCCTGGCGCAGCACTTCCATCGGGGTCGGCCGGTCGTCCGCCCCGCCCTGTCGTCTGGATGGTTTGGGTTCGTTCTGTGAATTAGTCATGGGCGCCTCGCACGGCGAGTGGCCCGAGACGCGTTCGCCAAACCCACGGCGTCGCCGATTTCAGTCCCGCAGTGCGTCGAGCCTGCGCCGGGCCGGTCCCAGGGCGCGGCCCTTCTTCATCGCTCCGCTCCAGGGGTCGGTGCGGGCCTGCTCGACGGCGTCGGCGATGGTCCAGTGCCGGGCGTCGATGTCCGGGTCGTCCAGCTGGGTCCAGGTGAGGGGCGTGGCGACGGGGGCGCCGGGCTTGGCGCGGACCGTGTAGGGCGCGGCGGCGGTCTGGGCGTAGGCGTTGCGCTGAACGTCCAGGTACAGCCGGTCTCCGCGGTCCTTCTTGCGGGCGGCGGTGGTGAGCCGGTCGGGGTGGGCGCCGGCGAGGGTGTCGGCGACGTCGCGTGCGAACTCCCGTACCTCGTCGAAGTCGTGCTGTCCGTTCAGCGGCACGATCACATGGAGTCCGCGGGAGCCGGTGGTCATCAGGGCCGAGGGGAGCTTCAGTTCGTCGAGCAGGCCGCCGAGCAGCCGGGCTGCCTCCCGCACGGTCTCGAAGTCGTCCTCGGCCGGATCGAGGTCGAAGACCATCCGGTCGGGCCGGTCGAGGCTGTCGGTGCGCGAGAGCCAGCGGTGCAGGGTGAGGCAGGCCTGGTCGGCGAGGTACAGCAGGGTCGCGGTGTCGTCGCAGACGGTGTGGCAGACGGTGCCGCCTTCCTTGGGCACCTCGACCCGGGTGATCCACTCCGGGTAGTGGTCCGGGGTGTTCTTCTGCATGAACTGTGGACCGTCGAGCCCGTCCGGCTGCCGCTGGAGCATCAGCGGGCGCCCGCGCAGATGGGGCAGCATGAACGGGGCGACGGCCCGGTAGTAGTCGACAAGATCGCCCTTGGTGTACTCCTTCGGGGCCCCGCCGCCGGGGAAGAGCACCTTGCCGGGGCGGTGCACCTCGACCGTACGGCGGCCCGCGCGCACCGTCCGTACGTCATCGCCGCTCATCGCACGATCGCCTCCTCCACCAGCAGCCGCCCCGCCGCCGCGATCGACTCGGCGTCGATGCCCGCGGCGTGCAGCTGCTCCTCCGGAGACGCGGAGCCCGGCATCGACCGCACGGCGAGCCGCACCAGCCGCGGCACGGGCCGGCCGTCGAGGAACGCGGCGAGGACGGCGTCGCCGATGCCGCCCTCCTCGTGGTGGTCCTCCACGGTGAGCAGACAGCCGGTGTCCTCGGCCGCCTTGCGCAGGGTGGGCAGGTCGGCGGGCTTGACCGAGTAGAGGTCGATGACCCGTACGGCGATGCCCTCGCCCTTCAGCGCGTCGGCGGCGGCCAGCGCCTCGTGCACGGTGACGCCGGCCGCGACGAGCGTCATCCGGTCCTGGTCCGAGGAGCGCAGCACCTTGCTGCCGCCGACGGAGAACTCCTCGTCGGGGCCGTAGATCACCGGGCTCTTGCCGCGTGAAGTGCGCAGATAGCGGATGCCGTCGCAGCCCGCCATGGCGGCGACGAGGTGGGCCGCCTGGTTGGCGTCGCACGGGTACAGCACGGTCGAGTCGTGCACCGCCCGCATCATCGCCAGGTCCTCCAGGCCCATCTGCGAGGGCCCGTCCTGCCCGATCGCGACACCGGCGTGCGAGCCGACGAGGTTGATGCCGGCACCGCTGACGGAGGCCATGCGGACGAAGTCGTAGGCGCGGGTGAGGAACGCGGCGAACGTGGACGCGTACGGCACCCAGCCGCGCGCCGCGAACCCGACCGCGTTGGCGACCATCTGCTGTTCGGCGATGTAGCACTCGAAGAACCGGTCGGGGTGTTCCTTGGCGAAGAACTCGGCCCGCGTGGAGTCGCTGACCTCGCCGTCGAGGGCGACGACGTCCTCGCGCGCGGTGCCGAGCGCGGTGAGCGCCTGACCGTAGGCGTCCCGGGTCGCGACCTCATCGCCCTTGTCCCACCGCGGCAGTTCGAGCTGCCCGGTGCCCACCGAGTGCAGCATCCGGGCGGCGGGCGGCTCCTGGACGTGGACGCGCAGGTCGCGTCGTCCGCCGAGTTCGGCGATGGCCTCGTCGGCCTCCGGCAGCGGCTTGCCGTGCAGTCCCTCGCGGTCCTGGACGGCCTCCACGCCCTTGCCCTTGAGCGTGCGGGCGAGGATCACGGTCGGCTGGCCGGCGGTCGACAGTGCCTCGCCGTAGGCGCGGTCGATCGCGTCGACGTCGTGTCCGTCGATCTCCACGGTGTGCCAGCCGAAGGCCTGGAAGCGGCGGGCGTAGGCGTCGAGGTCGTGGCCGTGCCGGGTCGGCCCGCGCTGGCCCAGCCGGTTGACGTCGACGATCGCGGTGAGGTTGTCCAGATGCTCGTACGCCGCCTGTTCGGCGGACTCCCACACGGACCCCTCGGCCAGCTCGCTGTCGCCGCACAGCACCCACACCCGGTATCCGGTGCGGTCCAGCCGCTTGCCGGCCAGCGCGATGCCGGCGCCGACGGGCAGTCCCTGACCGAGCGAGCCGGTGGCCGTCTCGACCCACGGCAGCCGCCGGGGCGTCGGGTGTCCTTCGAGCCGGCTGCCCAGCTTGCGGAAGGTGAGCAGCGCGTCGTCGTCGAGGGCGCCGGCCGCCTTGTACATGGCGTACAGCAGGGGCGAGGCGTGTCCCTTGGAGAGCACGAAGCGATCGGCGGCGGGGTGGGCGGGGCGGTCGAAGTCGTAGCGGAAGTGGTGGGCGAGCAGGACCGCCATCAGGTCCGCGGCGGACATCGAGGACGTGGGGTGCCCGGAGCCCGCGGCGGCAGCGGCGCGGACGCTGTCCACGCGCAGCTGCTGGGCGAGTTCCTGGAGTTCACCGGTGTTCATGAGGCTCCTTCCGCGGGGTCGTCGGAACGCTTGACGGGGCCGGGTGGTTCGGGGTGCTCGGAGCTGTGCGGTGCCTCGAGGGCCTCCGTCGCCGTCCCGGGCTTCTCCGGCGTCTGCGGCTTCTCCCGCTGCTCTGCCCCGCCCGGCACCCGCGCCAGTTCCGGTGAGGCCGTGTCCAGGGGCACCGACCAGGACCGTACGAGCCCCAACTGGACGGCCTGGCGCGGCAGTACGGCGTCGAGCAGCCAGTCGGCGGCCACCCGGACGCGGTTGCCGGGCATCGCCGCGAGGTGGTAGCCGCGGGTGACCGCCCCGGCGAGCGGGCCGGCCAGCGGCACGCCGAGGGGGTTGGCGGCGGCCTGCGCGCCGCCCAGGTCCACGACGAACCCCAGGTCACGGTGGCGGTAGACGCGCCGCTCGCCGATGCCGAGGGAGGCCGCGACGTTGTGGCCGACGGCCTTGCCGTGCCGCCAGGCGTGCTGCGCGGTCATCGGCGTGAAGGAGCCGGGCTTGTTCAGGTCGGGCACGGCGGCCGCGTCACCGCAGGCGAACACCTCGGGCCGACCCGGCACTTGGAGGTAGGGGTCGACGATCAGCCGCCCGCGCTCCAGGGGCTGCCCGATGCCCTCGACGAGCGGATCGGGACGCACGCCCACGCACCACACCAGCGTCCGCGTTTCCACGAACTCCCCGTCGGTCAGCAGGACTCCGTCGTGCGTGGCCTCCTTCACCGAGGTCCCCATGCGGACGTCGACGCCCCGCCGCCGCAGCACACGGTCGGCGGTGCGTGAGAGATGCTCGTCCAGCTCGGGCAGGACGCGCGGCGCGATGTCGAGCAGCAGCCAGCGCGGGCGCATTCCGCCCCGCAGCGGATGCCCGCGCACCTGGGCGTCCGTGTACCGCTGCCCCTGCGCGGCGACCTCGGTGCCGGTGTATCCGGCGCCCACCACGACGAAGGTGCACCGGGCGGCGCAGCTCTTGGGGTCGTCCGCGCCGGCCGCGAGCTCCACCTGCCGGGTCACGTGGTCACGCAGATACAGCGCCTCGGGCAGCCCGCGGAAGCCGTGCGCGTGCTCGGCGACACCGGGGATCGGCAGCAGCTTGTTGACGCTGCCGACGGCCAGCACCAGCCGGTCGTACGACAGCGTGCCGGCGCCGCCCTCGGGGTCGGAGTAGTGCACGGTGCGCGCGTCCAGGTCGACGCCGTCCGCCTCGCCGAGCACCAGCCGCACCCGGGGCAGGGTGCCCGAGAGGGAGACGGTGACCCGGCGCGGCTCCAGGATGCCGGCGGCGACCTGGGGCAGCAGGGGCAGATACAGGAAGTAGTCGGTCGGGTTCAGCAGGGTGATCTCGGCGCGGTGCCGGGTCAGCCGGGACAGCGTGCGGGCCGCCTGATACCCGGCGAAACCGGCACCGACGATCACGATGCGGGGTCGACTCACGGTTCGCCTCCGGCGCTTTCGCTCGTACGAGGTTTTCCGCGTCCCCCTGGTCAGTGGCCCCAAACGCGGCCCGCGCGGGCGTTTCGCCCCCATGGCCAGGGATACCCGGCGGGTGACCAGGCCCGCCCCCGCCCCGGAGGTGTCCCCCCATGCCCGAGTACGGCTACTTCCTCGCATCCGAGGAGTTCGGTCCCGCAGATCTCGTCGAGCAGGCGAGGATGGCGGAGCAGGCCGGATTCCAGTCGCTGTGGATCTCGGACCACTACCACCCGTGGAACGACGCCCAGGGCCAGAGCCCGTTCGTCTGGTCGGTGATCGGCGCGATCTCCGAGGCCGTGTCGCTGCCGGTCGAGACGGCCGTCACCTGCCCGACCGTGCGGATCCACCCGGCGGTGGTGGCCCAGGCCGCGGCGACCAGTGCGGTGATGACGAACGGCCGCTTCCGGCTCGGCGTCGGCACCGGTGAGGCCCTGAACGAGCACATCCTCGGCCACACCTGGCCGCCGGCCAGTGTCCGGATGGAGATGCTGGAGGAGGCGATCCAGGTGATGCGCCGGCTGTTCACGGGCGAGGAGGTCAGCCACTACGGCACCCATTACAAGGTCGAGAACGCCCGCCTCTACACCGTCCCCGACGAGCCCATACCGATCGACATCTCCGGCTTCGGACCGGCGGCGACCGCGCTCGCGGCCCGCGTGGGCGACGGCTACATCACGATGATGCCGGACGAGGCACTCGTCGAGAACTTCCGCAAGGGCGGCGGCGGCACCAAGCCGGCGAGCGGCGGCACGAAGGTCTGCTACGGCCCCGACCGCGACGAGGCCGTACGCACCGTCCGCCGGCTGTGGGCCAACCAGCTGCTGCCCGGCGAGATGGGCCAGATCCTGCCCTCGCCCAAGCACTTCGAGCAGCTGGAGCCGCTGATCACCGAGGAGATGGTGAGCGAGCAGTCGGTGTGCGGGGACGACGTCGACGAACACGTCGCCGCGCTCACCGCGTTCGACGAGGCCGGCTTCGACCGGATCTACGTCAACCAGATCGGGCCCGACCAGCGCGGCTTCTTCGACTTCTACCGCACCAAGGTGCTGCCGCAGCTCCAGCAGGCCGGCCACTGATCGGTACGGGAGCGAGTCAGCGATGAAACTCCACCTGCCCGTGGTGTCGGTGTACACGGTGCCGACGGACGGACCCGAGGCCGACGGCACGCTGGCGTGGGACTCGACGACCGTGGTGATCGCCGAGGTGACGACCGACGACGCGACCGGCACGGGCTGGACCTACGGCCCGGCTGCGGTCGGCGACTTCCTGAGCAAGCACCTGGCCCCGCTGGTCGAGGGCCGCAGCGCCCTGGACATCCCCGCAGTGCACACCGCGATGTGCCGCTCGGTGCGCAACGCCGGACGACCCGGCATCGCCGCCTGCGCGATCTCCGCGGTCGACATCGCCCTGTGGGACCTCAAGGCCCGGCTCCTGGAACTCCCGCTGGCCCGTCTCCTTGGCGTCGCCCGTGAGCGGGTCCCGGTCTACGGCAGCGGCGGCTTCACGACGTACCACGACACCCATCTGGCCGCCCAGTTGAACGGCTGGGTGCACGGGCAGCACATCCCGCGGGTCAAGATCAAGATCGGTGAGAGCTGGGGCCGGGCGGTCACCCGCGACCTGGCCCGCGTCCACGCCGCCCGCCAAGTGATCGGCCCCGAAGCCGAGTTGTACGTGGACGCCAACGGCGCCTACACCCGCAAGCAGGCGATCCGGGTCGGCCACGCGCTCGCCGAGCACGGCGTCGGCTGGTTCGAGGAACCTGTCTCCTCCGACGACCTGACCGGCTTGCGCCTGGTCCGCGACGCGCTGGTCAGTGACGTGACGGCCGGCGAATACGGCTACGACCTGCCGTACTTCGCCCGCATGATCGCGGCCGGCGCGGTCGACTGCCTCCAGGTCGACGCGACCCGCTGCGGCGGCCTCACCGAGTTCCTTCGCGCCGCCGCCCTGGCCCACGCCCACGGTCTGGAGGTCTCCACGCACTGCGCCCCGCACGCCCACGCCGCCGTGGCCGCCGCGATCCCCAACCTCCGCCACATCGAGTGGTTCCACGACCACGTCCGCATCGAGGACATGTTCTTCGACGGCGCGCTGGACCCGACGGGCGGCTCCGTACGACCGCTCCGCGGGGTGGGCCACGGCTTGACGCTGCGGACGGACGAGGTGGCGGAGTTCAGGGTCGCCTGACGGCGACAAGGCGGGCCAGTCTGCGGGCGGCCAGGATCCCGGCGCCCGCGGTGAGCGCCGTACCGATACGGCCGCGCTGCGTGGAGAGCCACTCCTGAGGGCTGTCCCCGTGGGACTCCGCGTCGAACCGCCCATGCGCCCCGAAGTCCCGCCCGTGCGGCCCGTCGGCCGGGGTCCACAGGTTGCCGGGGTCGCGGTGCTCACCCTCGTCCCGCTGCGCCTCGAACCCGTTCCGCGCCAGATACCTGTCCAGCAGCCCCGGCGCCACCGCGTTGGCGACCAGCGTCGCCACCGTGGAGCCGCCCACCCAGTACTCCCGCCGCCGCCCGTGCCCCGCCGCATGCACGATCGCCCGCGCCGCCACCTCCGGCTGATACACGGGCGGCACGGGCCGCGCCCGCCCCGGCATCCGGCTCAACACCCAGTCGAACTGCGGGGTGTTGACGGCGGGCAGCTGCACCATCGTCGTACGGACCCGGCTCCGCTCGTGCAGCAGCTCGCACCGCAGCGACTCGTTGAACCCCTGAATCGCGTGCTTCGCACCGCAGTACGCGGACTGCAGCGGAATCCCCCGGTAGGCGAGCGCGGAACCGACCTGCACGATGGTCCCCCGGTTCCGCGGCAGCATGTGCCGCAGCGCCGCCCGTGTGCCGAACACACAGCCCAGATACGTCACTTCGGTCACCCGACGGAACTCGTCCGCGGTGATCTCCGTGAACGGCGCGAAGACCCCGGCGAAGGCGTTGTTGACCCATACGTCGATGCGCCCGAAGGCGTCGGCGACCTGCTGGGCGGCGTCCTCCACGGCCTTGGGGTCGGCCATGTCGACGGGGACGACGAGGGCCTGGCCCCCGGCGCGCTGCACCTCATCGGCCGCCGCGGCCAGGCCCTCGCGTCCCCGGGCCAGCAGGGCGACCCGGTCGCCCCGCGCGGCGAAGGCCAGAGCCGTGGCCCGGCCCACGCCGCCGCTGGCCCCGGTGACCACGACGGCCCTGCCGCCCTTCGACAGCGGAATCCGCGACGGCGTACGCACCGCGCATCACGCCCGGTGGTGCGGCTGCTCGGGGTCGATGTCCTCGGGGCGCGGCGCGGCGGGCGGTATGCCGGCCCCCGGCACTCCGGTCGCCGGTGCGCCGGCCGCCCCGCCGAGCGCGCCCGGCGTGGCGGGCGGTACCGGCGGATAGGGCGGCGCACCCGCGGTGCCCTGCGGCATGCCGCCGAGGGCGCGTTCACGTTCCGCGGCGAGTTCGGCCTCGCGCTCCGGCGTCGGCCGGGTCGCGGACGGCCGGGCGGAGCCACGCAGCACATAGGCCACGACGCCCAGGATCACCGCGGTGATCAGCGCGGCGGCCCAGTTGGGCAGCCCGATGGCGAGGGCCAGGCCCAGCGCGAGCGCGAGGGCCGCGCCCGCGTACAGGGCGACGGCGCCGGACGCGGCGTACAGGACGGCCGTGCGGCGCTGCTTGCGGGTCTGCTGACGCAGTTCGTCGCGTACGGTCTCGCGCGCCACTTGCGCCAGCTCGTCGACCAGCTCTTTGTCCAAGTGCTCCAGATGATCCAAGCGGTCCATGGCCGCCGGGTACCCGCGGGCCCGTGCGCGTAACGCACCGGGGTGCCGGGTACCCGGCCGGCCCGCACCCTTCCACAGGCGCAAGCCGGCAGGAGGACGTCAAGAGGATGACCGAACGTACCGACGTGGTGGAGCTGCTCAAGGGGCAGCACACCCGGATCCGGGAACTGTTCGACGAGGTGGCGGCCCGCAAGGGCGAGGAGCGGAAGCAGAGCTTCCATGATCTCGTCCGGCTCCTCGCGGTGCACGAGACCGCCGAGGAAGAGGTCGTCCACCCCTACGCCCGCAAGAACATCGACGGCGGCGAACTCGTCGTCAAGGACCGTATCGAGGAGGAGGAGCAGGCCAAGCGCGCCCTGTCCCGCCTCGACGACATGGACCCGGACTCGCCGGAGTTCCTCGACCAGTTCGCGGCCCTGCGCCAGGACGTGCTGGCGCACGCCGAGAACGAGGAGCGGTACGAGTTCGCCCACTTCCACCGGACCGCCGACCGCGGCCGACTGGAGACCCTGGCCCGCGCCGTGCAGGCGGCCGAGGCCCTCGCCCCGACCCGCCCGCACCCGGGCACCGACACCGCCCTGAAGAACGTGGCCGTCGGCCCGGTCGCGGCCGTCGTCGACCGCACCCGGGACGCCGTACGCAAGGCCATGGGCTGACTTGGTGGCCGGGGCGGGGAGATCGAGCGAAACGATCTCCCCGCCCCCGCCGTCCCAACTAGGCTCGTGCGCATGGACATTCTGGGAGCCACGCTGCGCGTCTGCGTCGACGACCTGGAGACCGCGGTCCCCTTCTACGAACGCCTCGCGGGCGGCAGAGCCCTCCGCTTCGAGCGCGGCGGCGTCCAGGTGGCCGCCGTCGGCTGTTTCCTGCTGATGAGCGGGCCGGAGTCGGAGCTGGAGGTACTGCGCAAGGTCGCCGCGACGATCGCCGTCACCGACGTCGACGAGGCCCACAAGGTCCTCACCGACCTGGGCGCCCACATCGTCGCCGGCCCGGTGACGACGCCGGTGGGCCGCAACATGATCGTGATGCACCCGGACGGCGCGATCTACGAGTACGTGGACCGCCGCGCCTGACGCCTCACGCTCCGCGGGCGCCACATGCGCAAGTAGCGTGGCGCGATCCCACCGCGGCCGGCCCGTACGGCCGCGCCACCGCAGCGCAGCGAAGCGCCCAGTCCACGGTCACCGACCTGGACACCATGAAGGTCAACCGGAAGCCCGCATCTCAGCGGTGATGGCCCAGCGCTCGTGATCCCGCCAGGCCCCGTCGATGTAGAGGAAGTCCGACGAGTAGCCCTCCCGGCGGAAGCCGCAGGCGCGGGCCAGGGCGATGGACGCGGTGTTGGCGGGCTGGACGTTGATCTCGAGCCGGTGCAGCCGCATCGGGCCGAAGGCATGGCCGACGACGAGGTCGAGGCCTTCGCGCATGAGCCCGTGCCCGGCCGCGTGCGCGAAGGCGCCGTAGCCGAGGGCGCCGCTCAGGAAGGCGCCCTGGACGATGTTGTTGATGTTGATGAATCCGGCGATGGCCCCGCCGTCCCTCTCGCAGACCAGGAACCCCGCCTTGGTCGGATCCTCGATCAGTCGTCCCGCGTAGGCGGTGTACGCCTGCGGGCTGTCCGGCGGGAACAGCCACGGATGGTGCAAGTCCTTGCTCTCCCGGGCGCGCGCGGCGAACTCGGCGGCGTCGTCGTAGGTGAAGTGGCGTATGCCCACACGAGGGCCTTCGGCGAGATACCGGGATGCGGTGTGCGCCATCCCACCACCCTATGACGGGCCTGGCCGACCGCTGCCGGCCGATTGGTTTCTTACGAGAGCGACAGCGCACGACACGCTAACTTGGGGCACCCCAAAGCAGAGGAGAGCCCCGTGGGCAAGGTGGTCATGTACGCCTCGGTGTCGGTGGACGGCTTCGTCGCGGACCAGAACGACCAGCCCGGACCGCTGTTCGAATGGTTGACCAGCGGTGACGTCCCATTGGACGAGAGCGGCGAGGTGAAGGTGTCGCAGACGTCCTACGACTACACCCGGCCGTACTGGGACCAGATCGGGGCGACCATCGTCGGCCGCCACGTCTTCGACATGACGGACGGCTGGGACGGGAAGCCTCCGGGCGGGGTCGACCACGTGGTCGTCGTGACGCACCGGCCGGAGCCCGAGGGCTGGGACCCCAAGGCGCCGTTTCACTTCGTCGACGACGTCGAGGCAGCCGTGGCCAAGGCGCAGGAGCTTGCGGGTGACCGCATCGTCGAGGTCGCCGCCGGCGATGTCGGTGGCCAGGTGCTTGCCGCGGGCCTGGTCGACGAGGTGCGTATGGACGTCGTACCCGTCGTGTTCGGGTCCGGCAAGCGCTACTTCGGGTCGGTCGACGCGCAGCACCTGTTGGAGGATCCCGACGTGGTGATCCAGGGCAACCGGGTGCTTCACCTGCGCTATCCGGTGCGCCGCTGACCGATCTGAGCGGGCTTTATGGGATGCCTCGCCCACAGATGGACGCATTCGGCTTCAATTTCACAATTGATGATGATATGGGGCTGTCCAATGTTCCGCACTCGAACGGAGAACGCCCCCCATGCGCATCCGCAAGCTCCTGACCGTAACCGCCATGGCTGCCGCAGCAGTCCTCGGCGGCATTGGCCCAGCCACCGCCGAGGACGAAGACAACAGCGGCAGCATCGTTCAATCCGCTTCCGGGAATGACCAGCCAGAGCATGCCGGACATGAAATGCCGAGCTCGTTGCCTGAGCACGGCGTGAATCGAATCGGGGGCGTTTCCGACCAACGCGAGATTCCGGCCGCGGAGAGTGCTGACCAAGACACAGGCGGAGGCCTGCTCAGCCGGCTGTTCGGCTGAGCGCTGCGTTCGCAACACGGGTTGCCGCAAAGTCAGCGATGGCCAGTTGCTCGTGAGGCTCGGTGTTGGGGCATGGAAGCCTCGTAGCCCTCAACCGTCGGCCGATGGGCCGCCCTTTCGGACAGCGCATCGGCGCGGCGGGGCGCAGCAATCAGCTGTTGGCGGCGTCGCACGCCAGCCGTGCGACGTACTGGCTGACGCGCCCATGAGCACGGCTGTCACTATCCCGGCCAGTCCTCGCTTGGTCTTCATGGATCGCTTCCTTCCCATGAGGTTATGGACTGCGGCAATGGTGTGGCCTGCATGTAGGCAGAAGCATTGCGAAAACCTTGCTTGACTGGTCACGAGGATGGTGCCAAGTGACTTCGGGGGATGCGCATGACGGAGTTTCTGCTGCTGGGCCCGGTCGAGTTACGGGGCCCGGATGGCGCGGTGGTGGATCTGGGGCCGGCCAAGCAGCGCACGGTGTTGGCGGCGTTGCTGGTGGACGCGGGCCGCTGGGTGGCGGTGGAGACCCTGATCGACCGGGTGTGGGGGGAGGATCCGCCTGCCCAGGTGCGCCCCTCGCTCTACGCGCACATCGCGCGGATCCGCCGGATCTTGGCAAGCAGGACCACACGTCTCGATGCGAGCGCCGCCGCGGGGCCGCAGCTGCGGCGCGGTCCGGGCGGGTACCTGCTGGACGTGCCGGCCGGCCAAGTCGACGTGCACCGGTTCCGGCGGCTGGTCGAGCAGGCCCACGGCGCGGGCCGCACGGATGCCGAGCGGGTGGGGATGCTGCGTGAGGCGCTCGGGTTGTGGCGCGGTGAGCCGTTGGCGGGCCTTGCCAGTGCGTGGGTGGAGCGCACCCGGGAGAGCTGGCGTCAGCAGCGGATCGACGCCCTGCTGGCGTGGGCCGAGGCCGAGTTCCGGGTGGGCAATCACGCGGGGGTGATCGGTGTGCTGACTGCTCTGGTTGCCGAGCATCCACTGGTCGAGCCGCTCACCGTGGCGCTGATGCGGGCGCTGCAGGCTGCCGGGCGTGGCCCGGAGGCCCTGGCCTGCTACACCGCCCTGCAGAAGCGGCTGGCCGAGGAGCTGGGGACGGACCCGGGCGGTGAGGTGCAACAGGTGCACCGGGCCGTCCTGCGCGGCGAATCCGACCCGCCCGCCACCCGCAGTACGCTGCCGTCCGCCGAGCCGCTGTCCGGTCGGGTGGTCCCGGCGCAGTTGCCGTTGGAGGCACGGGGGTTCACCGGCCGGGAGGAACAACTGGCCCAGCTGGACGGAATCCTGGCCGCCACCGCGGAGCGCCCGGCACCGGTGGTCATCTCGGCCGTGTCGGGAACGGCCGGAGTGGGCAAGACGGCACTGGCGATGCACTGGGCCCACCACGTCGCCGACCGGTTCCCGGATGGCCAACTCCATGTGAACCTGCGCGGCTTCGACCCGTCCGGGGCGACGGTGACGCCCGATCAGGCAGTGCGGGGCTTCCTGGACGCGCTGGGCGTGCCGGCCCAGCAGATCCCGTTGGACCATCAGGCGCGGGTGGGCCTGTACCGGAGCCTGCTGGCCGGGCGGCGGGTGCTGGTGGTGCTGGACAATGCCCGCGATGCCGACCAGGTCCGCCCGCTGCTGCCCGGCTCGCCCGGCTGCCTTGCCATGGTGACCAGCCGCAACCGGCTCGCGGGCCTGGTCGCCGCCGAGGGCGCCCACCCCATCGCCCTGGATCTGCTCTCCCCGGCCGAGGCCCGCGAGTTGCTGGCCCACCGTCTCGGCGCACAGCGGGTGACGGCCGAACCGGACGCCGTACAGGAGATCATCACCCACTGCGCCCGGCTCCCGCTGGCTCTGACCATCGCCACCGCGCGGGCCGCTACGCACCCCGGCCTGCCGCTCAGCGCCGTCGCCGCGGAGCTTCGCGACAGCCACGGCAGTCTCGACGCCTTCGCCGACGGTGACCTCACCACCGACGCACGGGCCGTCTTCTCCTGGTCCTACGACGCCTTGTCCGCCCCGGCCGCGCGCCTGTTCCGCCTGCTGGGCCTGCATGCCGGGCCCGACATCTCCGCACCTGCGGCGGCCGCCCTCGCCGGGACCCCACTCCGGGAGACCTGCGGCCTGCTGGTCGAGCTCACCCGCGCCCACCTGCTCACCGAGCACCTGCCCGGCCGGTACACCTGGCACGACCTGCTGCGGGTCTACGCCACCGAACGCGCCCTCGCCGAGGAGACACCGCCGGAGCGGGACCGCGCCGTCGAGCGGCTCCTCTCCTGGTACCTGCACACTGCCGACGCCGCCTATCCGTTCCTCACCCCGCATCGCCGGCGGGTTCCCCTCGACCCGTTACCCGTCTCCTGCCATCCCCTCGTCTTCAGCGCCTACGACCAGGCGCTGGAGTGGTGCGAGAGGGAACGTCCCAACCTCGTCGCCGCGGTGCACCAGGCCGTCGCCGTCGGTCGGCCGGGCATCGCATGGCGACTGGCAGGTGCTCTGTGGGGGTTCTTCTATCTCCGCGGCCACCTGCACGACTGGTTCGACATCACCCGAACCGGTCTCGGCGCCGCCCGCGCCGCCCACGACCGCACGGGCGAAGCATGGAGCCTCATCGACGTGGCCTGCGCCCTGACGCAGATCCAACGGTATGACGAGGCCATCGACCACTTCCGGCAGTCGATGGTCCTCTGCCGGGAACTCGGGGACGCGTACGGCAGGTGCCTGGCCCTGGTCAACCTGGGCTACGTCTATCGCCGGATCGGCCGACCGGACAAGGGCGTCGAGTACTGCCGCCGAGGGTTGGTCGTCTACCGGGCTCTCGGCAACCCCTTTGGCCGCGAGGGAAATATTCTTGCCAATCTGGGTGACGCCTACCAACAAATGGGGCGGTTCGACGAGGCCATCGGTGTCCTGGAGCGGGCGCTGCCCACCTTGCGCGCCGAAGGCGACCGCTGGGGCGAAGGTACCGCCCTCGACGTCCTCGGCACCGCCCACCACCGACTCGGGCGCCTCGACGACGCGGTCGCGTCCTACCACGAGGCGCTCGACATGCATACGAAGATCGGCAACCGGTGGGGACAGGCCCACACCCTCGGCAACCTCGGCGACGTCCACCTGGCCGTCGGCAAGCCGGACATGGCCCGCACGAGCTGGAAGCAGGCACTGACGATCCTCGAGGAATTCGACCACCCGGACGCCGAGGAGATGCGAGGCAGACTCCACCGCCTGGACGAACCCGCGTCCGACCCACGGCCGGATCGTCTCAGCCGCCCGCGACCGGCAGCTCCAGCACCCCCGTGTCCTGAGGCGCGCTGACCACGGTCACCGGCTTGATCCCCCGGTTCCCGAAGTACGCGTCGTCGCTCGCCGCGATCACGAACCGCAGCCGGTGCCCCTTCTCGTACCGGTGCACGATCCCCGGCAGCGTCACCGTGAAACTCTTGGTGACGTCGGGGACGCGGACCGGCGCGACCAGCCGGTGCACCAGCGTCTTGGTGCCGTCGGGCGCGATGTCGTACAGCTTGGCGAACAGGACGAGTTTGTCGGCGGCGTTGCCCGAATCCTGCGTCCGCTCGGCCTTCGGGGAGACCACCTTGAGCGTGGCCCTCGGGGCGCCCACGACATCGACCGTGCGCGCCAGCGGCTCGCTGGTCCATCCCAGGTAGGTGCCCGGTGTGTCGTACGGCGCCGGGTCGGGCAGTCCGATGATCCCGGTCAGCGAGCTCTCCGAATGGCTCGTGGAGATCAGCCAGTTGGTGTACGTACGGCTGCCGCGCGCCACCTTCTTGCGGTTGTCGACGAGCTTGCCGTCGCCGGAGAGGTACATCTTCCGGCTGAGCGCGGGTGGTTGGGCAGCCGTGGCGTAGGTGCGGCCGGGGTCGGTGATCCAGTCGCGGTAGTAGGCGAAGCCCGGGCCCGTGTCGACGATGCGCTGCTTGTGGAGGTAGCGGTCGAACCAGGCGAGGATGCGCTTGCCGACGTAGGAGGAGTCCAGGTTGCCCTGACTCAGGTTGAGTTCGCCGGACGCGGGGTCGGTGAGGCCGCCGCTGTGCCCCCAGGACTGCCAGATCATCTTGGTGGGGGTGCCCTGCGCCTTGAGCGTCTGGTACGTCGCCGTCGCCTCGTTGAGGTTGAACAGGCTGTCGGCCTGCCCCTGGACCAGCAGCGTGGGCGCCTTGACGCGGCTGAGGTACGACACCGGGGACACGCTGTGCGCGTAGGCGAGCATGTCGGCGGTCTTGTCGGCCGGATAGCTGCCGGAGTTGAGGGTGCGGACGGTGTCGCAGGCCTTGGTGACGAAGTGCAGACAGGCGAGGGAGTTGATCCGGGACGGGTCGAGGCTGGGTTCCAGCAGGGGCTGGCCCTCTCCTATGAGGTAGAAGCCGTTGGTCCACTGCCATTTGAAGACGCCGGGGACGCTGCCGGCGCCGACGGCGTTGTTCGGGTCGAGGGAGTAGGCGAGGTTGTTCCAGGTGATCATCGGGACGAGCGCGTCGACCCGGTGGTCCCTGGCGGCCGTCGCCACCTGGATGGCGCCGCCGTAGGAGCCACCGATCATGCCGACCCGGGGATCGCCGGGGCCGTCCTGGGTGACGAAGTCGGCGTTCGTGCCGTCGTCGGCGGCCCGCTTCCCGGCCAGGAAGTCGACGAGCTGCGAGGCCGCCTCGCCGTCGATGGCCGGGTCGTCCAGCGAGATGAGACAGCCGCTCCGTCCGAAGCCGAGCCCCGAGTAGACGAGGGAGACATAGCCGCGCCCGGCGAAGGCCTTGCCGATGGCGTCGGTCGAGCCGTCGTTCTTGCTGCCGCCGAAGCCGTTGGTGGCGAGCACGGCGGGTGCGGGGTGGGCGGCGTCCACGCCGGCGGGCCGGTAGAGGTCGGCGTCGACGGTGCAGGTGCGGTCCCCGGCCTGGACGGTGAACTTCAGTGCGGTGACGGTGTACTGGCCGGTCGCGCTGGCGGGCGAGGTGAGTGCGAGGGGTGTGGTGAGGGCGGCGCCGAGAGCGAGGACGAGCGGGACGCGGGATCTGGGCACACGTCGGGACACGTAGACCTCCACACTGAGGACAACCCGGGATACCGACCAGTAAGTACTGGCCGGTAATCATGGTGTGACACGTGTCAGGCGCAGGTCAATCGCCGTGACGAGTGGTTTTGACGGAGATTCAGTAGGGCTCGCTCAGCGCAGCGCGGGTTCGTCGAGCGTCAACGTGCCGGTATCGGCGTCGAGTTCGGCCTCCAGCCCGAAGGGGATCGTCAACGCCCCGTCACAGTGGCCGAACCCGAACTCCTCCATCACCGGGATGCCCAGTCCGCCGAGCCGGTCGGCGAACACGGCGCGCAGTGCGTCGTAGGCACCGCATTCGCTCCACGAGCCGAGTGCGATCCCGGTGACGCCGTCGAGCCGCTCCGCGCGCAGGAGTTGGGTCAGCATCCGGTCGATCCGGTACGGCTGTTCGCCGACGTCCTCGATCATCAGCAGTCCGCCACGGGCATCGGTGCGGGCGTGGGGTGAGCCGAGGTCGGACACGAGGAGGCAGAGGCAGCCCCCGTAGGTGACGCCCCTGGCCCGCCCGGGGACCAGAGCGCTGCCCCGTGACTCGATGGTGCGGACCGACTCGGGGGCGAAGAGGGTCGCCCTCAAGTGCTCCTGGGCGGCGGCGTTCTTGGTGAAGTCGGCGCCCGCGGCCGTCGGCCCGTACAGCGTGACCAGCCCCAGCCGCGTGGCGAACGCCTCGTGCAACGCGGTGATGTCGCTGAAGCCCACGAACACCTTCGGCCCGGCCGCGCGCATCGCGTCCCAGTCCAGCAGATCGACCATCCGCAGCGCGCCGTAGCCGCCGCGGGCACACAGCACGGCGTCGACGGACGGATCGCACCAGGCGTTCTGCAGATCGGCGGCCCGGTCCGTGTCGGTGCCCGCGAGGTAGTCCAACTCGCCGTGCCGGCCGAGGACATGGGGTGCGACGACCGGTTCGAGGTCCCAGCCGCGCAACAGGTCGAGTCCGGCCTGCAGTCGTTCCTCGGCCACGGGTCCGCTGGGCGCGACGACGGCCACGCGGGCGCCGGGGGCCAGCCGGGGCGGACGTACCAGCTGCTTCACTTGGTCAGCTCCAGGGTGTCGATGCCGGGCGGGTGCAGGCCGAAGCCCTGTGCGTACAGGGAGAGTTCGGCCTCCAGGGCGCGGATCATGGTGTCGGCCCGGCGGAATCCGTGTCCCTCTCCCTCGAAGGTGATGTACGCGTGCGGCACGCGTCGGCCCTCCATGCGGGCCAGGAAGCGTTCGCACTGCGCGGGCGGGCAGATCACGTCGTCCAGGCCCTGCAACAGCAGGAAGGGCGCGGTGATCCGGTCGGCGTGCTCGGCGGGCGAGCGCTCCACGTACCGCGCGGGCACCTCGGCGAGCGGGCCGACCAGCGACTCCAGGTACTGGGACTCGAAGTCGTGGGTCTCCCCCGATCCCCAGCCGGTCAGGTCGAGGATCGGGTAGATGATCGTGCCGCAGGCGTAGACATCGGTCGTGGCCAGCGACGCGGCCGCCGTCCAGCCGCCCGCGCTGCCGCCCCGGACGGCGAGCCGGTCCCGGTCCGCGGTGCCCTCGTCGGCGAGGGCCAGCGCGACGGCCGCGCAGTCCTCGACGTCGACCACACCCCACTGCTCACGCAGCCGGTTCCGGTAGGCCCGTCCGTATCCGGTCGAGCCGCCGTAGTTGACCTCGGCCACTCCGATGCCCCGCGAGGTGAAGTAGGCGATCGCCAGGTCGAGCACGAGCGGTGCCCTGCTGGTGGGCCCGCCGTGCGCCCAGACGACATACGGCGGCAGCTCGTCGCCGGGTGCGACGCAGGCGGGGTGATGGGGCGGGTAGATGTGCGCGTGGATCTCGCGTCCGGCCGGGCCGCTGAAGGTGCGGATGTGCGGTTCGGGGTAGTAGGCGGGGTCGACCGTGTCCTTGTGCGCGGCACCGATCACGCGGGCGCTGCCGGTACGGGCGTCCAGTTCCACCACCTCGTACGCGGTGCGCGGGCTCGCCCCGACGGCGACGATCCGCTCGCCGTGCGCCGCGAGCGTGGGCGCGAACTCGGTCCAGGGACCCGCCGCGTCGACGACCTCGCCGGTCTCCGGGTCGAGGATGCCGAGCGTGGTGGCGCCGCGGCCGTGCACGACGGCGATCAGTCCGCTGTCCAGCGGGGCGAACCAGCGGTGGCCGAGCTTCCACAGCGGACCGCCGAACTCCTCCTCACGCGGGCAGAGCGGCCGGCCGCCGCGGTAGAGGTTCCACCAGCCGGAGCGGTCGCTCGCGTACAGCAGGGAGCCGTCGGGCGCCCAGTCCACCTGCGCGATGGACTCCCCGGGGCCGCCGGCGACCGTGCGCGCCGCACGGAAGACACCGTCCACCTCGGCGACGACGAGTTCCGTGCCGTCCCACGGCATCCGGGGATGGTCCCAGGCGAGCCAGGCCGCACGCCGCCCGTCGGGCGAGATCCGCGGTCCGGTCACGAACCGGTGCCGGTCGTCGGTCAGTTCACGTACGGCGTCCCGGTTCTCGGCGGCCGAGCCGTCCAGCGGCACCGCGGCGAGCACCCGGCGTACGTCGGTGGGCGCGTCGCCGGTGAACTCCTCCATCACGCACCACACTTCACCGACGTCGAGGCGCACCTGCGGCTCGGCCCAGCGCGGTCCGGCCGGCGTCAGCGGACGCGGCTCGCTGCCGGGCTCGTACCGGTACAGCCGCTGGTCGGCGAAGTCGACGAACACGACGAGGGGTCCGGCGACACCGGCCCAGGGCTGTCCGCCGTACTCGATGACGCGACTGCGCACGTTCCACGGCGCGGGCAGCATCGACTCCTCGGTGCCGTCGGCGCGGCGCCTGACGAGCGTGCGCCGGCCGCCCTCGGTGGGCCGTGGCTCGGTCCACCACGCTTCATCGCCGACGAAGCCGACGTACTCGGGGTGCCCGTCGTGGGCGGCGGCGAGGGCCGCGTCGATCGGGGACGGCCATGAGCCGAAGGCCAGCTCCATACCGCTAGGCCGTCCGCAGGAAGCGGTCCAGGACGTGGACGCCGAAGTGCAGCGCCTCGACCGGGACCTGCTCGTCGACTCCGTGGAAAAGGGCCTGGTAGTCGAAGCCCTCGGGGAGCTTCAGCGGAGTGAAGCCGTAGCCGGTGATGCCGAGCCGGGAGAACTGCTTGGCGTCGGTGCCGCCGGACATGCAGTACGGCACCACGTGCCCCTCGGGCGCGAACTCCTCGACCGCGCCACGCATCCGCGCATACGTCGGCGAGTCCACCGGCGCCTGGAGAGCGACCTCGCGATGGTGGAACTCCCAGTCCACGTCCGGCCCGGTGAGCCGGTCGAGGGTCGCGCGGAACTCGTCCTCGGCGCCGAACAGGTACCGCCCGTCGACGTACGCGACGGCCTCCCCCGGGATGACGTTGACCTTGTAACCGGCGTCCAGCATCGTCGGGTTGGCGCTGTTGCGTACGGTGGACTCGACCAGCTTGGCCACCGGCCCGAGCTTCTGCAGCAGCCCGTCCACGTCGTCGAGGTCGGCCTCGATGCCGTAGAGCGCGGCGAGTTCGGTGAGGGCCGCGCTGACCGTCGGCGTCAACCGGAGCGGCCATTCGTGGTCGCCGATCCGGGCGATGGCGGCGGCGAGCCGGGTCACCGCGTTCTCCCGGTTCACCTTGGAGCCGTGTCCTGCCCGCCCGCGCGCGGTGAGCTTCAGCCAGCCGGTACCGCGCTCACCTGCGGCGATGGGGTAGATCTCACGCCCGCCGCCGTCGTGGAAGGTGAACGCCCCCGACTCGCTGACGCCCTCGGTGCAGCCCTCGAAGAGTCCCGGGTGCTGGTCGGCGAGGAACCCGGACCCGTCCTCCGCGCTCGCCTCCTCGTCGGCGGTGAACGCGATGACGAGGTCCCGCCGGGGCCGTACGCCCTCGCGCGCCCAGGCGCGCACGACCGCGAGGATCATCGCGTCCATGTTCTTCATGTCGACCGCCCCGCGCCCCCAGACGACGCCGTCGCGGATCTCCCCGGAGAACGGGTGCACGCTCCAGTCGGCGGCTTCGGCGGGTACGACGTCCAGGTGACCGTGGACGAGGAGCGCGTCCGCGGACGGGTCCGTGCCCTCGATGCGGGCGACCACGTTCGTACGGCCCCGGGTGCGCTCCAGCAGCGTCGGCTCCAGGCCGGCCCCGGCCAGCTGCTCCGCCGCGTACTCGGCGGCGGGCCGCTCCTGGCAGTCGCCGCCCCCGCGGTTGGTGGTGTCGATGCGGATGAGGTCGGACGTGAACCGGACGACCTCGTCCAGCGCCTGCTGGTCAGCCATACTGCTCCTCCACGGCGGCCGAGACGATCGTGGTGACCGCCTTGAAGGTACGGATCCCCTCATACATGGTGTCGCTGGTGTACGCCACCTTCCGCTCCCCGGTCCGCTCCACACCCGGCACGACGGTGGCCGCCAGCGCCAGATGCTCGGCATCGAACTCCAGGGCGACGGTGAACGGCCCCCCGACGACGGGCTTCTGACGCACCGCCAGCCCCACCGCCTCCTTGGCCGCGGCCCGGATCTCGGAGGCCGTCCTGGCCGGCGTACGGCACACGGCCGCGTACCGCGACACATGGTCCTTGACGGCGACCTTCAGCGCCTCGGGCGCGTACCCGAGCGCATCCTCGCAGGCGACGTCGTCACCGGTGACGAGGACGACGGGCACCCCATATTCGGCGACCACGTGCGCATTGAGCAGCCCCTCGCTCGCCCGTACGTCGTTGACCCACACCCCGGTGATGGAGTTGGCGAGGTAGGTGTGGGCGAGGACGCCCTCCATGCCGGCGCCCGCGTGATAGCCGACGAACGCGATGCCGTCCACGTCGCCGTGCTGCACGCCCTCCACCATGGAGAGAGCCTTGTGCCGCCCGGTGAGCATCTCCGCCCGCTCGTCGAGCCGTTCGAGGAGCAGATTGCGCATCGTCCAGTGCGCTTCGTTGATGAGCACGTCGTCCGCGCCGCCGTCGAAGAAGCCCAGCACGGCCGCGTTCACATCCGAGGTGAACATCGACCGGCACCGCTCCCACTGCGGCGTCCCCGGCAGCACATCGGCCGGCCAGGTGACGCCCGTCGCGCCCTCCATGTCGGCGCTGATGAGGATCTTCATACCGCTTCACGTTACGCGTCGGCGAGGCAACTTCCTACGAGGCTGCCCTGGCACCGGAGGCGACAACCGGGGTTTCAGCGGATGCGGTGCTTCTTCCAGAAGGGGTCCAGGTCGGTGTCCGTCGCGGACTGTGCGGCCTTCTTGAAGTCGGCGGTGGTGGAGACGCCGTACCAGTGGTCGCGGGCGTATCGCTTGAGGAGTCGTGCCATCGTGTCGGCGCCGAGGGTGCGCTCCAGGTTCGCCAGGGCGCAGGAGCCGGCCGTGTAGATGACGTGGTACTCATCCCGGTGCTCGGCCCAGTAGGCCATCGAGTTGGTGAGCGCCGTCTGGTCGCTCGGCCAGTCGTCGTCCGACCAGCAGTCGCGGGTGTCCCAGCCGTAGAAGCGTGCGTTGGCGTACTGGGCGAAGCTCTCGTCCAGCCAGGGGGCGCCGTATTCGTCGTTGCCCACGATGCCGTACCACCACTGGTGGGCCACCTCGTGGACGACGGCGCCGCCCTCCTCGGTGGTGCCGAGGACGACCAGGCCGGGGTACTCCATACCGCCGCCGAACTCCTTGGTCATCACCAAGTCGATCTCGCCGTACGGATAACGGCCGAACTCCTTGCCGAACCGGTCGACGGCGGCGACACCGTCCTTGCGGTTGAGGCGCACTCCCGCCGCGGGCGTGTTCGGCGCCCAGTAAGACTTCACGCGAACACCACCGGGCGAGGTCTCGCTCGCCACGCGGAACGGGCCGGCCGCCCACGCGAAGTCCCGCACCCGGTGCGCGACGCTGTGCGTGACCGTGCGCCCGGACGTGCCGTGGCGGGTCCACGTGCGGCCGGTCGCGGGGACCTTGAGGGTCGACGGGTGGTCCATGCGCACCCGGAAGTCGCTCGCCAGGGTGTAGAAGCTCTCGCCGGTCGACACATACGGATCGAGGTGCCATCCCTTCGCGTCATGCACGGCGAGCACCGGCAGCGCGTTGCCCAGGAAGCGGAACGCGCCCTCGCGGCCGAAGCGGTTGTTGCGCTGGGGCACAGTGATGGACACGTCGAAGGAGACGGCCGTCCGCTCGCCGCGCGCGAGGGGCTTCGGCAGGGTGATGCGCAGCGCCGTGCAGTTCACGGTGAGGCGGCCCGGAGTGCCACCGCGCACCTTGGACATCTTCACGGGGGACGGCTTGCCCGGCGTTCCGCACTTGTCCTCGCCGTTGCCCCACAGGCGTACGTACACCTCACGCAGGGGTCGATCGGAGGCATTGCGGAACGACACCCGCTGCCGGCCCGTCCAGTGGGAGCCGTCGGCGTCACTGCGCAGGGACACGTCGTAGCGAAGCCGATCAGGCGTCGCGGCCTTGGGCGCGGGTGGCGGGGCCGGTGCCGCGACGGCACCGGCGCCGCCCGCTGCCACGATCAAGGCAAGCGGGACAACGAGCAGACGGCGACCGGCTTTTGACCACCACACGTGTGCGCATATCGACGACATGGCAGCGGATCATGCCACATCGGTCTGACAGCGTGGCGGAGCAGGACGGCTGACCGTCCGTCAGGCCGTGCGCCCCGCCAGCAGCCACCTCGACGGCAGTTCGATCCGGGTGCCGTCGGAGGCGAACTCCGTGGTGATCAGCGGCAGTTCACCACTGGACAGGACCGTGAGCCCGGCCGCGTTCAGATACACGGGCACCGCGTCGTCGGCGACCTCGCCGGGCGCGATGCCGTGCCGGAAGACCGGGGCCAGCTTGGGCGGCGGGCCCGCGGGGCTCTGGGCGAGGCCCATCAGGACGGGCCGGGCGGCCTCGGAGAGTTCCACGAGGAAGGCCCGGCCGCGCTCCCCGACGAGCGCGGCGATTCCGTCGACGAGCGTCTGCCGGTCCTCGGGTTCGGCCTGGTGGAGCACGCCTCGCAGATAGACGTTGGTGTCGCCGAGTTCCGCGTGCAGCGCCTCCGCCTCGGTCTTCTCGCAGGCGTCCAGCAGCCGGTAGGTCGCCTGCCCCGCGGGGTCGGCGCGGCGAGCGTGATCGAGGGCCGCCTCGGACAGGTCGGCGCCGATGACATGCGGGAAGCGGTCGGCGAGGAAGCGGGTCTGGCTGCCGTTGCCGCAGCCGAGGTCCACCATCGGCAGGTTGGGGTCGGGCAACTGCGGCTCGAAGATCGCCAGATGGACCCCCACCGTCAGCGTGGGCTCAGCGTCCCAGAACACGGCGCCCTGCTCCTCAGGAGCTTCACGCCAGAAGCCCTCCCAGGCCTCCCGATACCGACTCGTCACGCTCATGCCCAACTCCCCAGGTGCGACGGCCGCCCATCGCGAGTGACGGGCGACTACGGTCTATCGTGCACTGGTCACGGCATCAAGCGCGTGGCGCATACCTTCACGGCCCGTTCGATGGGCGTGCGCTCGCGCACGCCCCAAAGGGGCGCGGGGAACTGCGCGACCAGCCCCCACCGACCCGCGGGTGAACTACCGCGTCCCCCGCGGAGCGCGCGGCAACGTCAGTTCGAACCAGACCGTCTTGCCGGCCTTCGTCCGACTCGTGCCCCACTCCCGGGCGAGCGTGCTGACCACCCGCAGACCGCGCCCGAACTCGTCGCCGGGGCCCGTGTTCAGCAGGGTCGGCAGTTCGTGGTCGTCGTCGTCCACCTCGCACAGCAGGGTGTCCCCGCGCACCAGGCGCAGCTCGATGGGGCGGCTGTGGGAGTGCTGTACGGCATTGGTGACCAGCTCACTGACCATCAGCGCCGCGCCGTCGGCGAGCTTGGCGAGCCCCCAGTCGTGGAGCTGTTCGCGGACCGCGGCACGCGCCCGGCCGACCTCGAGCGGGTCGAGGGGGAGCCGCCATTCGGCCACGTCGTCGGGCTCGATGCCGTTCAGGCGGGCCATCAGCAGGGCCACGTCGTCCTTGCGGCCACCGCGGCCCGCTTTTGAAAATGTCACCGCGAGGGCGCGGATGATGGTGTCGCAGGCGTCGTCCATGGACGCGGCCGGGTGGGCGGCCGACTCGCACAGGGTCGCGAGTCCTACGCCGATGTCCTCGCCGCGCACCTCGACCAGGCCGTCGGTGCACATCACCAGCCGGTCGCCGGGCTCCACGCGCACACGTACCGCCTCGAAGGGCACCCCGCCGACGCCGATCGGCGCACCGGTCGGCAGGTCGAGCAGTTCGCTGTGCCCGTCCTCGGCGCGGACCAGCACCGGCGGGATGTGGCCCGCGTTGGCGATGTGCAGTTCGCTCGCGATCGGGTCGTAGACGGCGTACAGACAGGTCGCGAGGTAGGTGTCGCCGAGGCGCTGGGCGAGGTCGTCGAGGTTGCGCAGCAGTTGGGCGGGTGGCAGGTCGAGGGCGGCCATGGTCTGGACGGCCGTACGCAACTGGCCCATCATCGCGGCCGAGTTGAGGCCGTGGCCCATGACGTCGCCGACGACGAGGGCGGTGCGGGCGCCGGGCAGCTTCACGGAGTCGAACCAGTCGCCGCCGACCCGGCCGAGCAGGGTGCCCGGCAGATAGCGGGTGGCGATGTCGCAGCCCGCCATGCGCGGCGGAATGTGCGGCAGCATGCTGTCCTGGAGGGTCTCGGCGACGCTCTCCTGGTACGTGTACATGCGCGCGTTGTCGAGCACGAGGCCCGCGCGGGCGGCGAGTTCGGCGCCGGTGACCCGGTCCATGTCGTTGAACTCGACGCGCTCGGGGTGGCGCAGCAGGATCATGAAGCCGAGGACCACATTGCGAGCCTTCAGTGGCACGACCAGCATGGAGCGGCCCGTGATCAGCGGCCTGATGTCGCGCTTTTCGAACTGCGAGGCGATGGCGTGCCCCATCTGCTCGCTGATGCGCGGCACGAGGACGGGCTCACCGCTGGTCATGCACTGGAAGAACGGCGTGTGCGCCGGGAACGGCATGGCCTCGCCGACCGGCACGACGTCGTCCCAGCGGCCGGGTTCGTCGGTGTGTTCCAGAGCGACCCGGTGCCACATGGTCGTCGTGTCGGGCACGCCGTCCGGGAACCCCTCGCCTGCGACGACCTGTTCCCGCAGGTAGGTGCCGGCGACGTCGGTGAAGCGGGGCACCACGGCCCGGCTGACCTCGACGATGGTCTTCGCCAGGTCGAGCGAGGTGCCGATGCGGCCGCTGACCTCGTTGAGGAACTCCAGCCGCTCGCGTACGGCGGTGTACTCGAGGTCCTCGCCCTCGTCGGCGAACTCCTGCGGCACCGGCAGACCTTCGGCCCGCGCCCGCGCCGCCCGCTCGCGACGCGCCTTGCGTTCGGCCCGCCGGGGCACACCCCAGTCGGGGGTGACGGGCACCCGGTCGTTCTGGCTGAACTCCAGGACGGGATAGCCCAGTTCGAGGACCTGCGCGACGATCCGGGCGCCCTCGCCGACGCTCATGCTGGGCAGGATCTCGGGGAGCCGGCGGGCGAGTTCCTCGGCGCCGGGGAAGTCGGTGTGCAGGGCGAAGCCGGGGGCGATCCGCTCGAAGACCGCGTCCTCGTCGTCGTAGCGCAGGCCCGCCGCGTCGGCCGCCAGCACCAGCAGCTTCTCCCGTCCCGGGCCCACCAGGGGGTACGCCCACCACAGGACGTCCGCCCGCTCGTCCGCGGTCACCGCGAGACGGGCGCGGCCCGCGGCGGGGTAGGACAGCCGCCCGCCGAGGGAGGATTCGAGATCGGGTCCGAGTCCGTCGTAGGCCGCCGCATAGGTCCCGTACAGGGTGACGTCGTCGTCCTCTGGGAGGGCGCCGGAGACGGGGAGCAGGTCGAGCGCGGGACGGCCGATCGCGTCCTCCTTGGCGGCGCCGAACAGCCGCCGCGCGCCGGTGCTCCAGTGCGACACCAGACCGTCGCGGTCCACGACGACCACGGCCAGGGGGATACGTCCGGCAGCGGCGGGCTCCACCGCGCCGTCCCCAGCTCCGCGGCTGGGAGGTACGTCCCTCTCGGTGCCACGGTCCATGTCCCCGGCCCTCTCTCCCCACGGCTCCGCAAGATCTGTGCCGCCGTCACCACGGTACGGCGGTGACCGCTCACGATGTGCGGCAATACGGGAATTGACGAAACCGGAGCGCCCCGGCGCACGGGCCCGCGCCCGTGGGACGTTTCAGTCCTCGTGACCCAGCTGGAGGTCCCGCTCCGTCCGTCCCCCGCCCGCCACTTGGAGCACGGTGGCCACGGGCGGATAACCGGCGGCGATGACGGTGTACTCGCCGCTCGACAGGTCAACGAACCGGAACGTTCCGTCCGTTCCGGTCGTCAGCGTGTCCACGACGTTGCCCGCCGCGTCGAGCAGCGTCACGCGCGCGTCGTCGACGGGACGCCCGCCGCTCGCGCGCACGGTGCCCCGCAGCACCGCACCGCCGGCGAGTTCGATGTCCTGGCGGGTCTCGCGGGCGGCCTGGACGGTGACGGGCAGCGCGGTGGGCCGGAAGGCGGGGGCGCTGGCGGCGAGGGTGTACTCCCCGGCGACCAGTTCGCCGATGACGTACCCGCCCTCGCGTCCGCTGCGGCTGCTGGCCACCACCTCGCCGTGCACGTTGGTCAGCGTGACGGTGGCCTCCCGCACCGGCGTGCCGTCGGCGGTGAGCACGCTCCCGGCGAGCCGTCCTGCGCCGCCGAGGACGACGTCCAGGTCGACGGGGCGTTCGCCGACGGTCACGGAGACGGCCTGCGGCTGATGCCCGCCCGCCGCCGCGATCAGGACGTACGATCCCGACCCGGGCGTGGACAGCGCGTACCGCCCGTCCTCACCGCTCGCGCCCCGCCCGATCTGCTGTCCGCCGACATCGATGAGCGTGAGCGCCGCGCGCGGGACGACGGTCCCGTCGGGGTGCTGCACCGTGCCGCAGACGGGGATTCCGGCGGCGTACGGGGATCGGGCCTGCGGGATGGGGGCGTGCACGTACGGGGCTTCCGTCTCGGGGGCGTTGTGGGACACCAGAGGTTTCTCCTTGAGGAAGAAGGCGATCAGGAGGCCGAGGACGAGCACCGGCACCAGATAGAGGAAGATCCGCGGCATGGCGTCGGCGTAGGCCCGGATGTACGCGTCGCGTAACTCCGGCGGCAGCGCGTGGACGAGCTGCGGGGTGATCGACTCGGGGTCGGGCAGCCCGGCGCCCGCGGATGCGGGGAGGCGGTCGGCGAGGGCGTCGGTGAGCCGGTCCGCGAAGAGGGTGCCGAAGACAGCGGCGCCGACGCTGCCGCCGATCTGCCGGAAGTAGTTGTTGGCGCTGGTGGCGGTGCCGAGATCGGCGGGGCCCACGGAGTTCTGCACGGCGAGGATCAGCACGGGCATCACCATGCCGATGCCGGCGCCGAGGACGGCCATCCAGATGCTGTAGTGCAGTCGGGGTGTGTCGATGTCGAGCCGGGACAGCAGCCACATGCCGACGACGGAGAGGGCGCCGCCGAGGATCGGGTGAATCTTGTAGCGGCCGGTGTGGCTGATGAGTTGTCCGGAGACGATCGAGGCGATGACGATGCCGCCCATCATGGGCAGCATCAGCAGCCCGGACTCGGTGGCACTCGCCCCGTCCACCATCTGCAGGAAGGTCGGCAGATAGCTGGCCGCGCCGAACAGCGCGACTCCGACCACGAGCCCCACCAGGCCGGTGATGTTGAAGACGGAGTCCATGAACAGCCGCAGCGGGATGAGGGGTTCGGGCGCGAAATGCTCGGCGACCAGGAAGAGCAGGGAGGCGACCGCGGCGCCCGCGCCCAGGCCGAGGATGACCCGGGAGCTCCAGGCGTACTCGGTGCCGCCCCAACTGGTCAGCAGCACAAGGCAGGTGGAGGCGGCGGCGAGCAGCAGCGAGCCGAGGATGTCGAGCCGGGGCTTGGCCTGGGGCTTCGGCAGTTTCAGTACGACGGCGACGACGGCCAGCGTGACCAGTCCGAAGGGCACGTTGATGTAGAAGCACCAGCGCCAGGAGAGATGGTCGGTGAAGTAGCCGCCCAGCAGCGGCCCGGCGACGGAGGCGAGGCCGAACGCGGCGCCGATCAGGCCCATGAACCGGCCGCGCTGCCGGGGCGGCACGATGTCGGCGATGATCGCCTGGACGCCGATCAAGAGCCCGCCCGCGCCGACGCCCTGGACGGCGCGGTAGGCGATCAGCTGGTCCATGGTCTGGGCCCGGCCCGCGAGCGCGGAGCCGACGACGAAGACGACGATCGCGAACTGGAAGACGCTCTTGCGGCCGAGGAGGTCGCCGAGCTTGCCGTAGATCGGCAGTCCGATGGTGGAGGTGAGCAGATAGGCGGTGATCGCCCAGGACATCTTGTCCAGGCCGTGCAGCTCACCGACGATCTTCGGGAGCGCGGTGGCGACGATCATCTGCTCCAGGGCGGCCAGCAGCAGGGCCAGCATCAGACCGAGGAAGACCAACCGCACGCGGCGGGGGCTGAGTTCGACCGGCTGGGGCGGTGGCGGTGCGGGGGTCTGCGGGGGTGCCAGGGCCGGTTCGTCCTGCACCGGAGTCGTCCCGCCCACGTACCGCTCCCCTCGTCGCGCTGCCGCACAATTCCCGCGTAAAAGCGACAACTACGAGCAAGCGCGACGAGTTACGGCATCATGCCGGTCGGCCAGGAGTTCCACTCGAACCGGTGAGACGTCAACGGCCTTGAGAAACCTGCGCCTTGAGCTACTTCTCGACCTTCGGTTACTTCTCGACCTCGGTGGCGAGCTTGGCGAGCACCGCGTCGTAGATCCGACCGAGGCCCTTGGGCGCGAAGGTCTTCTCGAAGAAGCCGCCGATACCGCCGGCGCCCTTCCAGGTGGTGTGCACGACGACCCGGGAGTTGCCCTCGCCGGCCGGGGTGACCCGCCAGGTGGTGACCATCGTGGAGTTGCGGTCCTTCTCGACGAGCTCGCCGTCGGTGGGCTCGCTGACCTCCAGGAGGCAGTCACGCACCCGCTTGCTGGTGGCCTGGAGCTTCCAGTGCACGAGGGTGCCCTCGCCGTCGCCGCCCTCGCGCACCTCGTACTCGCTGAAGTGCTCGGGCAGCAGCTTCGCGCGGGTGTTGCTGTAGTCGGCGAGGGCGTCGAACACCTTCTCCGCGTCCGCCGCGACGACCCGCTCCGTAGTGGCCTCGACCTGCGCCATTGACTTCCTCCAGGACCTGGTTTTTCGGGGGCGGGGGCAAGCCAACCACCCCGCTCCCCGGCGGCCCAAATCGGGGTGCCCCCGGGCGTCCGAAGCGATCAGAAACTGCCCTTGCCCGATAATTCGAACACGTGTTTCAATCGGGGCGCACCGCTACCGAGGAGGCGTCATGCGCTGGGAGAACCTCACAGTGAAGTCCGGCGGCAGCCAGACCGACGCCGCACTGTTCGGCGCGGACTCTGTGGTCACCCGCACCTTCGACACGCCCGAGTTCCGCGGAATCACCTTCCACGAGGTGCGGGCCCGCTCGATCATCAACCGGGTGCCGGGGGTCTCCCGCATGTCCTTCGACTGGACGGTCAACCCCTATCGGGGCTGCACGCACGCGTGCGTGTACTGCTTCGCCCGCAAGACGCACACCTATCTCGACCTCGACACCGGGATCGACTTCGACTCCCAGATCGTGGTCAAGGTGAACGCCCCGGAGCTGCTGCGCCGTCAGCTCGGCTCACGCCGCTGGCAGGGCGAGCACATCGCGATGGGCACGAACGTCGACTGCTATCAGCGGGCCGAGGGACGGTACGGCCTGATGCCGGGCATCCTCACCGCCCTGCGCGACCACGCGAACCCCTTCTCGATCCTCACCAAGGGCACGCTGATCCTGCGCGACCTCGAACTGCTCAAGCAGGCGTCCCGGGTGACGGACGTCGGCATCTCCGTCTCGGTCGGCTTCACCGACCCCGAGCTGTGGCGCACCGTCGAGCCGGGCACGCCCGCGCCGGAGCGCCGGCTGGACGTCGTACGGACCCTGAGCGAGCACGGCATCGGGTGCGGGGTCCTGATGGCGCCGGTGCTTCCGTTCCTGAGTGATCATCCGGACCGACTCCGGGCGACCGTGCGGGCGATCGCGGCTGCCGGGGCCACCTCGGTCACGCCGCTGGTGCTGCATCTGCGCCCCGGCGCACGCGAGTGGTTCATGGCCTGGCTGGGCCAGCACCACCCGTATCTGGTGCGTCGTTACGAGCGGCTGTACGCGGCCGGTGCCTATGCGCCGAAGTGGTACCAGCGCCGGATCACCCGTCAGGTCCATGAACTGGCCCAGGAGTACGGCATCGGCCCCGCGGACGGGGGCATGCCGCGACGGATCCGGGAACCTGAGCCCGTAGGACCGGATCTGTCCGAACCGACCCAACTTTCGCTGATTTAGGAGCGTTCTGGCGCATCTCGCGACCCGATTGGGTCAAGTCTTGCCAGAACGCGTTCTTCCGGGGGTGCTTTCCGGGACGATGCGGCGTGGACCGTGACCCTCGCGGTCCGAAACCCCTCCGTCCTGGGAGGACTCCATGAGAAAACGCGCAGCCGTGCTGTGCGGCGCAGCCGTCGTGCTGGCCGGGACCGTCACGGCCGTCCCCGCCGACGCGAGCGCCCCGCGGACCGCGGACACCGCCGCCGCGAAACTCAGCTGGAAGAAATGCGGCACCACCGACTATCCGACGCTCCAGTGCGCGTCCCTCAAGGTGCCGCTCGACCATGCGAACCCGCACGGGCGGCAGATCACCCTCGCCCTGTCCCGCGTCCCGCACACCGCGAAGAAGTACCAGGGCCCGCTGCTGGTGAACCCCGGCGGCCCCGGCGGCAGCGGCCTGACGCTCGCCGGATTCGTCGCCTCCGCACTGCCCAAGGCGGTCGCGGCCCAGTACGACGTCATAGGCTTCGACCCGCGCGGGGTGGGCGCGAGCAAGCCCGCTCTCGACTGCTCGCCCGGCTACTTCAACCCGGTGCGACCGGACTCCGTGCCCAGCACACCGGCGATCGAGAAGGCCAACCTCGTCCGCGCCAAGTCCTTCGCGAAGGCCTGCGGCCAGAAGTACGCGGATGTGCTGCCTTACATCAACACGGTCAGCGCCGTGCAGGACATGGACGCGATCCGACGGGCCTTGGGCGCCAAGCAGATCAACTACTTCGGCTACTCGTACGGCACCTATCTCGGCGCGGTCTACGGCAAGCTCTACCCGGAGCGCGTACGGCGTCTGGTCCTGGACTCGGTCGTCGACCCCACGGGCGTCTGGTACGAGAACAACCTCGACCAGGACTACGCCTTCAACGACCGGCACCGCGCCTTCATGGCGTGGGTCGCCAAGTACGACTCGACGTACAAGCTCGGCACCGACCCGGCCAGGATCGAGGCCAAGTGGTACGCGATGCGGGCGGCGCTGGCCAAGAAGCCGGCCGGCGGGAAGGTGGGCGCCTCCGAGTTGGAGGACACCTTCCTTCCGGGCGGCTACTTCAACGGCTACTGGCCTTATCTGGCAGAGGCGTTCGCGGCCTATGTGAACGACAAGAACGCCGATCCGCTGGTCGAGTCGTACGAGAACTTCGCGGCCATCGACCCCGCGGGGGACAACGGCTACAGCATCTACGCGTCGGTGGAGTGCCGTGACGCGGACTGGCCGCGCGACTGGAGCCAGTGGCGCAAGGACAACTGGGCGGTGTACGCGAAGGCGCCGTTCATGACCTGGAACAACGCCTGGTACAACGCGCCGTGCGCGTTCTGGCCGACGGACTCGCTGGACCCCGTGGACGTCAGCAACGGCAAGCTGCCGCCGGCGCTGCTGTTCCAGGCGACCGACGACGCGGCCACTCCGTACGAAGGCGGCGTGACGGTCCACCGGTTGCTGCGCGGCTCCAGCCTGGTGGTCGAGCAGGGCGGCGGGAACCACGGCATCTCGCTGAGCGGCAACGCCTGTCTGGACAAGCACCTGGCGGCGTATCTGACCGACGGCACGGTGCCGCGCAGCGGCGGTGAGGCCGACGCGGTGTGCGCCGCGCTGCCCGATCCGGAGCCGCTGAGCTCGGAGTCGACCGCGTCACGCGGCGCGACACTGCATGGCATGCTCGGCTTCCGCGGCTGAGCGGACCGTCGGGGGCGGGCGTTGTCAGACCCATGGTCCACCATGGACCCATGACCGAACTGACCAGGATCCCCGCCCCCGACGGAGTCGCCCCCGCCGCCCAGTGACGAAAACGGCAAGCTCGTCGGCGACGGGGACCCGGCCGCCCAGGCCCACCAGGTCTTCAAGAACCTCCACCACTGCCTGACCTCCGCCGTGCAGGTCGCCTCGCTGGTCCGACCCGAATTCCTGCTGGAGATAGAGGCGTTCGCGGTGGTGGCCACATAAAGGAGCTTGCGGGCCGCAGCTCATCCCTCCTCGGGAATCCTCGCCAGCGCCCGTACCGCCGCCTCCGCGAGGGCGGGATGGGCCAGGGCTTCTTTGAGGACGGGTCTCGCGCGGGGGTCGCCGAGGGCGCCTAGGCCCTCCACGCAGGCGAGGGCGACTTTGCGGTAGGGGTCGTGGGGGCGCAGGCGGCGTTCCAGGGTGGTGATGAGGGCGGGTACGGATTCGGGGGCGGCGAGGTCGGTGAGGAGGCGTACCGGGTGGAGGGCGTAGGCGACGCGGAGTTCGTTGGTGGCGAGGGCGGCTGCCGCCCGGGCGGTGCGGGGGTCGCCGAGGCGGGCCAGGGCGCGGGCGGCGGAGGCGCAGCGCTGCGGATCGCGGTGGTTGAGGAAGAGGACGAGGGCCTCGAAGGCACGGCGGTCACCGGCCAGCCCCAGCCGGAAGGCCGCCAACTCCCTGGCCCACAGCGGCTGTCCGGGCGCGGTGAGCACACCGGCCAGTTCGTCGTGATCGCCGGTCGCCACGAGGTGCTCGTACGCCGCCGACGCCGCCGACTCCTGCCGTAAGCGCTCCGTGACTGATCGCAACTCTTCGTCCATGAGGCCGAGCGTAGACGCGCCGCCGTCGCGTCGGGACCTACATCACAAACTCGGGGGCTGGCGCGCTCGTTACCCGCGGGTTAAGCTCAGACGAGCGAGTTACCCACTCGCGGATTTGCTTATGACGGCCTGGTGACGCAGCCGTCGTGAGTGCTGGTCGGTTCGGTACATCGCGTACCTCAGCAGGACCCGGCTCCGGGACAGGGCCGGTCGATCCGCCGCTCCCCGGGCGTGTGCACGCCCGCGGTGACGGCACCGGGCGTGTGCGCTCGCAGCCCGGCAACACCCGCACTCCTCAACCGGCAACCGGCGTGCGCCTCTTGGCGCACCCGGTCGCGCTCCCAGTCGTCACCCTCACCTGGAGTCCCGCGATGGCCACTCCCCTGTCCGACACCCCTCTGTCCCCGCTCAAGACCATTGCCGTCGTCGGCCTCGGCACGATGGGCACCGGCATCGCCGAGGTCCTCGCCAAGGCCGGCCGCGAGGTCGTCGGCATCGACATCAGCGAGGCCGCGGCCGCACGGTCCGTCGCCGCCCTGGAGTCCTCGACCGCCCGCGCGGTGGAGCGTGGCCGGCTGACCGAGCAGGACCGCGCCGATGTCCTGGCCCGCGTCCGCACCTCCACCGACCTGCGGTCCGCGGCCGACGCGGAGCTGGTCATCGAGGTGGTTCCGGAGTCGTACGAGATCAAGCAGCAGATCTTCCGTGAGCTCGACGGGATCGTCCGGCCCGAGACGATCCTGGCGACCGGCACCAACGCCCTCTCCGTCACCCGGCTGGCCGCCGACTCGGCCCACCCGGAGCGTGTGCTGGGCCTGCACTTCTTCAACCCGGCCCCGGCGATGCGCCTGGTCGAGGTCGTCTCGTCCGTACTGACCGCGCCCACCGCCGTCGACGCGGTCACCAACCTCGCCCTGGACCTCGGCAAGGAGCCCGTCGCGGTCGGCGACCGTCCCGGATTCGTCGCGGACGGGCTGCTGTTCGGCTACCTCAACCAGGCCGCCGCGATGTACGAGGCCAAGTACGCCTCCCGCGAGGACATCGACGCCGCGATGAAGCTCGGCTGCGGACTGCCGATGGGCCCGCTCGCGCTGCTGGACCTGATCGGCGTCGACACGGCCCGTACGGTCCTGGAGGCGATGTACGCCGCCTCCCACGACCGCCTGCACGCCCCCGCCCCGATCCTCAAGCAGCTCAGCGAGGCGGGCCTGACCGGCCGCAAGTCGGGCCGCGGCTTCTACACCTACGAGGCCCCGGGCAGCGCGACCGTCGTGCGCGACGCGCTCACCCCGCTGGCCGGCGGCCTGGACACCCCCGGCCGCCCGGTCCGATCCGTCGGTGTCGCGGGCTCCGGCACCATGGCGTCCGGTATCGCCGAGGTCTTCGCCAAGGCCGGGTACGAGGTCGTCCTCGCCGCCCGCAGCGAGGAGAAGGCGCAGGCCGCCAAGGCCCGTATCGGCAAGTCGCTTTCGCGCTCTGTCGACAAGGGCCGGATGACCGCGGAGGCCGCCGCGCAGACCCTGGACCGCATCACCCCGGCCGGCTCGTACGACTCCTTCGCCGATGTCGACCTGGCCGTGGAGGCGGTCGCCGAGGACCTGGAGATCAAGCAGCAGTTGTTCGCGACGCTGGACAAGGTCTGCAAGCCGGGCGCGGTCCTCGCGACGACGACCTCCTCGCTGCCGGTCGTGGCCTGCGCCCGCGCGACCTCGCGCCCGCAGGACGTGATCGGCATGCACTTCTTCAACCCGGCACCGGCGATGAAGCTGGTCGAGGTGGTCCGTACGGTGCTCACGGCCGAGGACGTCCACTCGACGGTTCACGAGGTCTGCGTCAAGATCAAGAAGCATGCGGTGGACTGCGGCGACCGGGCCGGCTTCATCGTCAACGCCTTGCTTTTCCCGTACCTCAACAACGCGATCAAGATGGTGCAGGAACACTATGCGTCGCTCGACGACATCGACGCGGCGATGAAGCTGGGCGGCGGCTACCCGATGGGCCCCTTCGAGCTGCTGGACGTCGTCGGCCTCGATGTCTCGCTAGCCATCGAGAAGGTCCTGCACCGCGAGTTCCGCGACCCGGGCCTCGCTCCGGCGCCGCTCCTGGAGCACCTGGTGGCCGCGGGCTGCCTCGGCCGCAAGACGGGCCGCGGCTTCCGCGAATATGCCCGGCGTTGATCGTCCCGGCGACTGGTTCAGGGACGCCGAGGACTGGGGCGGCCTGCTCGATCCGACCGCGGTTCCCCCGCTCGCCCCGGGCGGGGGAACCCAGGGCGGGGCGGGCGGGAGCAACCGGGACAGGGCGGGCGGGAGAAGCCGGGGACATGCGCATCAAGCTGCGCACATGCAGTACGTTCGGGTCATGCCCCAGCCCGCCAAGTCCTCACGTACACCAGCCACGCCGCCCGACGCGCCGGAGAGTGCCGCGGGCAGCCGTGCCGCGGCCCAGCGGCTCAAGATGCGCCGGGAACTGGCGGCCGCGGCGATGGAACTGTTCGCGACCAAGGGGTACGAGGCGACCACCGTCGACGAGATCGCGGCCCGGGCCGGGGTCGCCCGCCGTACGTTCTTCCGGCACTTCCGCTCCAAGGAAGAGGCGATCTTCCCGGACCACGACGACACGCTGATCCGCGCCGAGGCGGTCCTCAACGCCGCGCCGGCACACGAGCACCCGCTCGACACGGTGTGCCGCGGCATCAAGGAAGTCATGCGGATGTACGCGGCCCGGCCGGAGATCTCGGTCGCCCGCTACAAGCTCACGCGCGAGGTGCCCACCCTGCGTGAGGCGGAGATCGCCTCGGTGGCCCGCTACGAGCGCCTGTTCACCCGCTATCTCCTGGGCCACTTCGACGAGCACGCGCATGACGACGACGCCAACGACGATCCCCTGCTGGCGGAGGTCGCCGCGTCCGCCGTCGTCACCGCCCACAACCATGTGCTGCGGCGCTGGCTGCGGGCCGGGGGCCAGGGCGACGTCGAGGCACAGCTGGACCACGCCTTCGCGATCGTACGGAGGACGTTCGGCACGGGCATCGGGGTCGGGCGCACCACGACCCCGAAGCCTGCCGCCGCGACGGTGTCCACGCAGGGCGAGGTGCTGGTGACGGTCGCCCGCACGGACGCGCCGCTGGACGAGGTCATGCGCACCATCGAGCAGGCCCTCAAGGAGCGCTGAGCCCCTTCGCGACCGTGACGACGGCCACCCCACGAGGTGGCCGTTTTGGCATGTCAGGGCCCCTTTTCGAGCAGATTTCACAAGGCATTCGATCGATCATCGCTCATTTGTTACGTAAAGATTTCACCTGAGAGCAACTTCTGGCACTCAGTGCCTTGCGAGGTGACACGCGGTGTCATACGTTGAAGTTGTCCGGGCGGCCGGCGTGCAGAGACCATTCGTACGTCGGCTGTTCCCGCAAGCCCCTCCGGCCTGCGCGCCCGGACGCCTGCGTCACAGGCAACCTCCCGCGCCACAAAGCGCTGCCGAAGCACCACCGCCGAACCGACGGCAACCCACAAAACCCTCAGCAGCACCGACGTAACCCTCAGCGTCCCTCCCTCAGGACGCGTATCGCCGGAGGCAAACCGTGACCGTGAAGGACATCCTGGAAGCGATCCAGTCGCCGGACTCGACTCCGGCCGACTTCGCCGCTCTGCCGCTCCCCGAGTCGTACCGCGCGATCACCGTGCACAAGGACGAGACGGAGATGTTCGCCGGGCTCACCACCCGCGACAAGGACCCCCGCAAGTCGATCCACCTGGACGACGTCCCGGTGCCGGAACTCGGCCCGGGCGAGGCCCTGGTGGCCGTGATGGCCTCCTCGGTCAACTACAACTCGGTGTGGACCTCGATCTTCGAGCCCCTGTCGACCTTCGGGTTCCTGGAGCGCTACGGCAGGCTCAGCGAGCTCACCAAGCGCCACGACCTGCCGTACCACATCATCGGCTCCGACCTCGCGGGCGTCGTCCTGCGCACCGGCCCGGGCGTCAACGCCTGGCAGCCCGGTGACGAGGTCGTCGCGCACTGCCTGTCCGTCGAGCTGGAGTCCTCCGACGGGCACAACGACACGATGCTCGACCCCGAGCAGCGCATCTGGGGCTTCGAGACCAACTTCGGCGGGCTGGCAGAGATCGCGCTGGTGAAGTCCAACCAGCTGATGCCGAAGCCGGATCACCTCAGCTGGGAGGAGGCCGCCGCTCCGGGTCTGGTGAATTCGACCGCCTACCGGCAGCTCGTCTCCCGCAACGGCGCCGGGATGAAGCAGGGCGACAACGTCCTGATCTGGGGCGCGAGCGGCGGACTCGGCTCGTACGCTACGCAGTTCGCGCTCGCGGGCGGTGCCAACCCGATCTGTGTCGTCTCCAGCGAGCAGAAGGCCGACATCTGCCGGGCCATGGGCGCCGAGGCGATCATCGACCGCACCGCCGAGGACTACAAGTTCTGGAAGGACGAGCACAACCAGGACCCGAAGGAATGGAAGCGCTTCGGCAAGCGCATCCGTGAACTCACCGGCGGCGAGGACGTCGACATCGTCTTCGAGCACCCGGGCCGGGAGACCTTCGGCGCCTCCGTGTACGTCACGCGCAAGGGCGGCACCATCGTCACCTGTGCCTCGACCTCGGGCTACAACCACGAGTACGACAACCGCTACCTGTGGATGTCGCTGAAGCGGATCATCGGCTCGCACTTCGCCAACTACCGGGAGGCCTGGGAGGCCAACCGGCTGATAGCGAAGGGCAAGATCCACCCGACGCTGTCGAAGGTCTACTCCCTGGAGGACACCGGGCAGGCCGCCTACGACGTGCACCGCAACCTCCACCAGGGCAAGGTCGGCGTGCTGTGCATGGCACCCGAGGAGGGTCTCGGCGTGCGCGACGCGGAGAAGCGCGCGAAGCACGTCGACGCCATCAACCGCTTCCGGAACATCTGAGGTCACAGGATGACTGAGCGTCAGAAAGACCGGCCGTGGCTGATGCGGACCTACGCCGGTCACTCCACGGCCGAGGCGTCCAACGAGTTGTACCGGCGCAACCTCGCCAAGGGCCAGACAGGTCTGTCGGTGGCGTTCGACCTGCCGACGCAGACCGGCTACGACCCGGACCACATCCTCGCCCGCGGCGAGGTCGGCCGGGTCGGGGTCCCGGTGTCGCACGTCGGTGACATGCGCCGGCTGTTCCAGGACATCCCCCTGGAGCAGATGAACACCTCGATGACGATCAACGCCACCGCCATGTGGCTGCTGGCGCTCTATCAGGTCGTCGCGGAGGAGCATGGTGCCGACATCACCCAGCTCCAGGGGACGACCCAGAACGACATCGTCAAGGAGTATCTGTCCCGGGGGACACATGTGTTCCCGCCGGGGCCGTCGCTCCGCCTGACGACGGACATGATCGCGTACACGGTCTCCCACATGCCCAAGTGGAACCCGATCAACATCTGCAGCTACCACCTGCAGGAGGCGGGCGCCACGCCGGTGCAGGAGATCGCGTACGCGATGTCCACCGCCATCGCCGTGCTCGACGCCGTGCGCGACAGCGGCCAGGTGCCGCAGGAACGCATGGGCGATGTCGTCGCCCGTATCTCCTTCTTCGTGAACGCGGGCGTCCGCTTCATCGAGGAGATGTGCAAGATGCGGGCGTTCGGCCGGATCTGGGACGAGATCACGCGCGAGCGGTACGGCATCGAGAACCCCAAGCAGCGCCGTTTCCGGTACGGCGTCCAGGTCAACTCCCTCGGACTGACCGAGGCGCAGCCGGAGAACAACGTCCAGCGGATCGTGCTGGAGATGCTGGCCGTGACCCTCTCGAAGGACGCACGCGCGCGTGCCGTCCAACTCCCCGCCTGGAACGAGGCGTTGGGGCTCCCCCGCCCCTGGGACCAGCAGTGGTCGCTGCGCATCCAGCAGGTGCTCGCCCATGAGAGCGACCTGCTGGAGTACGAGGACATCTTCGAGGGCTCGCATGTCATCGAGGCGAAGGTCGCGCAGCTCGTCGAGGAGTCCCTCGCGGAGATCGAGCGGATCCAGGAGATGGGCGGCGCGATGGCCGCCGTCGAGTCGGGCTATCTCAAGTCGCAGCTCGTGGCGTCCCACGCCGAGCGCCGCGCGCGGATCGAGTCCGGCCACGAGAAGATCGTCGGCGTCAACATCTACGAGTCGACCGAGCCGAACCCGCTCACGGCCGACCTGGACGCCGCGATCCAGACGGTCGACCCCGCGGTCGAGGCGCGCGTCGTGAACGCCCTGGAGCGCTGGCGTGAGACCCGCTACCAGCCGCCCTTCAACCACCCGCGCCCCTGCAAGGCGCTGGAGAAGCTGAAGGAGGCCGCGAAGGGCACCGCGAACCTCATGGAGGCCACCTTGGAGTGCGCCCGCGCCGGGGTCACGACCGGCGAGTGGGCCGGGGCGCTGCGCGAGGTGTTCGGCGAGTTCCGGGCGCCGACGGGCGTGTCCTCCGCGCCGGTCGCGGTGACCGCCGAGGAGGGCACCGCGATGGCGCTCGTCCGCCGCCGGGTGGACGAGACCGCCCATGACCTCGGCGTCGGCAAGCTCCGCTTCCTGGTCGGCAAGCCGGGCCTGGACGGGCACTCCAACGGGGCCGAGCAGATCGCTGTACGCGCGCGTGACGCCGGCTTCGAGGTGGTCTACCAGGGCATCCGGCTCACGCCCGAGCAGATCGTGGACGCCGCCATCGCCGAGGACGTGCATGCGGTGGGCCTGTCGATCCTCTCCGGGTCGCACGCTCAGCTGGTGCCGGATGTGCTGGAACGCCTCCATGTGGCCGGTGCCACAGAGATACCTGTCATCGCCGGTGGGATCATCCCCAATGGCGACGCCGAGCAGCTGAGGGCCGCGGGTGTGGCCGCCGTCTTCACCCCGAAGGACTTCGACATCACCGGAATCATCGGCCGCATCGTCGACGAGATCCGGAAAGCGAACAAGCTCGACCCCCTGGAGGTCCCCGCATGACGACCGTCAACCGCCTTCGCCCGCGGCGCTCCTGCCTGGCCGTACCGGGCTCGAACCCGCGTTTCCTGGAGAAGGCGCAGGGCCTCCCCGCCGACCAGGTCTTCCTCGACCTCGAGGACGCGTGCGCGCCGCTGGCCAAGCCCGAGGCGCGGCACACCATCGTCAAGTTCCTCAACGAGGGCGACTGGACGGGCAAGACGAGGGTCGTGCGCGTCAACGACTGGACGACCGAGTGGACGTACCGCGATGTCGTGACGGTGGTCGAGGGCGCGGGCCCGAATCTGGACTGCATCATGCTGCCCAAGGTCCAGGACGCCCAGCAGATCGTCGCCCTGGACCTGCTGCTGACGCAGATCGAGAAGACGATGGGCTTCGAGGTCGGGAAGATCGGCATCGAGGCGCAGATCGAGAACGCGCAGGGTCTGAACAACGTCAACGAGATCGCGCAGGCCTCCCCGCGCGTCGAGACGATCATCTTCGGCCCGGCCGACTTCATGGCGTCGATCAACATGAAGTCGCTGGTCGTGGGCGAGCAGCCGCCCGGCTACCCGGCGGACGCCTACCACTACATCCTGATGAAGATCCTGATGGCCGCCCGCGCCAACAACCTCCAGGCGATCGACGGCCCCTACCTCCAGATCCGCAACATCGACGGCTACCGCGCGGTCGCTCAGCGCGCCGCGGCCCTCGGCTTCGACGGCAAGTGGGTGCTGCACCCGGGCCAGGTCGAGGCGTCCAACGAGATCTTCTCGCCCTCGCAGGAGGACTACGACCACGCCGAGCTGATCCTGGACGCGTACGACTACTACACGTCCGAGGCGGGCGGCAAGAAGGGCTCCGCGATGCTCGGCGACGAGATGATCGACGAGGCCAGCCGCAAGATGGCGCTGGTCATCTCCGGCAAGGGCCGCGCCGCCGGCATGCAGCGCACCAGCAAGTTCGAGATCCCGGAGGCCTGAGCCCGATGCAGTTCGGACGCACGTATGAGGAGTTCGAGGTCGGGGCGACGTACAAGCACTGGCCGGGCAAGACGGTCACGGAGTACGACGACCACCTGTTCTGTCTCCTCACCATGAACCACCACCCGCTCCACATGGACGCCAACTACGCCGAGAACACGACGGACTTCGGCAAGAACGTGGTGGTCGGGAACTACATCTACTCCCTCCTGCTCGGCATGTCCGTGCCGGACATCTCCGGCAAGGCGATCGCCAACCTGGAGATCGAGTCGCTCAAGCACGTGGCGCCGACCTTCCACGGCGACACGATCTACGGCCAGACGACCGTGCTCGACAAGTGGCCGTCCAAGTCGAAGAACGACCGCGGCATCGTCCACGTCGAGACCAAGGGCTACAAGCAGGACGGCACGCTGGTCTGCGTGTTCCGCCGCAAGGTCATGGTGCCGACCGAGACGTACATCAAGGAGCGCGGCGGCGAGCAGCCGGGCCGCCCCCAGCTCAAGGAGCAGGAGAAGTAGTCATGGCGCGACTCGCCCAGACCGCCGGTCTGACGGACATCCAGCAGGAGATCCTCTCCACCGTCCGCGACTTCGTGGACAAGGAGATCATCCCGGTCGCGACCGAGCTGGAGCACCGCGACGAGTACCCGCAGCAGATCGTCGACGGCCTCAAGGAGTTGGGCCTGTTCGGCCTGATGATCCCGGAGGAGTACGGCGGCCTGGGCGAGTCCCTTCTGACATACGCCCTGTGTGTCGAGGAGATCGCCCGCGGCTGGATGTCGGTGTCCGGCATCATCAACACGCACTTCATCGTGGCGTACATGCTCAAGCAGCACGGCACCGAGGAGCAGCGGGACTACTTCCTGCCGAAGATGGCGGCCGGTGACATCCGGGGCGCCTTCTCGATGTCGGAGCCGGCTCTGGGTTCCGATGTGTCGGCCATCACGTCGAAGGCGGTCAAGGACGGCGACGAGTACGTCCTGAACGGCCAGAAGATGTGGCTGACGAACGGCGGTACGTCGACTCTGGTCGCCGTCCTTGTGAAGAGTGACGAAGGACACCCCGAGGGCACCGCCCCCCACAAGTCGATGACGACCTTCCTCGTCGAGAAGGAGCCCGGCTTCGGAGAGGTCCGTCCGGGCCTCACCATCCCGGGGAAGATCGACAAGATGGGGTACAAGGGCGTCGACACCACCGAGCTCATCATGGATGGCCTGCGGATTCCGGCCGACCGGGTGCTCGGCGGCCAGACCGGCCGGGGTTTTTACCAGATGATGGACGGCGTGGAAGTCGGCCGTGTCAACGTGGCCGCGCGTGGCTGCGGGGTCGCTCAGCGTGCTTTCGAGCTCGGCGTCCAGTACGCCCAGCAGCGTCACACTTTCGGCAAACCGATCGCCCAGCACCAGGCGATCCAGTTCAAGCTGGCCGAGATGGCTACCAAGGTCGAAGCCGCCCATGCGATGATGGTGAACGCGGCACGCAAAAAGGACTCCGGAGAACGAAACGACCTTGAGGCTGGGATGGCGAAGTACCTCGCCTCCGAGTACTGCAAGGAGGTCGTCGAGGACTCTTTCCGGATCCACGGCGGCTACGGCTTCTCCAAGGAGTACGAGATCGAGCGCCTCTACCGAGAGGCTCCGATGCTGCTGATCGGTGAAGGTACCGCCGAGATCCAGAAAATGATCATCGGTCGCAGGCTGCTCGAAGAGTATCGACTCCAGGGCTAGATATCCGGGTTAGGGGTGTTTTCTTCGCGAAGAAGATCACACCCCGTCAACACTCTTCGGCCGCCGACTCGGCTTCCTGGCTTGCCCAGTTGTAGCCCGCGACCGGTACGATCGCGTGAAAGCCGCCGTCCCCCTCACGCAGCGCGGCATCATCCGCTACGAAGGTCATCCATGCCCCACAGCCAAACCTCTGCACCACGCGACAGCCTGGCAGGCGTACGCCTCGCGCGCGGAGCATCGCCGTGGCTTCTCCCGACCGTCGCCACCGCAGCCCTCAGCCTGGTCCGCGCGCGCCGCTCCGGCGCCGCCAGAGCCGTGGCCGTACCCGCCACCGCGCTCGCGGCGGGCATGCTGTGGTTCTTCCGCGACCCCGAGCGCGAGATCGCCCCGGGCCGGGTCATCTCGCCTGCCGACGGTGTGGTGCAGAGCATCATGCCGTGGAAGGACGGGCGCACCCGCGTCGCGATCTTCATGAGCCCGCTCAACGTCCACGTCAACCGTGCTCCGCTCGCCGGTACCGTGGCGTCGGTCGAGCACATCCCCGGCGGGTTCGTTCCGGCGTTCAACAAGGAGAGCGAGAACAACGAGCGCGTAGTCTGGCATTTCGACACCGAACTCGGCGACATCGAGATGATCCAGATCGCCGGCGCGGTCGCCCGTCGCATCGTGCCGTACGTGCCCCAGGGCACGAAGGTCGAGCAGGGTGACCGGATCGGTCTGATCCGCTTCGGCTCGCGCGTCGACATCTACCTGCCCGAGGGCGTCGAGGTCGCGGTCGAGGTCGGGCAGAAGACCGTGGCTGGGGTGACTCGCATTGACCGTGATTGATCCTGAGACACAGGCGGGCTGGGTGCCGGAGGCCGACGAGGTGGTGGACGAAGAGGAGGAGATGCCTCTTTCTCTCCGCCTCTCGATAGCGGACACCCTCACCCTCGGCAACGCCACGTGCGGCTTCATGGCGGTGTACTTCACCACCACCGGCATCCTGATCCCGCACCTCACCGACAGCCAGGAAACCGGCATGGCCCGCAACAGCGCGGCCACGGCGGTCATCCTGATGCTGTGCGCGGCGGTCTTCGACCTGTTCGACGGCCTGGTGGCGCGCAAGCTGCGCTCCTCCCCCATGGGCGCCGAGCTGGACAACCTCTCGGACCTGGTCAGCTTCGGTCTGGCCCCGGCGTACTTCGTCCTGGTCTACGGCATGGTCGCGGACGACGCGTACCAGAAGGTGGCCGCGGTCGGAGCGGTCGTGGTGCTTCTGGCGGTGGTGCTGCGGCTTGCCCGCTTCTCGTGCGTGACACCGCCGAACGGCATGTTCCAGGGCATGCCGAGTCCCTTCGGGGCGCTGACGGTGGTCTCGATCGTGCTCCTGGAGCTGCCCTTCGTGGCGACGCTCCTGGCGATCCTCGGTACGGCCTGGCTGATGGTGAGCCGAGTCGAGTACCCGAAGCCGCGGGGCCGTCTCGCGGTCGCGATGCTCACCTGGATCGTCCTGGGGATGGGCCTCCTCGCGGCCTGGGCGTTCGGCGCTCCCGGCGGACAGCTCCTCCTCCAGACGGGCTGCGCCCTGCAGCTCGTCATGGGCGCGGTGATCCCCCTGTTCGCCACGGCCCGCCGGGTGAACAACTTCCGCGACAACCGACGCGAGGCACGGGCGGCGCAGCTGCCGTAGCGGTCGTACGACACATTCGAGAGGGCCCCGAACCAGTCGGTTCGGGGCCCTCTCGTTCGTTCACCGCCGCCCGTCGACCGGACTCGGCCAGAATGAAGGCCGTGGGCGGGCTGCTGGAGGGGCGGGTGCCGGGGGTGGACGACGACCGATGGCCGGGCCCTGTCGAGGTCGGGCTGCTGGGGCCGATCGAACTGTACGTCGAGGGCCGGAGGCTGCCTCTGTCGAGCCTGCCGCAGCGAGTGGTGCTCGCCCGTCTCGCGCTCCGGCCCCGGCAGGTCGTGCCGGTCACCGAGCTGATCGACGCCCTCTGGGAAGAGGAGCCCCCGCGTGGCGCCGTCGGAAATCTGCACAGTTACGTCTCCCGGCTGCGGCGGGCGCTGGGCGGCGACCGGATCGGGCGGGAGCCCGCGGGTTACCGGCTGCACGTGACGGCGGACCAGGTCGACATCGGCCGGGTCGAGCGACTGGCCGCCGAGGCCCGTACGGCCGCCGTGACCGAACCGGAGCGCGGGGCCCGGCTGCTCGGCGCGGCACTCGGTGTCTGGCGCGGCGATCCGCTCGCGGACCTCGCCGACCGGGCGGCCTTCGCGCCCGAGCGCACCAGGCTGAGCGAATGGCGCCAGCAGCTGCGGGAGGAGTGGTTCGAGCTTCGGCTCGCGGCCGGCGAGGCTGACGACGTGCTGCCCGAGCTGGAGGAGGCCGCGGCCGCGGAACCGCTGCGGGAACGCGTCCAGCTGCTGTGCATCCGGGCCCGCCACCAGACGGGCCGGACCGCGGAGGCGCTCGCCGCCGTGGAGGCCTACCGTGGCCGGCTGGCCGAGGAGGTCGGCCTCGACCCCGGCCCCGCCCTGGCCGAGCTACGGCAACGGCTCCTCACCGACGATCCCGGGCTGCGCCCACCGCGGCGTGGGCCCCAGGACCCGGCTCCGGTATCCGGCCTGCGGCTGCCCGCCGACCGGTTCGTGGGACGCCGGCCCGAGCTGGCGGAGGTGCGGGCCGCCATCGGCGCGCACCGCGTGGTCACCGTGGTGGGCCCGGGCGGCGTCGGCAAGACCCGCCTGGTGCTGGAGCTGCTGGCCCGGCACGCGTGGGAGGCGCCCGTCCACCTGGTCGGGCTCGCCGAGACGTCCGTGCCCGCGGAGACCGCCGCCGCGGTGGCCGCCGTGCTGCGGCTGCGCGCCGCCCCCGAGGGCGCGGTGACCGCCGTCGCCGACCGGCTGGGCCACTCCCCGGCCCTGCTGGTGCTGGACAACTGCGAGCACCTGCTGACGGCCGTGCGTGAACTCGTCGCGGAGCTGCTCGCGCGCTGCCCGGCGCTGCGGGTGCTGGCGACGTCCCGGCAGCGGCTGGGTGTGCCGGGCGAGCGGCTGATCCGGCTGGGGCCACCGCCGGAGGCCGACCAGGTGGAGCTGTTCTGCGACCGGGCGGCGCTGCTGCGTGACGGTTTCCATGAGGACCTCAAGACAGCGGGCCCCAAGACCGAACTGGTCGCGGAGATCTGCCGGATGCTCGACGGCCTGCCCCTTGCCGTGGAACTGGCGGCCCACCGGGAGGCGGTGTTCGGGCTGCGCCAGCTCCGGGAACGGCTGTCCGCGGGGATCGACGTACTGGAACCGGCGCGCGGCGGCGACCGCTCGACAGCGGTCACCGCGACCGTCGAGTGGTCCCGTCTGCTGCTCGACCCGGACGCCCGGGACCTGCTCGACCGGCTCTCCGTGTGCCGCGGCGGTTTCCCCGCCGAGGCCGTCGACCAGCTGGCGCCGGCCGGAGCGGCCAACCCGGCGGCGCTGCTCGCCGAGCTGGTGGACGCCTCCCTGGTCGGCTGCGACCTCACGGCGGAGCCGCCCCGCTACTGGCTGCTGGAGACCGTACGCCACGTCTGTGCGCGGCATCTGGCGTCCGACGGGGCCGCCGACGCGCACGCGCGATGGATGCGCGCGCACGCGGAACAGGTGCACCGGTTGCGGCGTGAGCGCTCCCCCGCTGCCGCGGTGCTGTTCCGCCGCGAGGCCGCCAACACGCATCAGGCGCTGTCCTGGCTGATCGACTCGGGCCGCGGGCGGGAGACGGCCCGGCTGGGGATCATGACCGTCTTGGCGCTCGCCGACGACCCCGACCTTCCCTTGCTCGGACTGTTGCGCGGTCTGAATCCCGCCGAGCCCGGTACCCCTTCCGGCGACGACACCCAGGCCGTACTGGCTCTCACCGTGGGTGTCACCGCTTGGATGACGGGCGACGGGCGCACCGCCGACCGGCTGCTCGGCGCTGCCGTCGAGGCGCTGCCGAGCGGTCATCCGTACCGGTGGATCGGGTGCTTCTACCGCCTGACCAACCGGCTGTTCCGGGGTGATGTCGCCGGAGTCGAGGCGGACGCCGCGGCCCTGCTGCGGGACCCGGCCGCGCCGGGCTGGGGAAAGGGTTCCGCCGTCTGCTGCGCGGCGCTGGTCAGGGAGTTCTCCGGGGATCACGAGTCCGCCGAGCAGTGGCTGGCGCGGCAGGAGGTGCTCCTCACCGAGGTGAGCAGGGTCGACGGATTCGTGACGTACACACGCGGCGAGCTGGCTGCCGAACGCGACCCGGCCCGTGCGCTGGCCTGCTTCGAGCAGGCGTACCGGCAGAGCGTGGTGCAGGGCAACACCTACGTCCGGGAACTGGCCGAGATCGGGCGCGCGGCCGTCCTCATCCGGCTGGGTCGGCACACCGCGGCCGTCCCCGCCTGCCGTGACCTCGTCAGGAGCCTGCGCCATGTCGGGATGTGGCCCCAGTTGTGGATGGTGCTGCGGCTCGCCGCCGAGCTGCTGGTCGCGCTCGGCGAGCACGCCACCGCGGCCGCCCTGCTCACCGCCGCCGACAACGACTTGCTCGCACCCGCGGTGCTGGGCACCGACCGGGACCGGCACGCGGCACTGTGGACCCAGATCGCGGACCGGCTCGGCCCGGAGGAGCTGGAGATCCACCGCGCGCAGGGCCGCACGGACGGCCGAACCGGCGCCGCGGAACGAGCCGTACGAGCGCTGCGGGACTGGCAAAGTCCGGTGCCATAGAGCGCCCCGTAAGGGGCGCGGGGCTGTATCGATATGCGGCTCCGCCGCGGGGCGCGACCAGCCCCCACCGGCCCGCGGTGAACGTCCCGCCTATCCAGCGGAGCGCGCGGCAAGCCGTCGGCAAGCACTCAGCAAGCGGCCCCCGCCACGGTGGACCCATGACAACGACAAACCAAGCAACCGTGGCCGAGCAGGACACCGAAGCCCAGGTCGAGGCCTTCCTCGGCCGGCTCATCACCGACTTCGCCGGCGCGGCCGGCACCGCGATGACGATCCTCGGCGACCGGCTCGGCATCTACCGGGCGATGACCGGCGCCGGACCGCTGTCCGCGGCCGACCTCGCGAAGACGACCGGTCTGCATCCGAGGCTGGTCACCGAGTGGCTCGCCGCCCAGACCGTCTCCGAGTACGTGGTCCACGACGTGCGGGCCGATACGTACGAGCTGCCCGCCGCCCACGCGGCCGTGCTGGCGGACGTGGACTCCCCCGCGTACGTCATCGGCGCCGCCGACGTCATCGCGGGCCAGTACCTGGCGCTGGGCGACCTCGAACACGCCTTCCGCACGGACGGCGCCCTCGACTACAGCGCGCAGCACCCGTGCGTGTTCAGCGGTGTGGAGCGGTATTTCCGCACCGCGTACGTCCACCAGATCGCCGCGGCCTGGTTCCCCGCGGTGCCGGGCCTCGTCGAGCGGCTGGCGCGGGGAGCGCGGGTGGCCGACGTGGGCTGCGGACACGGGGTGGCGGCCCTGCTCGTCGGCGAAACCTGGCCCGCGTCCACGGTGACCGGCTTCGACGCACACGAGCCGTCGATCGCCCAGGCCCGCGCGAAGGCCATCGAGGCCGGCAGTCCCGGCAACGTCTCGTTCCGCGTGGCCGACGCGGCGGGGATCGGCCCCGGCCCGTACGACGTGGTGGTGTTCTTCGACGCGCTGCACGACCTCGGTGACCCGCCCGCGGCCCTGCGGCGGGCCCATGAGGTGCTCGCGGAGGGCGGGATCGTGATCGCCGTCGAGCCGTGGTCGACGGACCGGATCGAGGACAGCATCGGCAATCCGCTGGCCCGTATCGACTTCGCCGCCTCCACCGCCCTGTGCACGCCCGGCTCGCTCGCCCAGCCCGGCCGCTACGGTCTCGGCACCCAGGGCGGTCCCGCCAAGCGCGTCGCGCTGCTCGCCGAAGCGGGCTTCCGCGAGGCGGCGCTGGTCGCCGACACCGGGTTCAATCTGGTGCTCGCCGCCGTCAAGTGAACCGGCCGTGGGTGGACGGGCCGGACCCGTCCACCCACAGAGACACCTCAGGCACCCGGCGTGTACGCCTCCGCGACCGACGACGCCTCCGCCTCCCGTACGACCTTCATGCCGCCCGTCACGCTCTTGTCCGGCTGCAGGATCACACTCTGCCGGGACGAGGGGGCCTTCGGGTCGGTGAAGTCCTGGAGGATGCCGAAGCCGGCGTCGAAGGCGTCGATCGTCAGCAGCGCCTTGTCGACGCCCGCGCGGGTGAGGTCCTTGCTCGCGCAGGCCTTCTTCAGGGCCTCGCCGAAGACGGAGACGGCCGTCCAGCCGGCCACCACGCCGTTGTCCAGCGCGTCCTTCGGATGGGCCGCCCGGTAGTCCGCGACGAGCTGCTTGGCCTCCGGGGTGTCGGCGCCGATGGGCAGTGCCGGGGCGGCCACCCAGTAGTTCTTCGACAGGGCGGGGCCCGCCTGGGTGGCGAGCAGCTGCGGGGCGAAGGCGGAGTTGTTGCCGACGACCGGGACGCCGAAGCCGCTCGCCGCCGCGACGCCGACGAGGGAGGCCGCCTGGCGCGGCCCGGCGCTGATCACGACCGCCTTGACGCCCGCCTTCTTCAGGGCGGCCACCTGGGCGGTCATGTCGTTGTCCGTCGGCTTGATCTTCTGCTCGACGACCGTCAGGCCGGATTCCTGCGCCATGTGCTTCGAACCGACCAGGGCGCTCTCGCCGTAGTCGCCCTCGAAGTAGACGTGCCCGATCTTGTCGCCCTTCTTGATCCCCTTCTCCTTCATCAGGAAGTCGACGGCGTTGATCGTCTCGATGTCGTACGTCGATCCGATGACGCGGATGTACGGGCTGCCGAGCAGCGAGTGCGCCCATGCCTGCGGCAGCACCAGGCCCTTGTCCTGGCCGTCCACGCGCTGCTTGACCGCGGCGACGAACGGCGAGCCGATGAACTGGGTGAAGCCCAGGACGTTCGGCGCCAGCTCCGTGTACCCGGACACGGCCTTCTGCGGGTCGTAGCCGTGGTCGCGGACGGAGAGGGACACTTTGTAGCCGCAGACGCCGCCCTTGGCGTTCAGCTGCTTCACATAGAGCTGCTGCGCCTGGGTGACGCTCTTGCCGAGGGTCGCGTAGACGCCGGTCATGTCCGTGAGCACACCGAGCGTGATCGTCTTGCCGGAGATCCCCTCGCCGGTCTTCACACCGCCCGCGGCGCCCTCGCCGTCGCCGTCGTCCTTGGCCTTGGAGCTGCAGCCGGCCAGCACGAGCAGCGCGGCGAGCGCGCCCGCGGCGACCCTGGCCGCATACGTCGTGGTCATCGTTCCTCCCCTGGATTGCGTGGGACGCGATTCCGGGCGGCGAGCCTGACCAGGCCGCCCGGCAGAAAGAGCACCACCGCCACGACGGCGGCGCCGTACAGGTACCGGGACGCCTCGCCCGGTGCGATCCCGCCCGTGCCCGGGTCGGAGACCAGCGGGAGCGCGTCGCTGTAGCGGGTCAGCAGCTGGGGCAGCAGCGAGACGAACGCCGCCCCGAGCACCGCTCCCCGGACCGAGCCGAGCCCGCCGATGACGATCATGGCGAGGTACTCCAGCGAGAGCGTGATCCCGAAGTAGTCGGGCACGGTCCGCTGGAAGACCAGCGCGAGCAGCACTCCGGCGAGGCCCGCGTACATCGAGGACAGGACGAAGACGGCGGCCCGGTAGCGGGCGACGGGCACGCCGATCACCCCGGCCGCGATGCGGTGGTCACGGATCGCGTTCATGGCCCGGCCCGGCCTGCCGCGCAGCACTCCGCGGGCGAACAGCGCGCAGCCGAGCAGGACGACGAGTCCGGCGTACCAGAGCTTCTCGGCGGAGCCGAACGGCACGTTGGCGACGAGGAGTTCGCGGTCGTCGAAGGTGAGGCCGAAGAGGTTGAGGGCGGGTACGTCGCGGCCGTTGAAGCCGCCGGTGAGGTCGCGGGCGTTGAACAGCACATGCTGGCCGATGAAGATCAGCGCGAGGGTCGCGATGCCGAGGTAGGCGCCGCGCAGCCGGCCCGCGATGGGGCTGAAGAGGCCTCCGGCGGCTCCGGCGACGAGGGTGGCGAGCACGGCGGCGAGCCAGGTCGGCAGGGAGAGTCCGGTGAGGCCGTCGCGTCCGTCGCCGGCGAACACGCAGTAGCCGTAGGCGCCGACGGCCAGGAAGAAGGCGTGGCCCATGGAGAGCTGGCCGGTGGCGCCGGTGAGCAGGTTGATGCCGATGGCGCCGATCGCGGCGGCCATGGCGAACAGGCCGGCCTGGAGCCAGAAGCGGTCCAGGTAGAAGGGCAGGGCGAGCAGCAGGACGGTGCCGCCGCCCCAGACGTAGGTACGGGTGCGGGTGAACCACATCGGCCGGGTGCTGCCCGCGAGAGCCTCAGACACGGGCGAGCTCCTTCGTGCCGAACAGCCCGGCGGGCCGGATGAGCAGGATCGCGAGCATGACGAGGTAGGGCGCCAGGTCGCCGAGGCCTCGGCCCAGGAAGGTCAGGTCGCTCTGGTAGCCGGTGGCGAGGGATTCGGTCACGCCGATGATCAGTCCGCCGACCAGGGCGCCCGTCGTCGAGTCGAGGCCGCCGAGGATCGCCGCGGGGAAGGCCTTGAGGGCGGCGAGGGAGGTGGCCCGTTCCAGGCCGGGGGTCGGGAAGACGGTGAGGAAGAGGGCGGCCACGGCGGCGAGTCCGCCCGCGACGGCCCAGGCGCCGAGGGACACCCGGCCGAGCCTGACTCCCATGAGGGCGGCGGTCTCCGGGCTCTCGGCCGCCGCGCGCATCGCAACGCCCCAGGTCGTGTAGCGGAAGGCGAGCAGGAACGCGGTGATGAGCAGGGCAGCGGCGACGAAGGCGGCGATCCGGGTGTGGGCCAGGGAGATCGGGCCGAGGGTGAGGACGGCGTCGCCCCAAGGGTCGCCCAGCGTCAGGACGTCCGTGCCGATGCGCCGGGTGAGTTCGGTGGTGAGCAAGATGTCGACGCCGATGGTCACGATGGCCAGCACGCTCTGGTCGCTGCCCCGGTAGCGGCGCATCACCAGGAACTCCACGGCCGCACCGACCAGCGCGGCGCCCGCGATACCGGCCAGCAGCGCGGGCCAGAACCCGATGTCGTCGTGCAGGACCGCGGTGACGTATCCGCCGGCCAGCAGCAGTGAGGCGTGGGCGAAGTTGACGACCTCCGTGGCCCGGAAGATCACCACGAACCCGAGGGCGATCAGCGCGTAGACGGAGCCCAACGAGACGCCGTTGAGCAGGAGTTCGGCGAAGGTGCTCACGACGCGGCCTCCTCGCCGAGGTAGGCACGGACGACGGCCGGGTCGTTCTGTACGTCGGCCGGAGCGCCGTCCGCGATCAGCCGCCCGAAGTCGAGGACGGTCACCGTGTCGGCGAGCCTCATCACCACTCCCATGTCGTGCTCGACCAGGACGATGGAGATCCCGAGGCTGTCGCGGACCCCGGCGATGACGCCCGCGACCCGGCGCCGCTCGTCGGCCGTCATGCCGGCCACCGGTTCGTCGAGGAGCAGCAGCCGGGGTTCCATGCACAGCGCGCGGGCCAGCTCGGCGAGCTTCTGCTGCCCGTACGGCAGGGAGCCCGCCGGCCGGCCGAGGTGGTCCTCGAGGCCCACGAACGCGGCGATCTCCCGGACGCGTGCACGGTGCCGGCGTTCCTCGCGCCCGGCCGACGGCAGCCGCAGCCCCGCGGCGACGAAGCCGGTCCTCGTCAACCGGTGCCGGCCCAGCAGCAGGCTGTCCTCGACGGTCGCGTGCGGCGGCAGGGCGAGGTTCTGGAAGATGCGGGCGACGCCGAGCACGGCGATGCGGTGCGCGGGCATGCCGGTCAGCTCGTGTCCGCCGAAGCGGACGCTGCCCGAGGTGGCCCGGTAGACCCCGGACAGGACGTTGAAGCAGGTCGACTTGCCTGCCCCGTTGGGTCCGATCAGGGCGTGGACGGTGCCGGGGCGCACGGTGAAGGTGACGTCGTCCAGGGCGAGGAGGCCCGCGAAACGGACGGTGAGGTGGTCGACGTACAAGGTCTCCATGTCAGCCCTCCCATCTGGGCAGCGCCGGGTGGGATCGCGCGGCGCCCGCCGCGTCGGCGGCCGCGTCCTCGTCGACCACGCCCAGGTAGCGGCGCCGCACCTCGTCGGAGGCGGCCAGTTCGGCGGTCGGACCGGAGAGCGTGACCTCGCCGACCTCCAGGACGTGGGCATGGGTGGCGAGGCGCAGAGCGAGCGCCGCGTTCTGCTCGACCAGCAGGACGGAGGTGCCCTGTTCGTTGATCTCGCGCACGGTGTCGGCGATCCGCGCGGCCATCAGCGGAGCCAGGCCCAGCGACGGCTCGTCGAGCAACAGCACCTTCGGTACGGCCATCAGGGCGCGGGCGACGGCGAGCATCTGCTGCTCACCGCCCGACAGCAGCCCGGCCCGCTGCTGGGCCCGCTCGGCGAGGACGGGGAACAGCTCGTGGACACGGCGCAGGGCGGCGGCCCGGTCCGTGCGACCGCCGGCCGCGCCGAGCGCCCCGGCCCGCAGATTGTCCGCGACGGTCATCCGGGCGAACACCCGCCGCCCCTCCGGCACTTGGGACACCCCGGCGGCCACCACCCGGTCGGGCGCGAGCCCGTCGATACGGCGTCCGCCGAGCGTCACGGTGCCGCCGGTCGTCGCCCCGCCGTGGAAGGAGAGCGTGCGGCTGACCGCCCGCAACAGCGTCGACTTCCCGGCACCGTTCCCGCCGAGGACCGTCACCACGGCCGCCTCCGGCACCTCCAGCGACACCCGGCGCAGTGCGCGCACCGGGCCGTATCCCACCGACAGGTCCCGTACGACCAGATCGGAGCCCCCCATGGCACCGCCCCCTTCCTCCGCCCTGTGTGGCGCTCACCCCAGCACCGGGTGGGGTGTCCGTCCACGGGTCGCGGCCGAAACGCTGCTGGTGACCAGCGAATACGGCCGCCCGTTGTGCACGCGCACAACACTGCGTGTCAGGGGCCTGCCCAAGCCGGGCGGCCGGTGGCATCCTCCGGCCATGGGAGCGCGCAGAAGGCGTACCGGTCATGACTGGAAAGTGCTCGCGGAGTCCTGCACGGCGCTCCTGGAGCGGCTGCCGGAACTGGTCGACGAGCATCTGCGGCTGCTGGCGGAGCACTCCCCCGTCTACGACCAGGTCCTGCCGTACGACCAGCAGTGGCGGGAGGCGGAGGAGGCGATGCGCATCGGCATCGAGACCATCTCCGCACCCCGCGACGCACCGCGCCGGGACCTGAAGTACGCGGAGGAGGCGGGTCAGCGGCGTGCCCAGCAGGGGCTGCCGCTGGAGCTGCTGGTGCACGCGTACCGAAGCGCCGGCTATCTGGTGTGGGACGCCCTGCTGGAGGGCGCCGGGGGCCAGGAGCCCGAGCGGCTCGGGGTGCTGATGCGCTCGGCGACGCTCGTGTGGGCGGCGATCGACGCCCAGACGGCCGTGGCGTCGGAGGCGTACCGGGCGACCGAGATGGAACTGCGCCGGCGAACCGACGAACAGCTGCACGCGCTGCTGGACGCGCTCCTGGAGGGTCAGGAGACGCCGGGCCTCGCCGCCAGGGCCGCGGCGGGGCTCGATCTGCCGGAGCGGGGCGCGTACGCCGTGGTGGTGCTGCGCACCGAGCGCCGCGACGCGCGGGAGGCCTTCCACCGGCCGCTGCCGGCCGCCGGGTACCGGTTCGTCTGGCGGATGCGGGCGGACCGCGAGGTGGGCGTGGTGCTGCTGGGCCCCGGCCAGGACCTGGACGCGGTGGCGCGGCTGCTGAGCGGGCGGTGCTCGGGCCCGGGCGGGATCAGTCCCGTCGTACCGGGCCTGGCCGAGCTGGGCCGGGCGCGACGCCTCGCCGAGCTGGCGCTGCGCACCTGTCCGCCGGACGCCCACGAGGTCGTACGCCTCGACCAGCGCATGCCCACCGCCCTCGTGGTGAGCCAGCCGGAACTCGCGGCCCGGCTGGTCGCGGACGTCTTCGGCGCGCTGATCAGTCTGGAACCCCCCGACCGCGCGGTCCTGCTGGAGACGCTGGACATATGGCTGGCCTGCGAGGGCTCGGCAGGCCGCGCCGCCGGCCGCCTGTACTGCCACCGCAACACGGTCTTCAACCGGCTACGCCGACTGGAACAGCTGACGTCCAGATCCCTGGCCCGCCCGAGGGACCTGATCGAACTGACCCTGGCATTGGACGCGTACCGACTGTCGGGCACGACGGCTACAGACCGACCGGCGTAAGCAGAGCGCCCCAAAGGGGCGGGGGGAACTGCGCGACCAGCCACAACGGACCCGCAGCCGACCGACGACCCGCCTAGCTAAGGAAATCCCGGCCGATGTTCTCCGCGACACGCTCCAGAATCGGGCCGGCATCCGCAATGCACTTCGCCACGTCCGGCTCGACCTCCGTCAGCGGATACGCCCGCCGGATCCCCGCCCGCCCCAGCGCCTCCGGCGGAAGCGCGAGACGCCCGCACACCGCGACGACCTCCTTGCCCTGAGCCCGGGCCGCCGCAGCGACCCCCGCCGGGGCCTTGCCGTGCAGCGTCTGCTCGTCGAGGGAACCTTCGCCGGTGATCACCAGATCGGCGCGGTCCAACGCCGGTGCAAAACCGAGGACGTCCAGCATGACCTCGATGCCGGGACGGAAGCGCGCGCCGACGATCAGCGCGCCGTAGCCGATGCCGCCGGCCGCGCCCGCGCCGGGCGACGCGGCGTACTCGGCCGCCTTCGGGCCGATCGCCGCCTCCAGGGTCTTGGCGTAGTGCGCGAGGGCCTCGTCCAGCGTCTGTACGTCGTCCGGCGAGGCCCCCTTCTGCGGGCCGTACACCGCCGGTGCGCCCTTCGGCCCGGTCAGCGGGTTGTCGACGTCGCTGGCGAGCACCAGCTCGACCTCGCCGAGCCGCGGGTCCAGGCCGGACAGGTCGGCCGACGCCAGGTCGGCCAGTCCGCCGCCGCCCGGAGACACCGGCTCCCCGTCCGCCTCCAGGAAGCGCGCGCCGAGCGCGGACAGCATCCCGGCGCCGCCGTCCGTGGTCGCGCTGCCGCCGACGCCGAACACGATCGTGCGGGCGCCCGCGTCCAGCGCGGCCCGCAACAGCTCGCCGGAGCCGTACGTCGATGCCGTGAGCGGCGCGAAGACGCCGGCCGGCAGCCGCTGCAGCCCGCTGGCCTCCGCCATCTCCACGACCGCGGTGTCACCGCGCAGCGCGAACGCGGCCGTCACCTCGTTCCCGAGGGGGCCCGCGACCCGTACCTCACGCCGCTCGAACCCGGCCGCGACCGCCGCGTCGACCGTTCCGTCGCCGCCGTCGGCGACCGGCAGCGCCTCGACCTGGAGGCCCGGCACGACCTTGCGCAGCCCGGCCGTCACCCGCTCGGCGACCTCGACGGCCGTCAGTGACCCCTTGAACTTGTCCGCGGCGATGAGGACCCTCTGGGTCCCCCTGCCTGCAGCGTTCGCCACCTTTGCATCCCCTTGCTCTACGGGCCTCGCACATGTCAAGGCCAGTCGCGCCGCTGTGACCTTAACCGGAGCAACCCCCAGCCGTCATGCCCCGACCGGAGCCTGGGACACCGCTGGGAACCCGCTGTGCGAGCCTCCGGAACCCCGAGCGGGCCCGCCCGGAATTGGGTAAACCGGTCTTATGACCCCTGTGGGCACTGAGCACGAGCTCGCGGACCGCATCCTCGGGGGCTGGCTGGGCCGGATCGCGGGCAACATGCTCGGCAAGCCGGTCGAGCAGGGCGACCTATGGACGCGGGACCGTATCGACCGATATCTGCGGCAGGCCGCCGCCCTGCCCCTCACCGACTATCTGCCCGAGCCGGTCGACGAGAGCGACGGCTTCGAGCTGCGGCCCGAGTGGCGCCAGTGCGTCCGGGGCCGTATCCACGGCAGCTGCCGTGACGACGACGTCGACTACGCGATCCTCGGCCTCGACCTCCTGGAGACCCACGGCTTCGGCTTCAGCACCGAGCAGGTCGGCGACCTGTGGCTGCTGCGCATGCCCTATCTGCAGACGTTCACGGCCGAGCGGGCGGCGTACCGGAACCTCGCGAACGGGCTCAAGCCGCCGCTGACGGCCACCGTCGACAACCCGTACCAGGAGTGGATCGGCGCCCTCATCCGCGCCGACATCTACGGCTGGACCTGCCCCGGCGTCCCCCGCCGCGCCGCCTCCCTCGCCCGCCGGGACGCGGTGCTGTCGCACACCGGCAACGGCGTGTACGGCGCGATGTGGGCGGCCGCGCTGATCGCGGCGGCGTTCACCGCGCCCACGGTGCGGCACGCCGTGGACGAGGCGCTGGCCGTGATCCCGGCGAGCAGCCGCATGGCCCGCACCGTACGCCGTGTCCTATCGCTGCACGACACCCGGATGACCTGGGAGGACACGCTCACCACCGTGTCCGAGGAGACCGCCGGGCTGGGCTGGATCCACACCGTCCCGAACGCCGCCGTGCTCACCGCCGGGCTCCTGTACGGCGACGGCGACTTCACCCGCACCATCACCCTCACCGTGCGCGGCGGGCTGGACACCGACTCCAACGGCGCGACCGCGGGCTCGGTCGCCGGGGTGCTGACCGGGGCGGACGCGATTCCGGAGCAGTGGAAGAACCCGCTGGAGGACACGGTCCGCAGTGCGGTGTTCGGCTTCGACGGGGTACGGATCAGCGAACTGGCGGAGCGGACGGTGCAGTTGGCCGACGGCGAGTGAGGATCAGGGCGCGACGTACCCGTCACACGAGTCCGAGGAGCGGCCGTAGCAACTGGTTACCCTTCCTGCGTGACCACTCCAGACTTCGCCACGTACATCGCGGGCCTGCCCCGTGTCCTCGCCGGGGCCGCCGCTCTCTTCCGTGACGCCGAGGGCCGGGTGCTGCTCGTAGAGCCCAACTACCGTGAGGGCTGGGCGCTTCCGGGCGGCACGATCGAGTCCGACGACGGGGAGACCCCACGGCAGGGCGCGCGCCGCGAGACCGCCGAGGAGATCGGCCTCGACGTCGAACTCGGCCGCCTGCTCGCGGTGGACTGGGTGCACGGCACGGCCCGCCCGCCGCTCGTGGCCTACCTCTACGACGGCGGCGTCCTCGGCGAGGAAGACTTCAAGGCCATCCGTCTACAGGAAGAGGAACTCCTGTCCTGGCGCCTCGTGCCCCGCGAGGAACTCACCGCCCACATGCCGGGCGCCCTGGGCCGCCGCGTCCTGGCCGCCCTGGACGTCCTGGCGGACGGCTCGGGCACGGCGGAACTGGAGAACGGCCACCGCGTGAGCTGACGAGCCCGGCATCGAGCGAGACGGTCACCTCGGCCATACGCGGACCCCTCAATACCCGGTCGCCGCCACCGGCACCCCCGTCCTACGCTCGGTGCCATGACCAAGCCCCTCGTCGCCATCCTCAGTGGCGCCGGTATCTCCACCGACTCAGGAATCCCTGACTATCGCGGCCCCAACGGGCTGTGGCGGCGAGATCCGGAGGCCGAGAAGCTCGTGACGTACGAGTACTACATGGGCGACCCGGAGATCCGGCGCCGCTCGTGGCAGATGCGGCGCAAGAACCGGACGCTGAAGGCCGAGCCCAACGCGGCGCACCGGGCCGTGGCCGAGCTGGAGAAGTCCGGAGTGCCGGTCAGGGTCATCACGCAGAACGTCGACGGGCTCCACCAGCTCGCCGGAGTGCCCGCCCGCAAGGTGCTCGAACTCCACGGCAGCGCGCGCGGTTTCGTGTGCACCGGGTGCCAGGCCCGGGGCCCGATGGAGGACGCGATCGCCCGTGTCGAGGCCGGCGAAGAGGACCCGCCGTGCCTGGAGTGCGGCGGCATCCTCAAGTCGGCCACCGTCATGTTCGGCGAACGGCTCGACCCGGCCGTCCTCGGCGAGGCCCTCGCCATCACCAAGGCCTGCCAGGTCTTCATCGCCGTCGGCACCAGCCTCCAGGTCCAGCCCGCGGCCGGACTCGCCGGCATCGCCGCCGATCACTGCGCACGGCTCGTCATCGTCAACGCCGAGCCGACGCCGTACGACGAACGCGCCGACGAGGTCATCCGGGAACCCATCGGCACCGCATTGCCCGCACTGATGCACCGGCTGGGTGCGGATCATGACCTCTGAGCGTGGCTGAGATCCACCTGTACGACCCTCACGCCCGCTTCCTCCAGCGCCGTGCGGGTCGCACCGTCCGACGTCGCATTGGTCACGACGACATCCAGTTCCTCGGGGCCGCAGATCTTCACCATGCCGGTGCCGGGGAACTTGCTGTGGTCCGCGAGGAGCGCCACCTTGTCGCTGGCGGCGATCATGGCGCGTCGGGCGGGTACCTCGGCGACCGTGGTGTCCATGACCTGGCCGCCGGAGCGGACGCCACAAGCACCCATGAAGAGCCAGTCCGCGTGCACCTGGCGGAGGTTGTCCTCGGCCATGAAGCCGTCCGTCATGCGTGATTCGCGTATGACCATGCCGCCGAGCAGCATCAGTTCGACGCTGTCGTCCTGGACGAGTTCCTCGTACACCACGAGGTTGTTGGTGATCACGGTGATCCGGCGCCCGTGCAGGCGACGGGCCAGCCGGTGGACGGTTGTACCGGAGTCGAGGATGATCGACTGGCCGTCCTCGATCAGCGTGGCCGCGTGGGCGGCTATCGCGTCCTTCTCGGTCACATTGGCTTCGGCAGCCTCGGCGAACGGTGCGGGATCCTCTTCGATGACCGCTCCCCCGTGGACCCGGGTGAGCAATCCGTCCTCTTCCAGCTTGAGGAGGTCGCGGCGGACGGTCGCGGCACTGGCTCCCAACTGACCGGCAAGATCCGTCACGGTGACGGTGCCGCCGGATCTCAATGCCCGCAGGATGAGTTGGTGTCGTTGTTCAGCCAGCACGCAACGGAACACTACACACGGTGGTCAGAACAGCGCCGCCCCGCCCTCGAACTCCAGCAGTCGGCGCTTGCGTTCCAATCCGCCGCCGTAGCCGGTGAGGCTGCCGCTCGCGCCTACGACGCGGTGGCAGGGGACGATGATGCCGATGGGGTTCTTGCCGTTGGCGAGGCCGACGGCGCGGGAGGCACCGGGGTTGCCGAGGGCGTCGGCGAGGTCGCCGTAGGAGCGGGTCTCGCCGTAGGGGATCTTGCGGAGCTGGTCCCAGACGGTGCGTTGGAAGGGGGTGCCGTGCAGGCGGAGTTCGAGGGTGAATTGCGTCAGCTCGCCTGCGAAATAGGACTTCAGTTGGTCCTCGGCCTCGGAGAACAGGGTGTCTTCTCGCGAGCCGAAGGACTCCTCCGGCGGGCGGTGGCGCTGGTCGGTCATGTAGAGGCCGCACAGGACGCCGTCGTCGGCGACGAGGGTCAGGGGGCCGTACGGGCTGTCGATCACGGTGTGCTGTTTCACTGCAAGACCCTTAGACAGGAAGGAAGTTGATCGGGTGGCTGTCGGTCGCCCACAGGTACTGGACCGCGTACGCCCGCCACGGCGCCCATGCCGCCGCCCGTGCCGTGAGGGCCGCGGGAGTGGAAGGCAGGCCCAACTCCTGGGCGGCGCGGCGGATTCCGAGGTCCGTGGGGAGGAACGCGTCGGGGTCGCCGAGGGCGCGCATGGCGATGACGTCGACCGTCCAGGGGCCGAAGCCCGGCAGGGACAGCAGGCGGGTACGGGTTTCCGTCCAGTCGTTGTCCACGCCCAAGTGCACATTGCCGTCGGCCAGTTCGCGGACCAGCGTCGTGAAGGTCGTACGGCGGGTGCGTGGCATCGCCAGCGACTCCGGGTCCAACGCGGCCAAGGCCTGAGGTGACGGGAACAGGTGCGTCAGGCCGCCTTCCGGGTCGTCCACCTGCTCGCCGTGGGCGGTGACGAGGCGGGCCGCGTGCGTGCGGGCCGCCGCAGTGGAGACCTGTTGGCCGAGGACCGCGCGGATCGCGAACTCGGCCTCGTCCACGGTGCGCGGGACACGGCGGCCGGGGGCCTTGTCGACGAGGGGCGTCAGGACCGGGTCCGCGCGGAGCTGCTCGTCCACCGCCACCGGGTCCGCGTCCAGGTCCAGCATGCGACGGCACCGGCTGATCGCGACGGGCAGGTCACGCAGGTCACTGAGGGTGAGACGGCAGGCGATGTGGTCCGGCTCGGGAGTCAGGGAGACGATTCCATGGCCGTACGGCAGTCTGAGCGTCCGGCGGTACGCGCCGTCCCGCCACTCCTCCACCCCGGGTACGGCGGTGGCCGCGAGGTGGCCGAAGAGGTTGTCGGGGTTGAGGGGGGCGCGGAAGGGGAGGCGGAGGGTCAGCACGCCCCGCGTGCCCTGAGCGCCGCGGGACATGGGCACGCGGGTGCGCAGCTCGCTCGGGGAGAGGGCGAAGACCTCGCGCACGGTGTCGTTGAAGGTGCGGATGGAGGAGAAGCCTGCCGCGAAGGCGATCTCCGCCATCGGCAGCGGAGTCGTCTCGATCAACAGCCGTGCCGTCTGGGCGCGTTGGGCGCGGGCCAGGGCGAGCGGTCCCGCGCCCAGTTCGGCGAGGAGCTGGCGTTCGACCTGGCGGGTGCTGTAGCCGAGGCGGGCGGCGAGGCCGGGGACGCCCTCGCGGTCCACCACGCCGTCGGCGATCAGCCGCATCGCGCGTGCCACGAGGTCGGCGCGCTGGTTCCACTCCGGGGAGCCGGGGCTGGTGTCGGGGCGGCAGCGCTTGCAGGCCCGGAAGCCGGCCTGCTGGCAGGCGGCGGCGCTGGGGTAGAAGGTCATGTTCTCCGGCTTGGGCGGCACGACGGGGCAGCTGGGCCGGCAGTAGATACGGGTGGTGAGGACGGCCGTGAAGAACCAGCCGTCGAAGCGCGCGTCCTTGGACTGGACGGCACGCACGCACCGCTCCCAGTCGGTGTGCATCGCGTTCTGCATGCCTCCAAGCATGGGTCACCGCCCGGCCCCCTGGCTGGCGAGAATCCGACATGGACCTCGCGTGCCCTGGGGCCGGGCGGATCACCTGCCGTTATGCCGTGGCCGGCTGCCGGCTCACCCGCAGGGACAGGGCCCGGCTGTAACGCCGTAGCAGCAGGATCGCCGTCGCGGCCAGTCCCGTCAGCAGCCCCAGCCAGACACCCACCGTGTCCCAGTCCGCCAGACTGCCGAAGATCCAGGCCGCGGGCAGCCCGATCAGCCAGTAGCCGACGAGGGTGATACGGAAACCGCTCTTGGTGTCGTCGAGGCCGCGCAGCAGACCGACGCCGATGTTCTGCGCGCAGTCGAAGAACTGCAGGACGGCGGCGACGAGCAGCAGGTTCGTCGCGATGTCCTCGGCGTGGGACGACGGGTCCAGGAAGGGACGCAGGACCAGCCCGGGGATGGTCAGGTACAGCACGCCGACCACCGCCATCACCGCCGCCGCGCACGCCAGCGCCGTGTTCTTGATGCGCTGCGCCGCGTCGACCCGGTCGAGGGCGAGTTCCCGGCTGACGTTGATCGACGCGGCGTGGGACAGGCCGACGGCGATCTGGAAGACGATGTAGATCAGCTGGTTGACGGCGGTGTGGGCGGCCAGCGCGGCGCTGCCGAACGTGCCGATCAGCAGGGCGACGACGGAGAAGAACCCGGCCTCGGAGCCGTAGGTGGCGGCGATCGGGACACCCAGGCCGGTCAGGCGGCGCAAGGTCGCGGGGCGGGCCTTCCAGATGCGGAAGTCCAGCAGCGGGGCGAGCTGCGGGTCGCGGCGGGCGGAGGCGTACAGGGCCACGCAGGTCAGCGCGTACACCAGGGACGTGGAGATGCCGATGCCGGGCAGGCCCAGCTCGGGCAGGATCCATGTGCCGTGGATGAGCGCCCAGTTGAGGCCGGCGTTGACGGCGACGGACGCGATGGTGATCTGGAGCAGGGCCTGGGGGCGGCGCATGCCGACGGTGAACTGGCGTATCGCCTGGAACCACAGGCAGGGGATCAGCCCGGGGGCGAGCGCGAGCAGCACCGGCCAGGCGGTCTCGACGACCTCGGGGTCCTGGCCGAGGAAGGCGACGACCTGCCCGATCAGCAGGATGACGACCGCGCCGACGACCCCGGAGAGGGTGGCGAGCGCGAGGGCGGCGCGTACGACGTCCCGGACCTCCTCGGCCGCCTCCTCCGAGAGCTGCTCGTCCTCGGCGTGCGCGGAGGCCGCGGAGACCTGGTTGCCGACGGCGGTGACCATGCCGACGCCCATGGTGCGCAGCTGGTTGAAGATGACCATCGCCAGGCCGCCGCCGGCCAGGGCCTCGGTGCCCATCAGGCCCATCATCACCGTGTCGGTGGTGGTGAGGGCGACCTGGGCGAGCTGGGTCAGGGCGAGCGGTACGGCCAGGGCGGCCAGCGCGCGGCTGTCGCGCAGCAGGGCGGTGAGCTGTGTCGGCATCGGTGTCAGTTCTCGCGAAGTTTGGTCAGCAGCTCGTCCACCTCGTGCTCGATGTCGGGGTCGATGAGCCGGCGGGCGTTCATCCAGTCGTCGTTGAAGACGGTGTCCATGTATTTCTCCCCGCCGTCGTTGATCAGGGCGACCATAGTCATGCCGGGGGCGAGCGCGGGCATCCGGGTCAGCGCCTCGTACACCACCCCGCCCGCGGAGCCGCCGATGAGGAGCCCGAGGCGGCGGGCGAGGACCCGTGCGGTGGCGAACGCCTCGGTGTCGCCGACCTTCGCGCCCTCGTCCAGCAGGTCGTAGTCGACCATGGCGCCGATGGTGGCGCCCTCGGGGGTTCCGGTGCCGGACTGGTAGTAGTCGTGGGCGGGCGGCCCGAAGGCGATCGACCCCTTGGGCTCGACCCCGACGATCCGCACCCCGGGCACGGTCCTGCGCAGCTCTCCCCCTGTGCCGAAGAGCCCGCCGCCGGTCCCTACGGCGCCTATCAATATGTCGATACGGCCGTCCAGGGCGGCGTCGAGTTCATGGGCCACGGGGTGGTAACCCACGCCGTTGGCCGGGTTGTTGTGCTGCTCGGTGAAGTAGGCGTTGTCGCTCTCGGCGGCCAGCTTCTCGGCGAACTCCTCACGGGCGGCGGTGGCCAGCTCCTCGTCGCCCTCGTCGGCGACGTAGACGAGTTCGGCGCCCAGCGCCTTCATGCCGCGCAGCTTGTCGGCGGCGGCGTGGTGGTCGACGACGGCGGTGAAGGTGTAGCCGCGTTCGGCGGCGATCACGGCGAGGCCGAGGCCGGTGTTGCCGGAGGTGGACTCGACGATCCGGCCGCCGGGGCGCAGCAGTCCGCGGTCCTCGGCGTCGAGGACCATCTGGCGGGCCATGCGGATCTTCGCGGTGCCGGTGGGGTTGAACTGCTCGAGTTTCAGCAGGAGTCGGCTGCCGTCGCCGGTGCGGCACAGCTCGAACAGGGGGGTGTGGCCGATGAGGTCGGAGACACGGCTGACCACGGCGGGACGCGAGAGCGCCTTGTCCATCGGATGGCTCCAGGGTTCGGGGAGGGAGAGTCAGGCGAGTGGATGGCGGTCGAGCCGCCAGCGGACGCGATCGCCGGCGGTATCGAGAACGACCTTCGGGGGGAGCGGGAGGTCATGGAACGGGGACTCGTTGGAGTCCATCTGGTACCCGGCGGTGTTGGGGTACACCAGCAGGTCACCGACGGCCGGGCGGGCGGACAGGCGCACCTTGCGCCAGGTGACCATGTCGGACTCCAGGCAGGTGGCACCACCGACACAGGCGGCATACGGCTCCGAGACCACAGCGGCGGACAGCAGCACCGGATCCGGCAGATACTCACTGCTGAACCACTGCTCGGACAGGCTGAGACTGCTGCCGTCCACGGTCACGATCCCGTACCCGGCACGGTCCTTGATGCCCTGCACGCGGAACACCGTGCACCCGGCCCGGTCCAGCAACGCGCGCCCGGGTTCCAGCAGCAGTCGCACGCCCGCCTCACGCAGCCGCCCGGCGAGGCCGTCCGCGGCCAGCACCGCGCGCAGCGCGTCGGGACCGGCCACCGGCGAGTGGTACGGGTAGAAGTCCGCCGGAGCGAAGGACTTGCCCGCGTGATAGTGCTCGGGCCGCTGTTCGCGCAGATAGCGCTCCCAGTGCTCGGCGTCCGTGTAGTCGACCGCGAATCCGCCGCCGATGCTGATCCGGTCGGCGCGCAGGCCCAGCGCCCGTGCCTTGAGGCACAAGTCGACGAGTTCAGCGGCGAGTTCGGCTCGAGCTCGCGGGTCGTAGCCGGAAAGATGGAAGGAGAAGCCCTCCATGACGAGGCCGGTGTCCCGGCACCGTACGAGCGCTGTCTCCAACTCCCCCTCATCCAGCCCGAATCGGCTGTGCGGTTGGGCAGGGGGCAGCCTCCGCAGTAGCACCCGCGCCGGGCGCCCGAGGGCGATGATCCGGTCGAGTTCGTCGAGGGCGTCCACCGCGATCAGGCACCCCTGGAGCACGGCGACCCGCAGCAGCCCGTCGGCCTTGGCGGGCCCGGTCACCACGATGTCCTCGCCGCGGACCCCGCACCCGAGGGCATCCCGCAGCTCACCGGCGCTGGCCACATCGACGCCGGTGCCGGTCAGGGCGCAGCGCTCGATCCACGTCGCCGCCTTGTTCGCCTTCTTCGCGTAGTACACGCGCCCCTCCACGCCCGCCTCCGCCAACACCGCCCGGAAAGCGGCGGCGTTGGCGTCGAAGCGGTCGGGCAGCAGCAGATGGAACGGGCCGCCGAGGGCGTACGACAGCTCGTGCGGAAGTCCGCTGCCGAGGATCGCCGCCAGCTCGGGGTCCGGGTGGGCGGGCAAAGGAGGAGCGGCCGAAAGGAAGGCGGACATAGGAGAGGGGGTCACAGGAGAGGGGCTCACTGCCACACCGACACCCGCGTTCCCAGCCCCTGTTCGATGGCGAGCTGAGCGAACCGGTGGCCGAGCGCGATGTCGGTGACCACCAGACCGCTGTTGTACGCGAAGATCCGCTCGTCCGGCGTATGCCGCCCCCGCGCCCGCCCGGCCAGGACCTCGGGGAACTCGGCGTCCACAGGCGGGAAGTTGCCGTCCGCGTCGGTCATGTCGGTGCCGGTGACCTTCATCTGCGCCTCGCTGGTGGCGATGACGCGGTCCGCCCGCTGAAGGGTGGAGGGCGCGATGCCGTGGCCGACGAGGATGGACAGCGCGCCGGGCTTCAGGTCGTCGGACTCCACGGCGGCCGGGGTGTGGTTGCCCGCGGTGGCGACCACGACATCGGCGTCGGCAGCCGCGGCCCGTACGTCCTCCACGACCTCCAACTCCCGCCCAGGGAAGTAGTGCTGGAGCCGCTCCCGCACCGCTGCGAGACCTTCCGGATGGGTGCCGTACACCATGAGCCGGTCCAGGTCGGGCAGCGTGGTGAGCAGGAAGGGCAGCGCCAGTCGCCCCTGCGTCCCGGTGCCGATGACGAGGGCGCTGCGGCTGCCGGGGACCGCGCACTCGCGGGCGAGCAGCGCGGAGACGGCCGGGGTGCGCAGCGAGCCGATGCGGCCGCAGTCCATCATCGCGACCGGCAGGCCGGTGGTGTCGTCGTAGATGGTCAGGGTCGTGTAGTAGTGCTGCTCGTCCCGGCCCTTGCCCAGGCCGTGCTTGTACGACGTCTTGACCGCGACGACGTTCCGGACGCCGTCGCGGCCGAGCATGGCGTACGAGACGGAGTGGCCGTCCTCGGGCTTGACGGTGAGCTTGCGCGGGTTGGCCGACTTGCCGTCGGCGAGGGTGCGGTAGGCCTGCTCGACCACGTCGACGACGTCGGCGAGGGAGATGTCGATGCCGGCCAGGTCGCTGGTGCTGAGAATGCGCAGGCTCTTGTCGGCTGCGGGTATGTGGTGCTGGGTCACTGCTGTTCCCTCCGTGGCGGTGATCAGACGTCGGCGACCAACGCGGCCTGTCCGTAGCCGTGTTCGTCGGCCTCGGCCGACGGGCGGCTGCGGCGGCCGGGGACGCGTACCGAGGCCCGCTTGAGCCAGCGGTCGGTGCCGTCGTAGCGGGCCCGGAACGGGACGCGGCCGTGGACGACCAGGTCGTTGTCGACGACCAGGACGTCACCGGGTTCGAGGCTGACGGCGACCGACACGCGCTCGAGTTCGGCGGTCAGCCGGTCGTAGGCGGCGCGGTGGTCGGCGGGGGCGTCGTCGAGCGGGGTGTAGGCGGGGTCGTAGCGCAGGGTCGGGCCGTCCGGCGACTGCCACAGGGTGGGGATCTTCGGCGGTGGGCCCGCGAAGCCCTGGGCCTCGGTGTAGGCGTCGTCGGGGAGGATCGGGAGTACCGGGCGGGACAGTTGGGCGATGTCGTCCTCGGTGAGGCGGACCTTGCGGATGGAGGCCGCGGTGGTGGCGACGGCGTCGTGGTTGCGCAGGCAGCCAAGCATCAGCAGATGCGCGCGGCCGGGGTGGAAGGCGTCCTCGGTGTGCGGGCTGAGCAGCACGGTGCTGCTGGCGCCGGTCTGCTCCTGCTCGTGTCCGGGCGCGGGCACGATGTTGTGCACGAACCGGCCGTCCTGCTGCCCCTCCCAGGCGATCGGCCGGCCCATCACGGTGGCGAGGAGCAGCAGGAGCACGTCCCACTCGGCCGCCGTGTCGTCGGCGGTGGCCCAACTGGCGGGCGTGGGGCCGATGTCGGTGTCGTCGACGGTCAGGCCGCGCAGGACGAACAGGCCGTCATCGGTGTCGACGGGGCGACAGGCGTGGAGAATCGTTTCGTCAAGATCGGCAGCTGCCTGGGCGACACGTCGGAGGAGTTCGGGCCGGGCGGTCGAACCGCCGGCGTCGGCAAGGATCTTCTGGGCTGCTTCGGTCAGCTCGGCAACGGCGTGCGGGGCGAGCTGACGCAGGGATGCGGCTCCCAAGGGCATGACAGAGACGTCCGTTTCAGGGTGCGGAGTGCGGGCTCTGGGTGGGGGGTGCGGTCTCGTGATGCGCCAACCTGTGAGTCGACTGTGGCAGCGGCGCCTGAAACGTATACCAATCCAGATTAGGTAAGGCAACCCTAACTAGGGCGCTATGCTCCGCAAGACCTCAATGACCTCCCACATGCCAAGACGTGCTTCTGTGCGCGGCCTTGACGCCCCCGAAGCTCCGTAACGAGGACATCACACAGGTTGCCAAAAGGATCTTCTTAGGGTAGGCACACCTAAGCAAAATGCCCCACTCCAGTGGAACGAGGTCGAAAGTGAACCTGAACAGGCGCCAAGTGCTGCTTGCCGGTGGCGGAATAGGCGCGTCCGCGCTTCTCGCCGCCTGCGGCGGCAATGACGAGACCTCGTCCGACTCGCCGGACAAGGCGAACGAAAAGCCGCGGCCCGGTGGCACCCTGCGGGTCGGCGCGCTGGGCCGCGCGTCGGCCATCACCCGTGATCCGCACGGCACGCAGGCCAACGAGAGCGACTACCTGATCATTTCGCTGGTCTACGACACGCTCACCGTGCCGGGCACCAAGCCCAACACCGTGCCGCGGCTCGCGGCCCGTTGGGAGCCCTCGGACGACCTCAAGACCTGGAAGTTCACGATCGCCAAGGGAGCGAAGTTCCACGACGGCTCGGCGGTCACCGCCGAGGACGTCGTCTGGTCGCTGAAGCGGCTGCGCAACACCCCCTCCGGCGCGTCCCGGCTGCCCGGCATCAAGCCGGAGAACATCAAGGCCGAGGGCACCGACACCGTCGTCCTCGTGTCGGACTACGCCAACGCCGAACTGCCGCAGCTGACCCGGCTGACGACCTTCGTCCTGAAGAAGGACACCGCGGAGAAGGACCTCGGCAAGGCGCCCGGCACCGGCCCGTTCAAGCTGGACTGGTTCCGCTCCGGCAACGCCCGTCTGGTGCGCAACGAGGACTGGTACGGCGGTGACGTGTACCTCGACGCCGTCGAGGTCAAGATCTTCGAGAGCCCGCAGGCGATGGCGAACGCGCTGCTTGCCGGGCAGATCGACGTCGCGTCCAACGTCGGAGCGGTGGCGGCCCGTACGGCGGAGAGCCGTAAGGACATCCAGATCGTCCGGCGGCCCAACGACATGGCGATGCCGATCGTGATGCGCACCGCCGACGGACCGTTCGCGGACGCGAAGGTGCGGGAGGCGCTGCGGCTGGCCCTAGACCGTGAGGCCATGGTCAAGCAGGTGCTGTCCGGGTACGGCACGGTCGCCAACGACATCCTCGGCACCGGCGACCCCGCCTACGCCAAGGACATCCCGCAGCGCACCCGCGATCTGGCCAAGGCCAAGTCCCTGCTGGCGGAGGCGAAGTTCGACCTGTCGAAGACGTACGAGCTGCTGACCACCGAGGACGTCCCGGGCCTCGCCGAGGCGGCCACCCTGTTCGCCTCCCAGGTCCGCGAGGCCGGCGTGAAGGTGAAGGTGACCAAGCAGGAGTCAGCCACGTTCTGGGACAAGACCTGGCTCAAGGGCGACCTGTACACCACGTACTGGGGCACGAACGACTCCGTGGTGTTCTTCGCCAGCAAGACCATGGTGTCCGACTCGGGGCAGAACGAGGCGGGTTGGAAGAACGCCGAGTTCGACGCCTCGTACCGCAAGGCCATGGGAACCAAGGACGCGGCCGCTCGCGCGAAGGTGCTGCACGAGCTTCAGCAGATCGAGTTCGACGAGTCCGGCTACCTGCTGTGGGGCATGGCCGACGGCATCGATCTCGCCGCCGCTGCCGTACGCGACCTGCCCACCCTGCCCGGCTATGGGCGCGTCCAGCTCGAGACGGCATGGCTGGCTCGCTGATCCCGGCGACACGGAGCGGGCCGTTCGAGGGCAGCGCGCCCCGGACGGCCCCGGCCGTGTTGCGTACGGTCGCGGCGGTGGCCGGAGTGCTCGCGCGCCGTGCGCTGCTGCTGGCCGTCCTGCTCGCCTTCGTCTTCGCCGCCGTGGAGTTGTTGCCGGGCGACGCGGCCAACGCCACCTCCGAGCGCGGGGAGAGCGCGGCCGACATCGCCGAGCGGCGTCGGCTGCTGGGCCTGGACCAGCCGGTCCTAGAGCGCTTCTGGCACTGGATGACCGGCCTGCCCACCGGGGATCTCGGCACGTCCGCGCGCGGCGAGTCGGTCGCCGAGCTGCTCTCCCGTCCGTTCCCCAACACGCTGCTGCTCGGCGGTCTCGCGCTGCTGGTGACGCTGGTGGCCTCGGTCGCGCTCGGCTGCTGGGCCGCCGCGAAGCCCGGGGGCCCGGTGGACCGTACGGTGTCGGCGAGTGCCACCGGGATCCTCGCGCTGCCCGAGTTCGTGGTCGCGGTGGCCCTGGTGCTGGTGTTCGCGCTGTGGACGGACTGGCTGCCGGCCGTCACGCTCACCGACTCCGACGGCTCGCCCGCCTCCTGGGAGATGCTCGTGCTGCCCGTGCTGGCGCTGGCGATCCCGCAGATCGGCTGGAACACCCGGATCGTCCGGGCGGCGCTCGCCGACGAGGCGAAGGCGCCGCACATCGAGACCGCCGTCCTCGACGGGCTCCCCCGGCACCGTGTCTTCACGCATCACCTGCTGCCCGGGGCACTGCCCACCATCGCCGCCGGACTCGCCACCTCGACCGGGATGCTGCTGGGCGGCGCGGTCGTGGTGGAGACCATCTTCAACTACCCCGGGATCGGCTCGGTCCTGGCCGGAGCGGTCGCCGACCGGGACAGCCCCGTCATCGCGGGTGTCGTCGCCGTCACGGGGGTCGTCATCACCGGCGTGCTGCTGCTCTCCGACCTCATCCGCGCCTGGGCCTCGGGAGGCCGGACATGACCATCACCACCTGGCGCCGTCCGGTCGTCCTGCGCGTGCTGCCCGCGCTGCTGCTCACCGCCCTCGCGCTCGCGGGGCCCTGGCTCGCCCCGCACGCCATCGACGCCCCCATCACCGCCCCGTACGCGGAGCCCGGCGGTGACGCACCGCTCGGCGGCGACCAGTTGGGGCGGGACGTGCTGAGCCGGGTCCTTGCCGGGGGACGTGAACTCGTCGTCACCTCGCTGCTCGTCGCGGTCCTCGTCACCGGTGCGGCGGCACTGCTGGGTGCGGTCAGCGTGCTGCGGCCTGCCGTCGGGCGGATCATCGAGCGGGCCGCGGACGTGCTGATGCTGCTGCCCGCCGTCCTCGGCATCCTGCTGGTCACACTGTCCTGGCCGGACGGCGGACGGCTCGCGGTGGTCACCGCGTCGGTCGTCCTGGGCGTGCCCTACGCGGTGCGACTGGTCGCGGGCGCGGCGGCTCCGGTGGCCGCGTCCGGGTATGTGGAGGCGGCGACGGTCGGCGGTGAACGGCTCTGGTATCTCGTCGTGCGGGAGGTGCTGCCCAATCTGCGGGCCACCCTGCTGGCGCTGTTCGGGCTGCGGTTCGTCGCCGCCGTGTATCTGGTCGCGACGGCCGGTTTCCTCCAGGTGGGACCTCAACCGCCCGCCGCCGACTGGGCGTTGATGATCCGCGAGAACTCCGGCGGCATCGTGCTCAACCCCTGGGCCGTGCTCGCGCCCAGCATCGGCATCGGCCTGCTCGCCATGAGCGTCAACCTGGCGGCCGCCGCCCTCGTCCCCCAGACCGGCCGGAAGGCGGTGCCCGCGCTGTGAACCACATGCCCGACTGGTATCCCGAAGTCCCGGACAAAGAGGACGAGTTCGCGGTCCGGGTCAGCGGCCTGACCGTCGCCGCCCCCGACGGCCGACATCTGCTGGACGCCGCCGGCCTCGACATCCGCCCCGGCCGGATCACCGCCGTCACCGGCCCCTCCGGCTGCGGCAAGACCACCCTGCTCCGGGCCGTCGCCGGCGCCCTGCCGCCCGGCGCGCGCCGCACCGCCGGGACCGTCACCGTCCTCGGCCGCGACCCCCTCACCCTGTCCGCCCCCGACCTGCGCGATCTGCGCCGACACCGTCTCGCCTACGTCGGCCAGGACCCCGCCTCCGCCCTCAACCCGCGGATGAAGGTGCGCCGCCTGCTCGCCGAAGTCGCCGTCGAGCGCGGCAAGGAGGCGATCGAGGCGCTGCTCACCGAGGTCAGGCTGCCCCTGGAGAACGGGCTGGCGGACCGGCGGATCGGCGGGCTGTCGGGCGGCCAGCAGCGCCGGGTGGCGCTCGCCCGGGCGCTGGCCCGCCGCCCTGCCGTGCTGCTGCTCGACGAGCCCACCGCCGGTCTCGACCCGGCGCTGCGCGACGAGATCGCCGACCTGCTGCGGCACCTCGCCGAGAGCCACCGGCTGGCCGTCGCCCTCGCCTGCCACGACCCCGGCCTGGTCGAGCGCCTAGCGGACGACGTGGTGGACCTGACGGGCGCCCGGCCGACGAAGCCGCCGCGCCCGGACGCGGCCCCTCGCGGTCCGGTGCCGTCCGACGCCCCGGCCGTGCTCACCGTCTCCGGCCTGCACGCGGCCTACGCACACCGGGGCCGCCGTACGCCCGTCCTGCACGGCATCGATCTCGCCGTCCCGGCCGGAACCAGCATCGGCGTCGTCGGGGCCTCCGGCTCCGGCAAGACCACGCTGCTGCGCACGCTCGTCGGCCTGCATCGCCCCACCGCGGGCAGCGTCACCCTGGACGGCATCCGCCTGGGCCCCACCGCCCGGCGCCGCTCCCGGGAACAGCGGCGTCGGCTGCAACTCGTCCCGCAGGACCCGCTGGGCACGCTCAACCCGAGCCGCACCATCGGGGCCACCCTGCGCCGCCCCCTGCTGCTGCACGGCCGCGCGGACCGGGCCGGGGCACCCGACCGGGTCCTGGAACTCCTGGACAGCGTCGGCCTCCCGGCGGCCTTCGCCGACCGCTACCCCCACGAACTCTCCGGGGGCCAGCGGCAGCGCGCCGCCATCGCCCGCGCCCTCGCGGCCGACCCGGATGTGCTGATGTGCGACGAGGTGACGTCCGCGCTCGACGGGGACACGGCGGTCGCCGTCATGGACCTGCTGGCGGAACTGCGCGAGAGCCGCGGCCTGTCCCTGGTCCTGGTCAGCCACGACCTGCGCCTGGTCGCCGACCGGACGGACGGGCTGGTGGTCATGTCCGACGGTCACGCCGTCGAGTCGGGACCGACGGCACAGCTGTTCGCGTCCCCGTCCCATCCGGTGACGGCGGCGCTGGCGACGGGGGTTCCGCTGGGGAACTGAGATCACGGGGCTGGGCGTCGTATGAGATCTATGAGTCCTGTGAGTCCTGTGAGACCGGCCCTGAGTACCTGGTTCCGCCCGCGCGGCGCGTGGGTCGCGAGCGTGCTCGTCGCCTGTGTGCTGACGTTTCACGCCGTCGTACCGAACCGGGTCGGCCGGCTGGGCAGTCTGCTGGAGACCTTCCTGCCCTGGCTCGGTCTGGCCGTCCCGGTCCTGGCGGGCGTGGCGCTGCTACGGCGGTCACCTGTCGCGCTCGCGGCGGTGCTGCCGCCGCTGGCTGCCTGGCTGGCTCTCTTCGGCGGGCTGCTGCTCCCCCGGTCGGATGAGGCGTACGACCTCACGGCGGTGCAGCACAACGTCAGCGACGTGAACCCCGACCCCGCCGGAACCGCCCGCACCCTGCTGCGGGCGGACGCCGACCTGATCGCCCTCGAAGAGGTGACGCCGTCCCACGCAAGGGAGTTCACAGCCGCCCTCGGCTACCCGCACCACGCCGTCATGGGCACGGTCGGCCTGTGGTCCAGGTACCCGCTCACCGACGTCCGTGCCGTCGACATCAGACCGACCGGCGTGGGGACGGACTGGAACCGCGGCCTACGGGCCACGGCCGCGACCCCGTCGGGCGAGGTCGCGGTCTACGTCGCACACCTCCCCTCCGTCCGCCTCGGCGCCGGCTTCGACACCGCACTCCGGGACGAGAGCGCGGCCCTGCTCAGCCGCGCACTGGACGCGGAGCCACTGCCGGACCTGCTCCTGCTCGGCGACCTCAACAGCACGGTCGACGACCGCGGACTGGACCCGGTGCGCGCACACGTGAGCGCACCGCGCAGGGGATTGGCATTCAGCTGGCCCGCGTCCTTCCCCCTGGCCAGGATCGACCAGATCCTGGCCAGAGACGCGACGGTCACCCGCATCTGGACACTGCCGGACACGGGCAGCGACCATGTGCCGGTCGCCGCCCGCATCCGGCTGTGAGGGCTACTACCGCGCCCCAAAGGGGCGCGGGGCTGTGTCGATTTGCGGCTACCGCCGCGTGGGCGCGATCAACCCCCACCGGCCCGCGGGTTGATCACCGTGCTTTCAGCGGAGCGCTTACGCGCTCACGTCGCCGTAGGCCGACGCGAGGCCGCCGTCGCCTCGCCTACGTCGGAGATCGGCCGCAGCCGATACGTGTACGCATAGTCCCGGTCGGCGAACAGCTTGAACTCGTCGTGCGTGTGCGCGCCCCAGCTGTTGTCGCCGCCCACGCCCATCTGCCGGTGGTTCACGCGCAGGACGACCTCCTCACGCGGCGTGAGCTGGTAGTCGTGGCGTGCGCCGATCGACAGGTCCTCCGGGGTGAAGTGGGAGGCGCTGACCTCCAGGAGGGGTTCGCCGCTGACGAGGAGCCCGTTGCCGCGCCGGTCGGTCAGCGCGAACCAGCGGACGTCGGTCTTGTTGCCGTTCTCCTGCGGCCGGATGTACGGGGTCCACTGCCCGTCGACGGTCCCGGAGTACAGGCCCACGTCGGTGCCGTTGTTGCGGTCCCAGTGGTTCTCCTCGGGACCACGCCCGTAGTAATGAACACGGTCCAGCCGCCCCGGCAGGAACAGCATGCTGCCGACCTCCGGGATGTACGGCAGGCTCGACGCGCCCGGATGCAGCGTGTGGTCGACCTTGATCTCGCCGTTTCCGAACACGGTGTAGGTGGTGGTGTACGTCGACTCGACCGATGTCGGCAGGGTGCCGCTGACCTTGATCTCGACAGCCCTGCCCTGGAGTTCCCGCACACCGACGTCCGTGACCTTGCGGTTCGCGCCCGCGTCCCGCCAGGTCTGGTTGCGGATGTGCTGGCTGTTGCCCTTGTCGTTGTCGGTCGGCGCCCGCCAGAAGTTGGGCACGGGCCCGGAGCTGATGAGCCGGGCGCCCCGGGACTCGTAGGAGGTGATGAGGCCGCTGCCCTTGTCGACGGTGACCGAGAAGCCCTTGCCGGTCACCTTCACGGAAGCGGTTCCGTCCTCGTGACGCAGCTCGGGCACGCTCGCCAGCGGCACCGGCGTCACGGCCGGACTGCCCGCGTCCAGGGGCAGTTGCTGCTTGGCCACCTCGAAACCGGCCTTCGCCCACTTCGTGGCTTCCTTGGTGGTGAAGGACAGCTGCAGGAAGTACTCAGCGCCCGGCGCCGGGTTCGCCGGCAGCCGTACGGGCACGGTGATCTTCTTCTCGGACAGCGGCGGTACGTCGAGCTGCGCGCGGGTCAGCTTCCCCCGCTGGACGACCTTGCCGTCACCGATGAGCATCCAAGTGCCGTCGAATTCACGGAGGTTGGTGAAGAGGTTCTCGTTGATGAGCGTCACCGCTCCCGGACCGCCGCTCGCGGTGACGTTGATCGCCTGGTAGGCGTGCTTCACCTCGGCGGCCTTGCCGGTGTGGCCGCGGTCGGCGGTGACGATGCCGTCCGCGACGAAGTTCCCGTCGTTGGGGTTGTCGCCCCAGTCGCCGCCGTACGCGAAGAAGGTCTTCTCCGGCGACCGCTTCTCGGCGAAGCCGACGGTGGCGGCGTCGAACCAGAACCGCACGCCCTCGTCACCGGGACCACGGCTGCCGGAGGCGATTTCGGCGGCGGTGAGGGCGCGGGCGTAGACGCGGGCGCGGCGGATCGTGCCGCTGAACTCGCGGGTCCAGTTGTCGACGTCGGTGGCGAGGGAGAGCGGCGCGGTGTTGCTGCTGGGCTTGCGTGTGGTGGTGCGGGTGGCCCGTACCACGCCGTCGACGTAGAGGGTGAGCGTGCCGGCGTCGGCGTCGAAAACGCCTGCGACGTGATGCTCCTTGCCGGTCCAGTCCGCGGGGGCCGGCCAGCTGGCCGTGATCCACTGGCCGCCGCCGTGGATGAAGAACTCGATGTTCTTGTTGGTCTGCTTGAGCGCGTACTGGGTGTCGCCCTTGGCGAGGATCGGCTGGTGGTACCCGGTCACGTGAGGGGTGATCCACGCTTCCAGGGTGAGCGAGCCGGTGAGGTCGAGGGAGGCGTCGCGGGCGAAGACGGTTCCGCCGTAGACGCCCTTGTCACGGTCGAAGGTGCCGCTGGGAGCGAGGATCTCGCCCTTCAGCTTCTTCGGCCCGGAGTCGGTGAACAGCTTGCGCGTGGGGGTGGGCCAGGACACGGACTGGTCCATGAAGTCCCAGATCCAGCCGCCCTGGAGGACGTCGTAGCGGCGGATGATGTCCCAGTACTTCTTGAAGTTGCCGTTCGAGTTCCCCATGGCGTGCGAGTACTCGATCATGACGTACGGCCGCGTGTCGGCGGTGTCCTTCGCGCGCGCCTCCACGCGCGCGGGGCTCTCGTACATCTCGGAGCGGATGTCGCTGACGCCGGGGCGGTCGTCGCCCTCGTACTGGATGACGCGGGTCGTGTCGTACGAGCGGATCCAGTTGTACATGTTGACGAAGGTGCTGCCGGCGCCCGCCTCGTTGCCGAGCGACCAGATGACGACCGACGCGTGGTTCTTGTCCCGGTGGACCATGTTCTGGGCGCGGGCCACGCAGGCCTCGCTCCAGTCGGCGTGGTCGCCCGGGTATTCGTCGCGGACGCCGTGGGTCTCGAGGTTGGTCTCGTCGACGATGTACAGGCCGTATTCGTCGGCGAGTTCGAGCCAGAGCGGGTTGTCCGGGTAGTGCGAGGTCCGGACGGTGTTCATGTTCATCCGCTTGATGACCTCGATGTCCAGGACCATGTCCGCGCGGGTGAGCGCGGTGCCGCGGTCCGGGTGCATCTCGTGCCGGTTGGTGCCGCGGAAGGAGACGGGCTTGCCGTTGATGCGCATCAGCCCGTCCTTGAGCGCGAACTCACGGAAGCCGACGCGGTGGGAAAGGGTTTCGATCACCTTTCCGGCGGGGTCGCGCAGCCGCAGGACGGCGGTGTAGAGGTTCGGGTGCTCCGCCGACCACAACTCGGTTGCCGGTACGGCCTTTTGAGCCTGTACGGTCGCGTCCTCGCCCACCGGGCCGACGTCGACGGTCTGCTGCAGGGGCCGGGACCAGACGGCGTGGCCCCGGTCGTCGTACAGCTGCGTCTCGACGGTGTACCGGCCGCCGCCCGCGGAGCCGTACGCCCGCACGCTCGCCGTCACCGACAGCTCGGCCGCCGTGTAGTCGTCGCTCAGCGGGGTGTCCAGCTTGAAGTCGCGCAGGTGCACGGCCGGGGTGGAGTACAGGTAGACCGAGCGGAAGATGCCGCTCAGCCGGATCATGTCCTGGTCTTCCAGCCAGTCGCCGTCGGAGTAGCGGTACACCTCCACGGCGATCTGGTTGGTGCCGGGCTTCAGGTACTCGGTGATGTCGTACTCGGCGGGGGTGAAGGAGTCCTCGTGGTAGCCGACCAGTTCACCGTTGATCCACACATAGTGGGCGGACTTGACGCCCTCGAAGTGCAGGAAGGTCCGCCGGCCCGCCCAGTCCTTCGGGACCGTGAAGGTGCGCCGGTACTGGCCGACCGGGTTGTAACGGGTCGGGGCGGCCGGGGGCTGCGGCTCCTCCCCCAGGCCGTTGGGTCCCCACCAGGGGTAGGTGATGTTGACGTAGATCGGGAAGTCGTAACCGTGCAGCTGCCAGACCGACGGGACGGGCAGGGTGTCCCAGTCCTTGTCGTCGACGTCGGTGCGGTAGAAGTCGGCGTTCCGGTCGTCGGGGCGGTCGGCGTAGGCGAACTTCCAGGTGCCGTCGAGGCCCTGCCGGTACGGCGAGCGGGTGCGGTCGGCGGCCAGGGCCTGTCTCACGTCCGCGTACGGCATGAGGGTGGTGTGCGGCGGCTCGGTGCCGAGCCGGAAGAGGGCGATGTTGCCGTTCCACTCGGGAGTGGCGTCCGGTGCGGCACGCCTGGTTGACGCCTGGGCCGGCGCGGACGACAGGGCGAGGGCGCCGAGGACGGCGGCGGACGACTCGAGGAGACGGCGGCGGCTGATGACCGGCCGTTCGGCGGGAGATGCGGGAGAGAGGGGAGAGGAGTGCTGGTGCGCGTGCGGGTGCGGCATGACCGAGACCTTCCTCAGAACGACAGTGCGCTGCACCTACTGGGTGCTTGCGTCGGATCCTGTCCATATCACTAGGTTCCGAACGCCTCAGAAGCAACATTCCTGTCGGACTTTGTTGAGTCCTGATCGGACATCAGTCGGGCGTCACAGCAAGGGAGTTCGAAACTCCAGTCGTGCCGTCGTCTCCATCAGCGACACGGTGAACGGGTGCTCCGGCGCGGTCAGGATCTGGTCGGCCGGGCCTTGCTCGACCAGCTCGCCCGCGTCCAGTACGGCGATGCGGTGGGCCAGGCGTGCGGTGTCCAGGTCGTGGGTGATCAGGACGAGGGAGAGGTCGTCGCGGTCGCGCAGGAGCCCTTCGAGGACGTCGAGGATGCCGCGCCGGGTGACCGTGTCCAGGCCCGAGGTGATCTCGTCGCAGATCAGCACTCGGGGGTGCGCGAGCAGCGCCCGGGCCAGGGCCGCGCGCTGGAGCTCGCCGCCGGACAGCTGCGGCGGGCGTCGCCGGGCCAGATCGGGGGCGAGGCCGAGTCCGGAGAGTGTCGTCAGGGCCTCCTCCTCGGCCGTGCGCGGGTCGATGCCGCGCAGGCGTACGGCCGTCCGGGCGACCTGGTCGAGGACCGGCCGGTACTCGTCGAAGGCGGCCCGCGCGTCCTGGAAGACGTACTGGACAGCCCTCAGCCGATCCCGGTCGCGGTGGCGGAGGCTGCGCGGCAGCGGGGTGCCGTCGAGGTCGATCTCGCCGTCGTGGTCGCGGTGGAGTCCGGCCAGGCAGCGGGCGAGGGTGGTCTTGCCGCTGCCGGAGCGGCCGACGACGGCCAGGCACTCACCGGGGTGGACGGTGAGGCCGGGGGTGCGCAGGACGGTGCTCCTGCCGTGACGGGCGGTCAGGTCGCGGACGCGGAGGACGGGTTCCGTCGTGTCCTCGGCGGGATACTCCTGCGGGGCCGGGGGCCGGGCGTCGAGAAGTTGGCGGGTCCACTCGTGCCGGGGTGCGAGCCAGAGCCGTTCGGCCGGGCCCGACTCCACGACCCGGCCCGCCTTCATGACCAGGACCTCGTCGGCGAGCGTGCGCACCACGTCCAGGTCGTGACTGAGCAGCACGACCGCGATACCGCGTGCCGCGACCGCCGCCAGTTCGTCGACGATCCGGGCCTTGGTCAACGCGTCCTGCCCGGTGGTGGGTTCGTCCGCGACGATCACCCGGGCGCCGAGCAGAAGGGCCTGCGCGAGGACGACGCGTTGCTGCTGGCCGCCGGAGAGCTGGTGCGGGTAGCGTCGCAACAGGGGCTCGGCGTCCGGGAGTTGGGCGTCGGAGAGGGCGCGGAGGACCCGTTCGCGGGCGGCAGCCCTGCGCTGGGCACGCGGCAGGTCGCGTACCTGCGTGCGGGCGATGTCGGTCAGCAGCGCCGAGACCCGGCGCGCGGGGTTGAGGACGGCGGCGGGGTGCTGCGGTACGTAGCCGACGTTCCCCGAGACGCGTACGTCGCCGGTGACGCGGGCCGCGGACGGGTACTCCCCGAGCAGCGCGAGCCCTGTCGTGGTCTTGCCGCTTCCGGAGGCGCCGACCAGCGCCGTCACCCGTCCGGGCAGGACCCGCAGGTGCACGCCGTCCACGATCGCCCTGCCGTCGATCTCCACGCGCAGGTCGCGGACCTCGGCGACGGGAGTGTCACGCTCACTCACAAAGATCGTTCCTTCTCTCGCTTCCGCAGAGGCAGGTCTCGCTTCTCCAGCGCCGCGTCGAAGAGCAGGTTGCTGCCCATCGTCAGCGCGACGATCAGCAGCGCGGGCACCACCACGGCCCAGGGCTGCACGAACAGTCCGGTGCGGTTGCGGTCGACCATGACCGCCCAGTCCGCCGCGTCCGGCGCGACCCCGACACCGAGGAACGCCGCCGTGGCCACCAGGTACAGCACGCCGGTGAGCCGGATGCCCGCGTCGGCGGCGAGCGTGCGCAGCATCGACCGGCCGACGTATCCGACGGCCGTACGCCACCACGTCTCGCCCTGCATCCGCAGCGCCTCCACGGCCGGACGCGCGGCGGCCTCCGCCGCGGCGGCCCGCACGATCCGCGCCGCGTCGGGCACGTTGACCAGCGCGACCAGCAGCGCGAGCCCGGCCGCGCCCGGCGTGAACACCGACGCCACCAGCAGGATCAGCAGCAGCGACGGCACCGCGAGCAGCACGTCCAGCGGCCGCATCAGCGTCTCCTCCAGCCAGCGGCGGTGGGTGAGCGCGCTGACGAGCCCGACCGGCAGCGCGACCAGATAGGCCAGCGCGGTGGCCGCGAGCGCGGTCAGAACGACCGGTCGTCCACCGTGCAGCACCTGCTGCCAGACATCCCGGCCCACGAAGTCGGTGCCGAGCCAGTGCCCGTCGCCGAGTGTGAACGACGGGGCGCGCGGGCCCGGTTCGCCCGCGAACAGCGGCCCGAGGAGGGCGAGGACCAGGGGTACGGCGATGACCGCGATACCCAGGACGTAGCGCCGGGCCTTCACGCGGCCACCCCCGCCCGTGGGGTCAGCCGATGGGCGACCAGGTCCGCACCCAGATTCAGTACGACGGTCAGGACACCGAAGACGACGGCGAGCCCCTGCACCACCGGTACGTCGCGTTCGGCGACGGCGTTGAGCAGGACCGTCCCGAGTCCGGGGATCACGTACAGGGCCTCCACGACGATGACGCCGCACAGCAGCCAGTCGATGGTGCGGGCGAGTTGCTGCGCGGCCGGGGCGAGCGCATTGGGCAAGGCGTGTGTGTAGCGGATGCGGGCGCCCGGGACGCCGTAGCGGCGGGCGTGGGCCGCGTACGGGGCGGCCAGCGCGTCGACCATGCCGGCGCGGACCAGGCGAGCGATGGAGCACACCGGCCGGGACAGGAGGACCAGGACGGGCAGCACCAGTGCGGCCGGGTGGGCGAGCAGGTCGGTGCCGTAGCCGACGGCGGTCGGTGGCAGCCAGCCCAGTCGGAGCGCGAAGACGGTGATCAGGAGGACGCCCAGGGCGAATTCGGGAACCGCGTACACGGCGAGCGTCACCGAGCTGACCAGCCGGTCGACGAGCCGCCCCTCGTGCCGGGCGGCCAGCACGCCGAGCCCGAAGCCGATCGGAATCAGCAGCGCGACGGTGAGGCCGGCCAGCAGCAGGGTGGGCCCGAAGCCGTCCGAGATGTACTGCCCGACCGGCCGCCCGGAGGTGAGGGACGTGCCGAAGTCGCCGTGCAGCAGCCCGGACGCCCAGTCGAGCAGCCGCTCGTACGCCGGGCGGTCCAGGTCCATCGCCTCACGGATGGCGGTGATCCGGGCCGGGTCGGGCTGGTCACCGGCGAGGGCGACCGCGGCGTCGCCCGGCAGGGCCTCGGTGAGCGCGAAGACCAGCAGCACGACCGCCACGGTTTGGGCTGCGCCGAGGATGAGGCGCCGGGCGACGAAGGTTGTGCCGGGGTATGCCGTCTGTCGGCTGCTGCGCCGTCGTGGCTTGTCGCGCAGTTCCCCGCGCCCCTTCGGGGCGCTGCCGCCCTGCTTGCTTCTCACGCCAGCCAGACCTTGTCGAAGCGGGCCCAGTCGAGGGAGTTGGCGGGGGCGTTTGTCTCGACGCCCTTGACGTTCTTGGCGGTTCCGAGGATCCAGTCGGCGAAGCCCCAGATCAGGAAGCCGCCCTCGGAGTACAGCCGGCGCTGCATGCGCTCGTACACGGCGGCTCGCTCGGTCTTGTCCCGCGTGGACTGTGCTTGCTGGTAGAGCGCGTCGAAGTCCTTGTGCTGCCACTTGGTCGCGTTGGTGCTGGAGTCGGTGAGCAGACGCTGCGAGATGTGGGCCTCGATGGGCATGGCGCCGGAGCGGTAGCAGCACAGGGTGCCGGAGTCGAGGATGTCGGCCCAGTACGTGTCCTTGCTGCCCATCTTCACGTCGACGGTGACGCCCGCCTTCGCGGCCTGGTCGCGGAAGATGCTGGCGGCCTCGGTGAATCCGGCGGCGACGGCGGAGGTGTCGAGGCTGACCTTCAGCTTCTCGGCGCCGGCCTGCTTCAGCAGGGCACGCGCCTTGTCGAGGTCCTGCTCGCGCTGCGGGAGGCCGTCGGCGTAGTACTCGTATCCCTTGCCGAACAGGTCGTTGCCGACCTCGCCCGCGCCGGACAGCGCGCCGTCGACGAGTTCCTGCCGGTCGGCGATGAGGAAGAACGCCTGCCGGACCCGCTTGTCGTCGAAGGGCGCCCGGTCGGTCTTCATCGCGAAGCCCTGCATGGCGCTGTTGCGCAGCCGCACGATCTCGATCTGCCCCCTGCCCTCGTGCGCGCGGCCGGTCGTGGGGTTGAGTTCGTGGGCGTACTCGACCTGGCCGCCGAGGAGCGCGTTGACGCGCGCGGACTCCTCGTTGGCGACGACGAATTCGAGCTCGTCGAGGTGCGGGGCGCCCTCCCAGTAGTCCTCGTAGCGGCGGAAGACGGCCGACCGTCCGGGCGCGAAGGACACGAAGCGGAAGGGGCCGGAGCCGATCGGCTTCTTGTCGAACTCGGTCGCCCCGTCCGGGACGATGTACGCGCCGAACGCGGCCAGGACGTTGGGCAATTCGGCGGTCGGCCGCTTCAGCACGAACTCGATGCGCGTCTCGCTCGTGGCGCGGCTGGCGTCGAGGTCGATGGGCTCCAGGGACGCCTTGGCGCGGAATGCCTGCTTCGGGTCGGCGATCCGGCGGTAGCTGTAGAGGACGTCCTTCGCGGTGACGGGCTTGCCGTCGTGGAAGGTGGCCTTGCGCAATGTGACATACCACTTGTCGAGGGCCTTGTTGGACTCCCACTTCTCGGCGAGGCGGGGCCGCGCCGACAGATCGGCACCGTAGTCGGCGAGCTTGTCGAAGAGGGCCTTGGCGCGGGCCACGTCGGCGAACAGGTTGGCCAGGTGCGGGTCCAGGGTCTCGCTGGCGCCGCCGCCCGCGAACGCGGCCCGCAGCCGCCCGCCCTGCTTCGGCTTGCCGTCACCCGCACCCGTACCGGCGCTGTCGTCGGAGGAACCGCAGCCGGTGAGCGCGAGCGCACCGAGCGAGGCGGCACCGGTGGCGGCGAGGAAGCCGCGGCGGCGCAGACCGGGAAAGCGTTCGTCGTCCATGTGTTGTCCTTCAGTGGTGGGTGTGCGGGTTCAGGCGCGCTACGACATGCAGCCGGTCGGCGTCCGTGGCCGATCCGGGCAACTGGCCCTCGCACCAGGGCGGTTCGGTGCGCGGTCCGGGGCCGTCGTACAGGTCGAGGACCTCGAAGCCGTGCGCGGCCAGGAAGTGGCGCAGCTCCAGCGGGAACAGCAGCCGCCAGGCGGAGCGCTGCTCGACGGGCGGGGAGCCGTCGTCGGACGTCCATACGCGGATACGGCGCAGGAGTTGGGCCGTGCGGTCCACGGTCAGGGTCGTCGTCGACCGGTAGGCGGTGCCCTGCCAGACGAAGGCGTTGACCTTGGGTGTGTCTAGGAGGTCGGTCCGGCCGAGGAAGTAGGCGCCGTTGCGCATCTCCGCGACGAGCAGTCCGCCCGGTGTCAGGGCGCGGCGGCAGGAGGTGAGGAAGCCGTCGAGCTGGTCGTTGGTGTGGCAGTACAGCAGGGAGCTGTCCAGGCAGACGACCGCATCGAACGTGCCCAGGTCGAAGCTGTGCAGGTCGGCCCGGACATACGCCGGTCCGGGGTGCCGGTCGCGGGCGTGCGCGAGCATCGTCTCGGAGAGGTCGGCGCCCGTGACCGTACGGCCGGCCTGGTGCAGATGCCCGGCGTCGCGGCCCGTCCCGCAGCCCATGTCCAGCACGCGGGGCCCGGCGCCGTACCGCCGCAGGCAGTCCTCGGCCCAGCGTCCGGCGAGCCGGTCGGGGTCGGGGAAGCGGGCCTCGTACAGCTCGGGGTTGTCGGTGAGGAGGTTGCCGTTCGTCATACGGCGCTCCGTTCGGCGACCGGTACCGGGATCACCGGGAGGGCGTTCCGACGGTGCAGCCAGGCGACCCCGCCCGCGGAGGCCAGCCCGAAGAGGGCGCAGCACAGCCACGGAAGCCGGTCTCCCGTGTCCATGGCCCAGCCGACGACGGTGTTGCCGACGGCGGCGGCGACGCCCGAGACGACGTAGAAGATCCCGAAGTAGGTGCCGGTCAGTTCGGGGCGGCCGAAGCCGGGGATCAGTTCCATGACGAAGGGCGAGGCGATCATGACGCCGAGGTAGAGGAGCAGAGTGCCGAGGAGTACGGGGAGGGCGGCGAGCAGGCCGGTGTGCTGTGTCGCGAAGGCGGGGGGCACGAACGCCAGGCCCATGAGTGCGAGTCCGGCCGCGATCCAACGCGGTCTGCTGCCGCGGGACTTGAGCGAGCGGGTGATGCGGAGCTGGAACGCGAGGTTGGAAACGGTTCCGACGAGGAAGACGAGGCCTGCCGCGCCCTCCCAGCCGGTGGCCTGCCGGGCGCCCTCAGGCAGCAGCAGGTAGAGCTGGTTCTCCAGGGTGAACATGCCGACCATGGCGAGCGCGAAGGCCAGGAAGGCGCGGTTGCCGACGACTTCCCGCCAGTCGGCGAGGACGCCGCCCTTGCTGGGCTCCACTTCCCGCGCGGGCAGCACCAGGGCCTGGGCCACGGTGAGGGCCGCGAAGATGCCGGCGGCGGTGAGCGCGGACGTGCGGAAGTCGACGAGGAGCAGGGCACTGCCCAGCAGTGGGCCGATCAGCGCACCGGTCGTCGCGAACACGTTGAAGAGCGCGAACGCCTCCGCCTTGCGCTCCCCCGCCTCCTGCGAGAGATACGCACGCACGGCCGGGTTGAACAGCGCGCCCGCGAGCCCGCTGAGCACGGACGCGGCCAGCAGCACCGGCAGCCCGTCGCCGAGCGCGAACAGCGCGAACCCGACCGTCCGCAGCGCACACCCGGCGATGATCACGCCACGCGCGCCGAGCCGGTCGGAGGCCGAGCCACCGATGATGAACAGGCCCTGCTGGCTGAGGTTGCGGACCCCGAGGACGATGCCGACGACGGCCGCCGACATGCCGAGGTTCTCGGTGAGGTGGGTGGCCAGGTACGGGATCAGCAGGTAGAAACCGGTGTTGACGCCGAGCTGATTCACCAGCAACAGGCGTACGGCGAGCGGGAATTGCCGTATCTCATGCCACGTCTTCACGGGCCGCCACCTCCTCCACGCCGAGCCCCGGCAGGTCGGGGGCGCGTACGAAGCCGTCGGTGCCGCCGATCCCGGTCCACGGGTCGTGGGCGAGCAGCAGATGTCCGTCGAGGTCGGCCCAGCGGGCGCGGTCGGCAAGGTGAACGGCGGGTGCGAGGCCGAGGCTGCTGGCGGTGAGACAGCCGAGCATCAGCTCGGTCCCGCTGCCCTCGATCAACTCCGTGATCCGCAGCGCCGCGTGGACGCCGCCGCACTTCGCGAGCTTGACGTTGACGCCGTGCACACGTCCGGCGAGACGGCGGGCGTCTTCGAGGCTTACGGCGTCCTCGTCGGCGATGACCGGCAGCGGGGAGCGCTCGGCCAGCTTGCCCAACGCCTCGGGGTCGCCCGGCGCGAGGGGCTGCTCGACGGCTTCGACGCCGAGGTCCGCGTAACGCGGCAGCAGGGCTTGGGCCTGCGGCACGCTCCAGGCGCCATTGGGGTCGAGGAGCAGCCGGGCGCCCGGCGCGGCGTCGTGGATGATCCGTACGCGTTCGACGTCGTCCTCGGGGTCGGGGGTGCCCGCCTTGACCTTGATGACCTGGAAGCCGCTGGCGGCAAGACGGCGGGCCTCGGCGGCGGCCTGCGCGAGGGAGGTGATGCCGATGGTGCGGGCGGTGGCGGCGACGGGGGCAGCCGGGGCGCCGAGGAGGCGGTGGACGGGAATCCCTGCACGCTTGCCGACCAGGTCGAGCAGTGCGGCCTCGACTGCGGCGGCTACCGCCGCTGGGATGGGCCACCCCTGCTTCAGGTCCTCCAACGCGCTTTCGGGGTCGGGGAAGCGGTTGAGGTCGACGGTCGCGAAGTGCCGTCCCAGGGTGTCGGTGTCGAGGCCGTAGTACACGCTGGTGACGGCTTCTCCATGGCCGTACAGACCCTCGTGTTCGATCGTCAGCCATACGGCGTCGCGGGCGGACATGGTGGAGCGAGAGATGCGCAACGGCTCGGTAAGGTCGAGACGTACGGTGCGCAGGGTGGCCTTCACAGGGTTTCTTCCGGGGAGTGGAGCGGATCGGTCACGCGGGTGCAGCGGGCCCAGCCGGTGGCCTCGGCGGCGCGGGGGTGCGGGATCTCGACGGGGCGGGTGGCCGCGGTGGACGGGTCGATGCCGTGGGCGGTGGTGAAGTCGTCGTCGTAAACGGTTCCGAGGTAGCGGTGCGGACCGTCGGGGAAAACGGTCGCGACGACCGCGCCGGAGTGGACGCGGGCCGCCCAGGCGGCGACGCGCGCGACCGCGCCGGTGCTCCAGCCGCCGCTGACGAAGCTGCCCCGGGCGAGCCGGCGGCAGCTGTCCACGGCCTCGGCGGGGCCGATCCAGTGGACCTCGTCGAAGGCGTCGTAGGCGACGTTGCGCGGGTGGATGCTGCTGCCCAGGCCGCGCATCAGCCGCGGCCGGGCGGGCTGGCCGAAGATGGTGGAGCCGGTCGCGTCGACGCCGATGAGGCGCAGGGCGGGCCAGTGGCGGCGCAGCGGGCCGATGATGCCCGCGCTGTGTCCGCCGGTGCCGACGCTGCACACCAGGACGTCCAAGTGGTCGAGCTGGACGGCGAGTTCGGCGGCGAGGGTGGCGTAGCCGGAGTTGTTGTCGGGGTTGTTGTACTGGTCCGGCCAGTAGGCGTCGGGCAGGATCGCGAGCAGTTCGCGCAGCCGGGCGAGGCGTGCGGCCTGCCAGCCGCCCACCGGGGCCGGGCGGTCGACGATCTCCAGCCGGACGCCGTGCGCGCGCAGCAACTGCCGCATGGACGGCTCCAGTTCACTGTCGCCGACCAGGACCACCGGGTGGCCGAGCGCCTGCCCGGCGAACGCGAGGCCGATGCCGAGCGTGCCGGACGTCGACTCCACGACCGGTGCGCCGGGCCGCAGTTCGCCGCGCTCACGGGCGCCGAGCAGCATCGACACGGCCGCCCGCGCCTTCATCCCGCCCGCCGCGAGCCCTTCGAGCTTGGCCCAGAAGCCGGGGTGGGGTCCGGGCAGGCCGGCGGTGATGCGGACGGTCGGGGTGCGGCCGAGCAGATCGAGCAACTCCGGGCGGGCGACGGCCCGTACGGCGGTGGTGGTCATCGGTCACCCCCGCGGTAGCGGTGGATCGCTCCGGGCCCGCCGTCCAGCCAGAAGAAGGGGTACGGCTCCGCGCACACCGCGCTCACGCCGTGCCCGAGGAAGCGGGGCAGTACGGCGCTGCCGGTCTGCGCGAACATCACCAGCTGCTTGCCGCGCCGGAGGGCGTGGAGCCGCAGCGGTTCGAAGGTGCCGTTGCCCAGGGTCATCCCGGACACGAGCAGCGCGTCACAGCGGCAGGCCGCGGCGAGCGCGTCCCCGACGACCTCCTCGCCCCACTCCGTCGCGCCGCCCTTGAGGTCGCACGGCACATAGCCGAGCCCGCGCGAACGCAGCGCCTCCAGCAGGGAGTTGACCACGCCGACCACCAGCACGGTGGCCCCCGGCGGCAGATCGAGCAGCTCGACGACGGCCTGCGCGCGGGCCCGGGACTTCTCCAGCGAGGTCCCGGCGGCCAGCGGGACGGGACGGGCTCCGTTGGCCGGGGTGTGCGGGGTGACATGCATCAGGTAGGCGTCCAGCGCGGCCACCCGCACGGGCAGCAAGGGATGCTCCAACAGCCGCGCCACGTCCGCGCCGACACAATCGTCCAGTGCGCCGTCGGGCAGCGCCCCGGGTTCGACAGCACAGGAGCCGACGGCCTCCGCGAGACGCAGGCTCAGGACCTCGTTGCGGTAGCCGGTGCCGCGGCCGTCGTGCCGTACGGCCTGACAGGTGGTGAAGGCGACGGCGATGCGCAGGGTGGCCGGGTCCGGGCCGAGGTCGCCGGCGCGGACCCGGCGTATGAGGTCGTCGAGGGCGGTCGTGACGGTCTCGGTGGGGGTCACGATCCCGGTGGCGGTCGACGCCTGGGTGGCTGTCGACGCCTGGGTGGCTGTCGACGCCTCGATGGTCGATGCCGTCTCGATGCCGGTCACCGCCTCGGTGCCGGTCACGGTTTCCGTGGCAGTCACCGCCTCAGTGGTCGTCGTCGCCTCGGTGGCGGTCACCGTCTCGGTGCCGGTCATCGCCTCAGTCGCGGTCACCGTCTCGATGCCGGTCATCGGATCACCAGCCCCGCCCGTAGCGCGGCCAACAGTGCCTCGACGCGGTCGCGGGCGCCCGCTCCCTCCGTGTCGCCGGCCATGACGTGTCCGAGGTACTCGTTGTTGCTGCCGGCTGCCTTCACGGTCTTGCCGGGCTCGGCGAGCTGTAGCTCCAACACGCTGGTGGCGTCGTGCAGTTCGCGTCCGTCCAGGGCCTCCAGCGTGCCCGCCGTGTGGGGGACGAGGAAGCCGATGGCGGCGCTGCGCAGCCCGGTGTCCGTGCGGTGCAGGTCGGGTGTGCGGCCGAGGGCGACCTCGACGAAGGCGGCGGCGAGGTCGATGCCGGTGACGTGGCGGACGAGTTCGGTGATGCGGTTTCCGGCGGGCCGTGGGTTGACCTCGACGACGCGGGGACCGGCGGAGGTCAGCTTGATCTCGGTGTGGGCGACCACGCCGTCCGTCAGCCCGAGGGCCTTCAGGGCGCCGAGCGCGGTGTGCTCGGCGGCCTCGGTGTCGGCGGGCGTCAGCGCGGCCGGGAACATATGGCCGGTCTCGATGAAGGCGGGGGCGCCGCCGATGCTCTTGTCGGTCACGCCGACCACGTGGACCGCACCCGCGTGGGAAACGGTCTCGACGCTCACTTCGGGGCCGTCCAGCAGCTCTTCGAGGAGGACGACGGGTGCCCGGCGCTGCCCGCGCGCATTGACCGGGAAGTCGCCCAAGTCCCGTACGGCCGCCGCGAGTTGCGCCTCGTCGTCGACCCGCCGTACGTACATGCCCGCGCACAGGTCGACGGGCTTGACCACCAGCGGGTAACCGATCTCCCCGGCGGCCCGCGCGAGATCGGCCCACTCCTCGTGGACGGCGAAACGCGGCTGCGGCAGACCCGCGTCGGCGAGGACACGGCGGGTGGCGTCCTTGCGGCAGGCGTTCTCCACCGCCTCGGGGCCCGGGCCGGGCAGACCGAGGTGTCCGGCGATGCGCGCCACGGTCGGCAGGTAGTAGTCGCAGGACGTGAGCACCCCGTCGAAGCCGAGCGCCACGTGCAGCCGCTCGACCTCGGGCAGCAGGGAGTCGACGTCGTTCGTGTCGGCGGTGATCACATGGCGGGCGCCGAGCAGCGGATGCGCGGTCCCTTCCGGCGCCGACCGGAGGTAGTGGTGCAGGTCACGGGTGAGGAACGTGAACTCGTGCCCGCTCTCCCGGATCGCTCTCGGCAGCAGTCGGCTCATGGAACCGACCCAGCTCTCGACCATCAGCAGATGAGCCACAACTCCCCTTTTCCCACAGGTGTTTCAGACGTCAGGGCAGCCCGGAACCCCCTCGGACGGGAGGGCGGCCGGGTCTTGACTCGGCCACGTTATCGATAATCATTTTCATTGTCATCTGAAAACAACATCATCTTGGGGTTCCTTTTGCCCGTCTTCACCCGCTCCGCGGCGATACTGTGCACCCTCGCGCTGCTCCCCACCGCCGCTCCCGCCGAGGCCGCGCCACCGACACCGGCCGTCCACTTCGGCGACTGCCCCGACTCCGTCCCGCAGCCGCCCGCCCCCGACCGCGTCGAGTGCGGGCGGATCAGCGTCCCGCTCGACCGGCACCACCCGCAGGGACCGCGCCTCACCATCGCCGTCTCCCGGGTCCCCGCCTCCGGCACGCCGGCCGAGCGACGCGGCATCCTGCTGGTCAACCCCGGCGGCCCGGGCGGCTCCGGACTCCCGTACGCGGTGACCAAGCGCGCCAAACTCCCCGAGAGCGTGCGGCGTTCGTACGACGTCATCGGCTTCGACCCACGCGGCATCGGCCACAGCTCACCGGTCGACTGCGGAGACATGGGCGGCCTGTTCGACAGCCCGGGCCCGGAACGCGTACCGGTGGGGGCGACAGCGGAACGGGCCTATCTCGCCTCCCTGCGCGACATGGCCGACGACTGCGCGAAGGGCGCGGGCGGTGTCCTGCCGTATCTGTCCACCGAGCAGACGGCCTACGACATGGACGCGATCCGCGCCGCGCTCGGCGAGCCCAGGACGGGCTTCCTCGGGGTGTCGTACGGGAGTTATCTCGGCGCGGCCTACGCGGCGCTGTTCCCGCAGCGGGTCGGGCGGATGGTGCTGGACAGTGTGGTCGGGCCCTGGGACTGGTACGACTTCGACGTGATCCAGAGCCGGGCGCTGCTGCGGCAGCGGGACACGTTCTTCGAGTGGACCGCCGCCCACGCCGAGCGCTTCGGCCTGGGTACGGACGCGGGAGACGTACGCCGGGCCTATCTGCGGGTACGTCGAGGTCTTGGCGCCGGGCCGGTGGACGGTTTCGGGGCGGCCGAGTTCGACCGTGCCGTCTATCGCGCCCTGGGTCGCACCGAGCGCTGGGCGCCACTCGCCGACGGACTGCGGGCCTACCTCGACGGCGGCTCGACGGACGGGCTCCGGCCCGGTACGGCCTTCGACAGCGCCGACTCCCGCAACTACGAGGCGGCCAACCGCATCGTCAAGTGCGCCGACGGCCCCGCGCCGACGCCGGACCGCGTTCTGGCGGACATCCGCCGCACCCGCCGTATCGACGTGCAGCCGGTCCTGACCGGCATGGAGGCGTCCACCTGCGCCTACTGGCGGTACCGGCCCGCCCGGCGGACTCCGCTCGGCAGCCCCGACGCACCGCCGGTCCTGCTGGTCGCCTCCGCGCATGACCCGGTCACTCCCGTCGAGGGTGCCCGCGCTCTGGGCGAGGTGCTGCCGGGCTCGCGGCTGATCACCCTCGCCGACGACTACTCGCACGGTGTGTTCGCCAGCCGTGGCAACGCGTGTGTGGACGACACGGTGGCGGCGTATCTCGTGGGCGGGGAGGTGCCGGTGGGGGACGTGCGGTGCGCGGGGCCGGGGTTGCCGTGAGCTCCGCCGGTAGTGCCGCGGTTGGCCGTCGATCGTCTGCGGGCTCGTTGTGGCTGGTCGCGCCCACGCGGCGGAGCCGCACATAGACACAGCCCCGCGCCCCTTCGGGGCGCTGCTCACCCGTCGGTGCGCCCCCTGCGGCCGCTTGTCACCACCCCACACCGCGCACTACTGTCACCACGCCTTGGTGAACGGGAAATCGGTGCGATACCGGTGCGGCCCTCGCCACTGTGAATCGGGAAGTCCGGCTCTGGCCCTCACGGGCAGCCACTGGGTCCTCCAGGACCCGGGAAGGCGGAGCACGGGCGGTGGTACCCGTCAGCCAGGAGACCGGCCAAGGCGCGTCAACCATCCACGAGGTGCTGGAGAGGGTCTGCTGAGCCATGCACATTGCCGAGGGTTTTCTTCCTCCGGCGCACGCGGTCGCCTGGGGCGTCGCGTCCGCGCCGTTCGTCGTCCACGGAGCCCGGTCACTCACCCGTGAAGTCAGAGAGCACCCGGAGAGCACCCTGCTCCTCGGCGCCTCCGGAGCCTTCACGTTCGTCCTGTCGGCCCTCAAGCTGCCGTCGGTGACCGGGAGTTGCTCCCACCCCACCGGCACCGGACTGGGGGCCATCCTGTTCCGGCCGCCGGTGATGGCGGTGCTGGGCACCATCACCCTGCTCTTCCAGGCGCTGCTGCTCGCCCACGGCGGCCTGACCACGCTCGGCGCCAACGTGTTCTCGATGGCGATCGTCGGGCCCTGGGCCGGATACGGCATCTACCGGTTGCTCCGGCGGTACGACGTGCCGCTGATGGTCGCCGTCTTCTTCGGCGCGTTCGTCGCCGACCTGTCCACCTACTGCGTCACCAGCGTCCAGCTGGCCCTCGCGTTTCCCGACCCGAGCAGTGGATTCCTGGGCGCGCTGGGCAAGTTCGGGTCCATCTTCGCCGTGACGCAGATCCCGCTCGCGGTGAGCGAGGGGCTGCTCACGGTGCTGGTGATGCGGCTGCTCGTGCAGTCGAGCAAGGGTGAGCTGACCCGGCTCGGCGTGCTGCTCACCAAGAAGGCGAGCACCGAGGCGGTGGCCCGATGAAGCGGAACACGAAGATCAATCTCCTGCTGCTGCTCGCCGTCGTCGCCCTTGCGGTGCTGCCGCTGGCGCTGGGCCTCGGCGACGACAAGGAGGAGCCGTTCACGGGCGCCGACGGTGAGGCGGAGACGGCGATCACCGAGATCGAGCCGGACTACGAGCCCTGGTTCTCGCCGCTGTACGAGCCGCCCTCCGCCGAGATCGAGTCGGGGCTGTTCGCCCTCCAGGCGGCGATCGGCGCCGGCGCCCTCGCCTACTACTTCGGTGTGCGGCGCGGGCGGCGGCAGGGTGAGCAGCGGGCGCTGGCGCGGCAGGGCGCCGAGGTCGCGGCCGGCGACAAGGCCGCATCCGAGGGGGACGCCGCGCGCCACGACAGGACCGCACCCGACGGGGACGCCGCGCGCCACGACAAGGCCGCGCCCGAGCCCGAGGGCGCGCGTGGCGCCGCCGGACAGGTCTGACGCGCGTGCTGCCCATCGACGCGGCGGCGCACAGCAGCCGCTGGCGCCGCCGTCACCCCGTGGACAAGGCCGTGCTCGGGCTCGGCCTCACCGTGCTGGCGATCTCGCTGCCGCCGTGGCCGGGCGCGGCCCTGGTGCTGCTGACCGCGCTCGCCGTGCTGCTGGGCCCGGCGGGCGTGCCCGGCCGCAAGCTGTGGCGTGCCTATCGTGTCCCGCTGGGCTTCTGCGTGACCGGCGCGGCCACTCTGCTGGTGCAGGTCGGCGGCCCGGACGGGTTCCTGACATTGGCCGACGAGGGGCATGTGCGCGCCGGTGAACTGCTGCTGCGCACCTCGGCCGCCTCGCTCGGCGTGCTGCTGTTCGCGTTCACCACGCCCATGTCCGATCTGCTGCCGCGTCTGGTGAAGGCCGGGATTCCCGCGCCTGTCGTCGACGTCGCACTGGTGACGTACCGCATGAGCTTCCTGCTGCTGGACTCGATGCGCCGGATCCGGGAGGCGCAGGCCGCGCGGCTCGGGCACACCACGCGGGCCGCCGCCTGGCGTTCGCTGGCCGGGCTCGGTGCGACCGCGTTCGTGCGGGCCTTCGACCGGGCGACGCGGCTGCAGGCCGGGCTCGCCGGGCGCGGCTACGACGGCACGCTGCGCGTCCTGGTGCCCGAGGCCCGTATCTCCGTCCGCTTCACGGCCGTGAGCGTGGCGCTGCTCGCGACGCTGGCCGCCCTCACCCTCGTACTGGAAAGGCCGCTGACATGAGCACCCTCGCGTGGGAAGGGCCCCTGTCATGAGCGACGCCGCCCTCGTCGCCCTGCGGGGCGCGTCCTTCGCCTACGAGGACGGTCCGGACGTACTCGACGGGCTCGACTTCGAGGTGCGTGAGGGGCGTGCGCTCGCGCTGCTCGGGCGCAACGGCACCGGCAAGACGACGTTGATGCGGCTGCTGAGCGGTGGGCTGCGGCCGCGCAGCGGGGAGTTGACGCTCGACGGGCAGCGGGTGTCGTACGACCGGAAAGGACTGACGCGGCTGCGGACCACCGTGCAGCTGGTGGTGCAGGATCCGGACGACCAGTTGTTCGCCGCGTCCGTCGCGCAGGACGTGTCGTTCGGGCCGCTGAATCTCGGGCTGCCGTATCCGGACGTGCGGGCGCGGGTGGACGAGGCGCTTGCCGCGCTGGACATCGCCGCCCTGGCCGACCGGCCCACGCATCTGCTGTCCTACGGGCAGCGCAAGCGGACGGCGATCGCGGGCGCGGTCGCGATGCGGCCCCGGGTGCTGATCCTGGACGAGCCGACCGCGGGGCTCGACCCCGCCGGGCAGGAGCGGCTGCTCGCCACCCTCGGCGCCCTGCGCGCCGGCGGCACCACGGTGGTGATGGCGACGCACGACGTGGATCTCGCCCTGCGCTGGGCCGACGACACGGCGCTGCTCACCCCGTCCGGAGTACGCACCGGCCCGGCCGCCGAGATGCTGGCCCGCACCGACCTCCTCCAGCAGGCCGGGCTGCGGCTGCCGTGGGGTGTCGCGGTGGCCCAAGTACTCTGCGCGCACGGCCTGTTGGCCGCGACGGCAACGGGCCCGCGCACCCCCGAGGAACTAGCCGCGATGGTGGTGGCCTAAGCGCACCCGGCGAGCGCCCCGAAGGGGCGCGGGGCTGTATCGATGTGCGGCTCCGCCGCGTGGGCGCGACCAGCCCCCACAGACCCGCACACGCCCGACGACCCGCGCCCCCACGGTGGAACCGCACATCGCCCCACCCAGCGGAGCGATGCGGCGCCGGTCACAGCAGCGGCGAGGGCAAGGTCACAGCCTGTGGCTCTGCTCCTGCTCAAGGGCTCTCGCCTAGCATCCCGAGCATGACAGTCCTGCCCAATGACGGGCTCTCGACGGCCGCCGAGTTCCCCGCCGCGACCCATGAGCAGTGGCAACGCCTCGTGGAGGGCGTCCTGCGCAAGTCTGGCCGGGACGTCACGGGTGCCGCCGCCGAGGACGCCCTCTCCACCGCCCTGGAGGACGGGCTGCGCACCCGGCCCCTGTACACCGCGCTCGACACCGCTCCCGACACCGGTTTCCCGGGTTTTGCCCCGTTCGTCCGGGGTGGTCGCCCGGAGGGGAACACCAAGGGCGGCTGGGACGTACGGCAGCGGCACGCGACGGCCTCCGGTGATCTCGTCCTCGCCGACCTCGAGAACGGTGTCACCTCCCTCTGGCTGGTCGTCGGTGAAGGCGGTTTCCCGGTCTCGTCCCTCCCCCAGGTGCTCGAAAGCGTGTACCTGGACCTCGCGCCCGTCGTCCTGGAGGCCGGCCGGGACACCGAGGAGGCCGCTGGCGAACTGCTGCGGTTGTACGAGGAGCGGGGCGTCGCCCGTGACGCCGCGCGGGGCAATCTGGGTGCCGATCCGCTCGGGTACGAGGCCCGGAGCGGGCAGCAGCTCGACTTCGCACCCGTGGCCGGACTGGCCCGGCGGTGCGCCGAGGAGTATCCGGAGCTGCGGGCGCTGACCGTGGACGCGCTGCCGTACCACGAGGCCGGCGGGTCGGCGGCACAGGAGCTGGGCGCCTCGCTCGCGACCGGTGTCGCCTACCTGCGGGAGCTGACCGCGGCCGGGCTCACCGTCGAACAGGCCTGCGCGCAGCTGGAGTTCCGCTACGCGGCCACCGCCGACCAGTTCCTGACCATCGCCAAGCTGCGCGCCGCGCGCCGGCTGTGGGCGCGGGTCGCCGAGGTGAGCGGAGGGCCCGGCAGGCAGGTGCAGCACGTGGTGACCTCGCCGGTGATGATGTCGCGCCGGGACCCGTGGGTGAACATGCTGCGCACGACGGTCGCCACGCTGGCCGCCGGGGTCGGTGGCGCCGACTCCGTCACCGTGCTGCCCTTCGACCACGTGCTCGGCCTGCCGGACGCGTTCGCGCGGCGTATCGCCCGCAACACCTCGACGATCCTCATCGAGGAGTCGCATCTGGCCCGGGTGATCGACCCGGCGGGTGGCTCCTGGTACGTGGAGCGGCTCACCGACGAACTCGCCCACGCGGGCTGGGAGTTCTTCCAGTGGCTGGAGCAGATCGGCGGCCAGGCGGCCGCCCTGCGCTCGGGCCGGCTCGGCGAGAAGCTGGCGGAGACCTGGGAGGCGCGCAGCGCGAAGCTCGCCAAGCGGCGCGAACCCATCACCGGCGTCAGCGAGTTCCCGAACCTCGCCGAGAAGCCGGTGGAGCGCGCGTCCGCGCCCGCGGCGCCGTCCGGCGGCCTGCCCCGTGTCCGCCGCGACGAGGCGTACGAGGCCCTGCGTGCCCGCTCCGACGCTCACCTCGCCGCGACCGGCACCCGGCCGCGGATCTTCCTCGCCGCGCTCGGCCCCGCCGCCGCCCACACCGCACGGCTCACCTTCGCCGCGAACCTCTTCCAGGCGGGCGGCATCGAACCCGTCACGGAGGGCACGTTCGAGGAGAGCGGTGCCTCCGAGGCCTGCCTCTGCTCCAGCGACACGCTGTACGAGGAGCAGGCGGCGGACACCGCACAGGCCCTGCGGACAGCGGGCGCCACGCATGTGTTCCTCGCGGGCAAGCCCGGGCAGTACCCCGTCGACGACTACGTCTTCGCGGGCTGCGACGCCGTAGCCGTACTCTCCGCCACCCTCGACCGCATGGGAGTGTCCTGATGGGAATCCCCGACTTCACCGGGATCGAACTCGGGGAGCCGAGGACCGACGTCGGCGCCGACGAGTGGCGCAAGGCCGCGGGGAGCGACGACGCGTTCTGGGAGACCCCGGAAGGCATCGCGGTCAAGCCGCTCTACACCGGCCGCGACCTGGAGGGCCTCGACTTCCTTCAGACGTACCCGGGCATGGCGCCGTATCTGCGCGGCCCGTACCCGACGATGTACGTCAACCAGCCCTGGACGATCCGCCAGTACGCGGGCTTCTCCACCGCCGAGGAGTCCAACGCCTTCTACCGGCGCAACCTCGCCGCCGGGCAGAAGGGCCTGTCGGTCGCCTTCGACCTGCCGACGCACCGCGGCTACGACAGCGACCACCCGCGGGTGACCGGCGACGTCGGCATGGCGGGCGTGGCCATCGACTCCATCTACGACATGCGGCAGCTGTTCGACGGCATCCCGCTGGACAAGATGACCGTGTCGATGACGATGAACGGCGCCGTGCTGCCCATCCTCGCGCTGTACATCGTGGCGGCGGAGGAACAGGGCGTACCGCCCGAGAAGTTGGCCGGGACCATCCAGAACGACATCCTCAAGGAGTTCATGGTCCGCAACACCTATATCTATCCGCCGAAGCCGTCGATGCGGATCATCTCCGACATCTTCGCCTTCACCTCGCAGCGGATGCCCCGCTACAACTCGATCTCCATCTCCGGCTATCACATCCAGGAGGCGGGCGCGACGGCCGACCTGGAGCTGGCGTACACGCTCGCCGACGGCGTCGAGTACATCCGGGCCGGGCGGGAAGCGGGCCTGGACGTGGACGCGTTCGCGCCGCGACTCTCCTTCTTCTGGGCGATCGGCATGAACTTCTTCATGGAGGTCGCGAAGCTGCGGGCGGCGCGGCTGCTGTGGGCGAAGCTGGTGTCCCAGTTCGAGCCGAAGAACTCCAAGTCCCTTTCCCTGCGCACCCATTCGCAGACCTCGGGCTGGTCGCTGACGGCGCAGGACGTGTTCAACAACGTCACGCGTACGTGCGTGGAGGCGATGGCGGCGACGCAGGGCCACACACAGTCGCTGCACACCAACGCCCTCGACGAGGCGCTCGCGCTGCCCACCGACTTCTCGGCGCGCATCGCCCGCAACACGCAGCTGCTGATCCAGCAGGAGTCCGGCACGACGCGGGTGATCGACCCCTGGGGCGGCAGCGCGTACGTCGAGAAGCTGACGTACGACCTGGCCCGCCGTGCCTGGCAGCACATCCAGGAGGTCGAGCAGGCCGGCGGCATGGCGCAGGCCATCGACGCGGGCATCCCCAAGCTGCGCGTGGAGGAGGCGGCGGCGCGGACGCAGGCGCGGATCGACTCGGGGCGGCAGCCGGTCATCGGCGTGAACAAGTACCGGGTGGAGACCGACGAGCAGATCGACGTGCTCAAGGTCGACAACTCGTCCGTGCGTACCCAGCAGATCGAGAAGCTGCGCCGACTGCGCGAAGAGCGGGACGACATCGCCTGCCAGGACGCGCTGGACGCGCTGACCCGGGCGGCGGCAGGTGAGGGCAACCTGCTGGAGCTGGCGGTGAACGCGGCCCGCGCGAAGGCGACCGTCGGGGAGATCTCCGACGCCCTGGAGAAGGTGTACGGGCGGCACGCGAGCCAGATCCGTACGATCTCCGGCGTGTACCGCAACGAAGCCGGCTCCTCCCCGTCCGTCGACCGCACCCGCACCCTCGTCGACTCCTTCGAGGAGGCGGAGGGCCGCCGCCCGCGCATCCTGGTCGCCAAGATGGGCCAGGACGGCCACGACCGCGGCCAGAAAGTGATCGCGACCGCCTTCGCCGACCTCGGCTTCGACGTCGACGTCGGCCCGCTGTTCCAGACGCCCGGCGAGGTGGCCCGCCAGGCGGTGGAGGCGGACGTGCACGTCGTGGGCGTCTCGTCGCTGGCCGCCGGACACCTCACCCTCGTACCGGCGCTGCGCGAGGAGCTGGCGGCGGAGGGCCGCGAGGACATCATGATCGTCGTCGGTGGGGTGATCCCGCCGCAGGACGTGCCGACCCTGCTGGAGATGGGCGCGACGGCCGTGTTCCCGCCCGGGACGGTGATCCCGGACGCGGCCTACGACCTCGTGAAGCGGCTCTCGGCCGACCTCGGGCACCCGCAGTGATCGATCTCGACACGTATGTGAAGGGCGTGCTCGACGGGAAGCGGGCACTCGTCGCACGCGCCATCACGCTCGTCGAGTCGACCAGGCCCGGGCACCGGGCGCTGGCGCAGGAGTTGCTGACCGAGCTGCTCCCGCACAGCGGCCGGGCCCGGCGGATCGGGATCAGCGGGGTGCCGGGCGTGGGGAAGTCGACGTTCATCGACGCGTTCGGCACGATGCTGACGTCCCTCGGTCACCGGGTCGCGGTGCTCGCCGTCGACCCGTCGTCCACGCGTACGGGCGGCTCGATCCTCGGCGACAAGACCCGGATGGAACGCCTGGCCGTGGACCCCGCTGCCTTCGTCCGCCCCTCTCCCAGCGCGGGCACGCTCGGCGGGGTCGCCAAGGCCACGCGCGAGTCGATGGTGGTGATGGAGGCCGCGGGCTACGACGTGGTGCTCGTGGAGACGGTCGGCGTCGGCCAGTCGGAGACCGCGGTGGCGGGCATGGTCGACTCCTTCCTCCTGCTCACGCTGGCCCGCACCGGCGACCAGTTGCAGGGCATCAAGAAGGGTGTGCTGGAGCTGGCCGACGTCATCGCCGTGAACAAGGCGGACGGGCCGCATGAACGCGATGCGCGGGCGGCGGCGCGTGAACTGTCGGGTGCGTTGCGGTTGATGCATGGGAAGGACGTCGCCTGGACGCCGCCCGTCCTGCACTGCAGCGCTCGTGAGTCGACCGGCCTGGACACGGTCTGGGAACGCCTTGAGCAGCACCGTGCGTTGTTGGATTCCACGGGCCGCCTTGCCGCCAAGCGCCGTGACCAGCAGGTTGACTGGACCTGGGGCATGGTGCGTGATGAGTTGCTCGGTCGGCTGCATGCGGATCCGGCGGTGCGTTCGGTTGCGCCTGGGCTTGAACAGCAGGTGCGAGATGGGGAGTTGACTGCGACGCTGGCGGCGGAGCGGATTCTTAAGGCCTTCGCTCCGCGAGGAGGGCCGCGATAGGTCGTCGGTCGTCTGCGGGTCGGTGGGGGTTGATCGCGCAGTTCCCCGCGCCCCTATGGGGCGCGTTCAGGCGACCTGTGTTGCGAATGCCTGGTACGCACGCTCGTCGAACAGCACGAACCTGACCTCCTCCACCGAAGTGTCTGCCGCCCGTACCGTCTCCACCGCGATGCGGGCCGCGTCCTCCATCGGCCAGCGGTACACGCCCGTGGAGATGGCCGGGAATGCGACGGTGCGGGCACCCAACTCGTCGGCCACCCGCAGGGATTCGCGGTAGCAGGAGGCGAGGAGGGCGGAACGGTCCTCGGTCTGGCTGAAGACGGGACCAACGGTGTGGATCACCCAGCGTGCGTCCAGTTCGCCCGCCGTTGTGGCGACCGCCTGGCCGGTGGGCAGGCCCCTGCCGTACTGGGAGGCGCGGAGCTTGCGGCAGTCCTCGAGGATCGCGGGGCCGCCGCGTCGGTGGATGGCGCCGTCCACGCCGCCTCCGCCGAGCAGGGAGGAGTTCGCCGCGTTGACGATCGCGTCGGCGGTCTGGCGGGTGATGTCGCCCTGGACGAGGGTGATGGTGGTCATGTCTGCCTCAGCTTCCTCCAGACCGCCTTCGCCGCGTTGTGCCCCGACATACCGTGCACTCCGGGTCCGGGCGGGGTGGCCGAGGAGCAGATGAAGACGGCCGGGTGGGGGGTGCGGTACGGGAACAGGGACAGCTTGGGCCGCAGCAGGGTCTGGAGTCCGGAGACGGCGCCGGAGGCGATGTCGCCGCCGACGTAGTTGGCGTTGCGGGCGGCCAGCTCGGGCGGGCCCGCGGTCGCGCGGGCGAGGACGCGGTCGCGGAATCCCGGGGCGAAGCGCTCCAGTTGGCGCTCGATGGCGTCGGTGAGGTCGCCGGTCCAGCCGCTGGGGACATGGCCGTACGCCCAGAAGACCTGCTTGCCGGCCGGGGCCCGGGTGGGGTCGACGACACTGGGCTGGACCGTGATCATGAACGGTTTGTCGGGTGCCCGGCTCTCCCGGGATGCGGCGCGCAGGGCGGCGCCGATCTCCGCGCTGTCCGCGCCGATCTGCACGGTCGCGGCGGCACGGGCCTCAGGCGCGGTCCACGGCACCGGGCCGTCCAGCGCGTAGTCGACCTTGAAGACTCCGGGGCCATAGCGAAAGCCCTCGTAGTACCGCCCGAAGCCGGCGATACGGGCCAGGGCGGTGGGTGAGGTGTCGAAGACGTAGGCGCGCGCGGGCGGCAGGTCGTCGAGGCGCTTGACCTCGTAGTCGGTGTGGACAGTGCCGCCGAGGTCCTTCAGATACGAGGTGAGCGCGTCGGAGATCGACTGGGAGCCGCCGCGGGCGACCGGCCAGCCGCGGGCGTGCGCGGCCAGGGCGAAGACCAGGCCGATGGCGCCGGTGGCGAGGCCGTTCAGCGGGGCCATGACGTGGGCCACGAGTCCGGCGAACAGCGTCTTCGCGCGCTCGTCGCGGAAGCGGCGGGTCAGCCAGGTCGACGGGGGCAGGCCGACGAGGCCGAAGCGGGCGAGGGTCACCGGGTCCCGGGGCAGCGAGGTGAGCGGCAGGGACATGAAATCGCGGGCGAGGGTGTCCCACCTGGGCAGGAAGGGCTCGACCAGCCTGCGGTAGGTGCCCGCGTCGCGTGGCCCGAACGATGCGGCCGTCTCGGCGACCGACCGGGACAGCACGGCGGCGGTGCCGTCGGTGAAGGGGTGCGCCATGGGCAGCTCGGCGTGCAGCCACTCCAGGCCGTGCCGCTCCAGGGGCATGGCCCGGAACGCCGGTGAGTTGATGCCGAGGGGGTGCGCGGCGGAGCACGGGTCGTGGCGGAAGCCGGGGAGGGTCAGCTCCTCGGTGCGGGCTCCCCCGCCGACGGTGTCACGGGCCTCGAAGACGGCCACGGAGAAGCCGCGCCGGGCCAGCTCCACGGCGGCCGTCAGTCCGTTCGGCCCCGCACCCACCACGACCGCATCGAGCATCGACGGCACCTTCGGACTCCTTTGTCAGCCGATGGCCACTGAAGGATCAGGATATGCCGGGGCACTGACAGTCCTCGCGCCGCGGTGGGGCCGGGCGGGCGTCGGGGAGGAGGGGAGCCAGGTCAGGGCGCCGTCATCGGATCCACGGGTACGGCTCGGACAGCAGCTCCACGATCCGGCGGGCCGTGGCCTCGTCGCGCGCCGCCGTGAACGGCAGTGCGTTTCCGCCCGTGACGCGGAACGGCTCCCCCGAGAGGGTCAGGTGGGCGCCGCCCGCCTCCTCGACCAGCAGCAGGCCCGCCGCATGATCCCAGGCGGCCTCCCAGGAGAAGGCGACGGCGTCCGATTCGCCGCGCGCGACGGCGAGATACTCCAGTCCCGCCGAGCCGCAGGCGCGTGGTGCGACGCCGTCCGTCCACAGGCTGAGCAGCGCGCGCTTCTGCTCGTCCGTCGTGTAGTCCGGGTGGGAGGTGGCGACGCGGAGATCCCGGCCGGGGGCGGGAGGACCGGCGTGCAGCCGCTCGCCGTCGAGGAAGGCGCCGCCACCCCGCACGGCCGTGGCCAGTTGGTCGCGCGCCGGCGCGTAGGTCCAGGAGGCGAGCACCACTCCGCGCCGGGCGAGCGCGACCAGGGTGCAGAAGCCGGAGTCGCCGTGCACGAACTGCCGTGTCCCGTCGACGGGGTCGACGATCCAGACCGGGGCGTCGTCCTGTATCGCCTCGTACGTCGCCGGGTTGGCGTGCACCGCCTCCTCGCCGACCACGACGGAGCCGGGCAGCAGCTTGCCGAGTGCCTCGGTGAGGTACTGCTCGGCCTTGCGGTCGGCGTCCGTGACCAGGTCGTGCGGGCCGCTCTTCTGGTCGACCTCGTGCGCGGCCAGCCGGCGGAAGCGCGGCATGATCTCGGCGGCGGCCGCCTCGCGGACCGCGGCTTCCACGTCGGCGGAGTGACGCGTGAGAAACTCGTCGATGGTTTCGGTGTGTTCGATCATGCCTCCATGAGAGCACGCACCACTGACAATCCCCGCCCGCCCCATGTACCGCGGGTGGAATCGGGATGAACACCCCTCTTCGCCCCTCTTCGGGCGTTCAGCGCCCCACAGCGTACCCCTGCATCCCCCGCGGATTCGCCGCCGCCGACAGAATTCCGCTCTCCGGATCCCGCGCGACCGCGCACAGCCGCCCCTCCGACCACGGCTCGCCCACGGTCACGTCGTGCCCGCGCCGCCGCAGCTCCTCGACGACCTCCGCGTCCGTCCGGGACTCCACGGTGACGCTGCCCGGCCGCATGCCGCGCGGGTAGAAGGAACTCGGGAAGCTGTCGTTGTGCCAGTTCGGGGCGTCGATCGCGCCCTGGAGGTCGAGGCCGCCGCGGACCCGGGCGCGCAGGGCGACCGCCAGGAAGAAGTGCAGCTGCCACTGGTCCTGCTGGTCCCCGCCGGGCGTGCCGAACGCCATGACCGGCACCCCGTCGCGCAGTGCGACTGACGGCGTGAGCGTGGTGCGCGGCCGGCGCCCCGGGGTGAGCGAGCCGGGCAGGCCCTCCTCGAGCCAGGTCATCTGCAGCCGGGTACCGAGCGGGAAGCCCAGTTCGGGCACGACGGGGTTGGACTGCAGCCAGCCGCCGCTGGGCGTGGCGGCGACCATGTTGCCCCAGCGGTCGACGACGTCGAGGTGGCAGGTGTCGCCGCGCGTGTGCCCGTCGGAGGCGACATCGGGCAGGCCCGCGAGCTTCTGGACGGTCGGCTCGCCGGCGCCCATCGGGTCGAAGCCCGGGACGTCGGGGGCGATCACGCGCGCGTGCGCACCGAGTCGCGGAGTGCGTCCGCCCGGGCTGCCGGGCCGCAGTTCGTGCGAGGCCTTGTCCCCGACGAGCGCACGCCGGGCCGTGTTGTAGTCGGCCGACAGCAGCTCGTCGAGTGGCACGTCGGCCGCGTCGCCGTACCAGGCCTCCCGGTCGGCCATGGCGAGCTTGCAGCCCTCGATGAGCAGATGGACGTAGTCGGCGGATCCGTAGGGCGGCAGTTCGTGCGGGAGCAGCGCCAACTGCTGGAGCAGGACCGGTCCTTGGCTCCAGGGTCCGGCCTTGCACACGGTCCAGCCGTTCCAGTCGTACGTCGCCGGCGCCTCGTAGGTCGCGGACCACCCGGCGAGGTCGGCGGCGGTGAGCGTGCCGGTGTGCCGCTCGCCGCTGGTGTCCATGGTGGGGCGCGCGGACTGCCGTACCAGCGCCTCGGCGATGAAGCCGCCGCGCCACACCGCACGCGCCGCCTCGATCCGCGCGTCCCGGTCCCCGGCCCCGGCGACCTCGGCGAGCAGCCGCTTCCAGGTGGCCGCGAGAGCGGGATTGCGCAGCAGTGCGCCGGGCCGGGGTGCCTTCCCGCCCGGCAGGTACAGCTCCGCCGACGAGGTCCACTCCGACTCGAAGAGCTGCCGTACGGTCTCGACGGTGGCGCCGACGTTCTCCACGGGCGCGTGCCCGTGTTCGGCATACCCGATGGCGTACTTCAGGACGTCGTCCAGGGACTTGGTGCCGTGATCGCGCAGCAGCAGCATCCAGGCGTCGAAGGCGCCCGGCACCGCGGCGGCCAGCGGTCCCGTGCCGGGTACGAGGTCCAGGCCGAGCCCCTTGCAGTGCGCGACCGTCGCGCCGGCGGGGGCGACGCCCTGCCCGCACAGCACCCGTACCTCACCGTCCGCGGGCGCGAGCAGGATCGGCACCTCGCCGGCGGGCCCGTTGAGATGCGGCTCCACGACGTGCAGCACGAAGGCGCCCGCGACGGCGGCGTCGTATGCGTTGCCGCCGTCCTCCAGCACGGCCATCGCGGACTGCGAGGCGAGCCAGTGCGTGGAGGACACCATGCCGAAGGTGCCCTGGAGGGTGGGTCGTGTCGTGAACATGCAGCGTGCCACCTCGCCGTGCCGGAACGATCAACCGTCCCCTCGACTATGGCACTTGCGCCCCGCCGGGGTTCGGTCGAGCCGCCACGAGGGGCAGGTTGCGGAGGTAGAACTGGGCCAACTCGTCCCACAGGCGCCGTTCCTGCTCGAGGTCAGCGGGTACGGCGAGTTCCAGCCGACGCAGGAGCGCATGCCGGTGCAGGTCGAAGACGACTCGCACCTCCTCACCGTAGGCGCCGGCGGCCTGGAGGGTCGCCCGGTGGGCGGCCCACACGACCGGCCAGGCCAGCAGGGTCAGCCCGGCCAGCGGAAGGTGCCCGCCCCGGGCCAGGAGGACGAGGGGCCATACGGTGCCGAAGACGGCGGACAGCCCGAGCAGGCTCACACCGGCGTCCAGGGCGGTACGGGCGGAGGAGACCCGGCCGGTCGCCTCCGGCGGGAGCAGCGGGTAGAGCCGGGGCCAGACGACGACCGCGTCGATGCCGTAGCGCTCCAGCGGGTAGTACTCGGCGGCACGCAGCCGGTTGCCCAGCGCCGTCGGCAGGCAGCCCTGCGCGAGCCGGGGCGGCGGCGGGTAGACGGCAAGCAGGTGGCCCGAGAGCGCCGAGGCCCAGGTGTGCTCGCCCGCCTCGCGCAGCTCCGCCACCCGGGCCCAGCCGTCCCGGGCCCGGGCCCGCTGCCGGTCGGTACGGCGCCGCCGCACCCCGCGCAGCGCCGGCCGGTCCGGCCAGTAGCCCTCCAGAGCCCGCAGCACCGGCAGGTGGAACAGCGCGAGCAGATACGCGGCGCCGACCAGGCCGAGCACGACCCACAGCGCCGCCAGCAGCTGACCGGACGCGCCGTACTCCTGCCAGGCCCTGAGCGCGTCTGCCGGGGTGTGGCCGGCGGCAGCGAGGCCCACTGCTCCTGAGGCACCGGCGGCCAGCAGGACCGGGAGCAGTACGGCGATCAGGAACCGGGACCCGAGGAGGCGTTCGGCGCCGCCCAGGCCGACTTCGAGCAGGGTGTTCACGGCTTACGGACCATGAGGTCGCCCTGGGTGCAGCGCGGCGGCTCGTCGGGGTCGTAGTAGTCCACGGCCTTCTCCTCGCCGTGCTCGGCGCACTCGAAGAGCAGCACGGTCATCGACCAGCCGGGCAGCCCTGATCCCGGGGGTGTGCCGTAGACCTCGCGGTCCACGACGTGGCAGTCCTGCGTCGTGATCTCCTCGTCCGGCCCGTCCGTGTGGTCCTCGGGCTGTCCGGAGGTCCCCATCGGCTCCCCTCCTCGGTGGTTCGTCAGAGTCCGCCCAGCATGGTGAAGGCACCCCACAGGCCCGGGTGCCCGAAGCGGGAGTCTGTCATGAGTCCGAGCTGGGCGTCGCGCACGGCCTGCCCCAACGGCGTTCCCGGGCGGGACAGTTGGCCGTACAGCAGCTCATTGAAGCGCAGGGCCGCGTCATCACGCACCGGCCACTGCGGGGCGACGACGGTCTGGGCGCCGGCCGCGAGGAAGGCGGCGGCCAGCCCTTCACCCTCGCCACCGAGGCTGCGGCGTTCCGCACCGGCGCGGCAGCCGCTGAGGTTGACCAGGGCGGGCACGCGGTCGGCGCAGGCGATCTCGAAGGCGAACAGCGGGCGGTCGGCGAGCAGCAGCCGGGCCATGTTGGGGTGCGCGGGCTCGAAGGCGGCGTGCCCGGCGAGATGCAGCACGTCCGCGGTGCCGAGTGCGGAGTGCACCGCGCTCGCCGTGGCGTCGTCGTCGTAGAGACCGGTGGTGTCGGGGAACGTAGCGCGCACGGCGGCCGCCTCGGCGCGCAACGCCTGGAGTTCGGGGAGCAGTTCGTAGCGCGGTCGGCGCACCGCGGCCACCACGGCGCGGGCCGGGCGGTCCGCCGGCCGCTCCGGTCGCCGTACGCCGTCCGGCCTCAGGGGCGCCAGGGAGGGCAGCAGCCGTACCTCCGCGTACGTCACCAGCGGCCGGCCGCGGAAGGGTGCGGCGTGGAAGGGGAAGTCCTCGAGGATGCTCTGGGTGACGACGTGGATCCGGGAGGCCGCCGGGATCAGGTCGGCGACGGGCGCCAGGACGGCCTCGCCGAGCCGGTTCAGGGCGTCGCTGCCGGCCCGGCGCAGGCATTCCTCGTGAGCGTCGGAGGTCAGCCGCTCCACCTCCGGGGTGCCGAGGTTCAGCCGCAGATCCCGGACGGTGCCCCCGGTCACGGCGAACAGGACCACCTCGTCCTCGCTGGACCGGCCGTAGTGCAGCAGCAGTTCCCCGGGCCGGACGGCCCGGGGAACCGAACGCGCGAGATCCGTCACCGTGACCCGGCGGCGTTCCGAGGACGACTCGTGCAGCACGGCCTCCCTCGTCTCCAGGAGCATGCGTGCCCGGTCGCCCAGCGAGTGCAGGCCGCGACGGTCCCGTGCGACGGCGGCCCCCGTGGCGGTACGGGCGAGCTGTGCGATCTCCGTGTCCAGGCCGCGCAGCACCGCTGTGCCGGACGCGGGCGCCCCGTCGGGGCGGGCGGGACCGCGGCTCGCCATCGCGGCGAGCATGCCGATCGCCAGGTCGGCGCGGCCCATGCGCATGGCCGAGCCGACGGCTCCACCGAAGACCGTGGCGCTGTTCTCCAGGTAGAAGGTGCGGCCGGGCAGCGCCGCGACTCTGAGGTCGGCGAATCTGGCGTCGATCGCGCGGATGTACGCCTCCACGGCCTCGTCAGTGCGTTCCTGACTGATCCTCAACTCGGCCGTGGCCGCGAGAAGATCGTGGTCGTCGCCGTCTCCGGTGCTCTCGCGCCACTGCGCCAGTTCGGCCTCGGCCTCCTGGACCAGTCCGATCCTGGTCAGCGCACGGGCCCGCTGATGGTGCAGGAACCGGGTGAAGTGCTCGTGGCCGCCGCTCGGGCTCCCTGGCGCTCCGTCGCCGAGGCGCCGGCCGATCCGCTGTCCGTCCTCGGCGTGCAGCAGCGACTGCTCGAACAGGCCGAGGCGGGCCATGAGGGCGGCCAGCCGTGCGTGCGCGGCGCGCAGACCGTGGTCGTCACCCGCCTCCTCCAACAGGGCCCGGCCGCGTGCGTACGCCGTCACGGCGTCCGGGATCGAGCCCTGCGCGGTGAGCGCACGGCCGAGTTCCAGACAGCCGCGCCCCTCGTGGCGGGGCAGGCCCCGGCCGCGGAATCCGTCCAGGGCGGACAGGACGAGCCGGACGTGGCGTCGCGGATCGGCGGCCGACCGCTGCTGGTTGCCGCCCACGGCGACGAGGACCTGGGCGCCGAGGGCCGGGCCGGCGCCGTGCCGCGCCATGGGTCCCAGGGCCTCCCAGGCGGCGGCCATCAACATCTCCTGGGATATCGTCGCGCCGGCCTGGAGGTCCTGCGCGAAGGCCGACGGAACGAGGAACTCCTCCTCCACGAAGTGGACATGGGTGAGTGCCGAGGGCCCCAGCCTGATCAGGGCGAATCCCTCGCCCGGGTGCGCGGTGAGATAAGCCTCGTAGACCGACTCCGAGCGGCGCGGAGTGTCCGTCGTCTCCCGGTGCGTCATGGCCCCTGCCTCAGGGCGAGTTCATCGGCCACGGCCCCGGCGAGTCCGGCCTGGTCCGCGGCGCCGTACGCACGCAGGATCGCCGACAGTGCCCGCCACAGCGTGGCGTCCTCCTCCAGCCACACCACGTCGGACAGGGCCAGCTCGCGCAGGGCGGTCCAGTCGCCGGCCTCGAAGGCCGCGCGGCGCCTCGCGACCCGCGCGGCCAACTCCCGGTCGGTGGGCACCTGTTCGTCGACCAGCCGGTGCAGCAGCTCCCTGACGAGTCCGGTGGGGTCACACGGCCAGCCACTGAGCGCCAGCAGTTCGGCGACCTGCCCCCGCCGCAGCGTGTGGGCCTGCCGGGCGGCGTCGAGGACGAACAGCAGGTGGCGGCCCGGTGAGTCACCGGTGGGCCCGCGCAGTAACACGGAGAGCGCGAGTTCGGGCCGCTGCTGCAGGCGGTAGCTCAGGGAGAGGACCTGGAGTGCGAGCGCCTGAGTTTCGGTCCCCGCGTCGAGTGCGGCCGCGGCGGCGGCCTCGGTCGCCATCCGTTCGGGCGGCAGGCCCGCCTCGATGCCCCGCAGGGCGGCCTCCAGCATGATCTGGGCCAGCGCGCCGCCCATCAGTGCCGCCTGGGCTTCCGGGCCCGTCGCGTCGTTGCCGGCGAGACCGAGCTCGACCGCGCGGAGCCAGCGCCTCTGGTGCCCGGCTTCCTTCAGCAGCATGCGGCGTGCCGCGGCAGGCCCCTCGGTGGCGTACACGTGCTGCGCCCGTGCGCGCAGCGCGGCCGAGTCCAGAGTCAGCACGTCGCCGGGCGGCTCGCCGGGCTCGTCGTCCAGGGCTCGGCTCAGTCCCGCTTCGATGTAGAGGGACTCGCGCACGTACGCGTCGTCGTCCTGGACCGTGAAACCGCCACTCCCCGTTGGCATGGCGCCAGGGTAGCCCCGCTGACCGACCGAGCAGAAGCACGGCAGAAACGCATATAACGCACCCAACCGCCGTGGCCTCCGTCACCGCACAGGCACGGAGCGAAGTTGCACTTTCAACCCACAGGCACTCGTGTGACACTGGCGTCCCGTCCGCAGTGCGGACCCCGTCCGCACCGTCCCCCACGAGAAGTGCGCCGTGCGTTCGCTACCCCTGCCGCTCACCCTCTCCGCGCGTCTGGCCCCGGTCGCTGTGCTCGCCGTGTCGGCCTGGGCCCTGTCGTCCGGCTCCTCGACGCCGGCCGCCGAGAACAAGGCCGGCCAGGACAACGCGTCCCAGTCGCCGACCGCACCCGCCACTGCGGCGGCGTCGAAGGCGTACGACGCCGCGCCCGCCCCGTGCACGAGCGTTCCCGTGAAGACGGTCAAGTCGCTGGTCCCCGGCGCCAAGACGGCCGGCAAGGAGATCGCGTCCACGGACTCGAAGGTGCGCCGCACCTGCTCCTGGAACGCGCTCAAGGGCTACGACTACCGCTGGCTCGACGTGTCCTTCGAGGTGATGGACTCGGAGGAGGCGGCGGAGAAGTCGTACAAGCAGCGCGTCTCCAACGACAGCGGCGGCGGTGATGTGCCCGGCCTGGGCGACGCGGGCTACTCGGTGGTGAACCTCACCACGCAGGACAAGCAGCAGACCCGCGAGGGCATGGTGGTGGTCCGCTCGTCCAACGCGCTGGTGGTCATCACCTACAACGGCAGCGACTTCGAGTCCAAGAAGGCGCCCAGCACGGACGAGATCAACAAGGGCGCCATCAAGGCGGCCAAGGACGCGGTGGCGACGCTGGAGGACGGCCAGAAGAAGGGCTGACCGTCCTCCCGCTCCGGTCAGACCAGGGTCTTCCCCCGGCCGCGCAGCAGCATCAGGGCCAGGTACAGCACCATCGAGGTGCCCAGGCCCACCGCCCAGCCGTAGTCCGCCAGCGACGACAGCGCCGGGATGGGCCGGCCGTCGATCAGCGGGTCGAAGCTGGCGCCCCCGATGGCCAGCACGCCGCCGGCCGCGAAGGCGACGACCGCCCGCCAGTTCCAGCCGCCCTCGTACCAGTAGCGCCCGCCCGGGCGGTACAGGTCGACCAGGTCGAGCTTGGCGCGGCGCAGGATCCAGTAGTCGGCGATGAGGATGCCGGCGACCGTACCGAGCAGACCGCCGACCAGGCCGAGCCAGGTGAAGATGTAGCCCTGCGGGTCGGAGTACAGCTTCCACGGGAAGATCAACACGCCGATAACACAGGTCGCGAGGGCACCGGTCCGGAAAGTGATCTTGCGGGGCGCGATGTTGGAGAAGTCGAAGGCCGGGGAGACCAGGTTGGCTGCGACGTTCACGGACAGCGTCGCCACCAGCACGGTCACCAGCGCGAAGAGCAGGCCGACCACGTTGTCCGTCTTCGCGGCGAGCTCGACCGGGTTCCAGATCGGCTCGCCGTATACCGCCTGCGAGCCGGACGTCACCATCACCGACAGGAACGCGAACAGCGTCATGGTGGTGGGCAGGCCGAGCGCCTGGCCCCACATCTGCGCCTTCTGGCTCTTGCCGTAGCGGGTGAAGTCCGGGATGTTCAGCGACAGGGTGGACCAGAAGCCGATCATGCCCATGAGGGAGGGCCAGAACAGCTTCCAGAAGTCGCCGCCCCAGCCCAGCTTGGAGGGCTGGTCGAGCAGCGGGCCGAAGCCGCCGGCCTTGTTGCTCATCCACACGAGCATCACGAGCGCGCCGACGATCACGAACGGCGCCGCCCAGTTCTCGAAGCGGCGGATCGTCTCCATGCCCCGGTAGATGATCGCGACCTGGAGAGCCCAGAAGATCGCGAACGACAGCCACATCGTCCAGGGGTACCCGCCGACCTTCCCGGCGTCGCTCCACCCGTTGCCGATGAGCTTTCCGGCCAGGAAGTAGATCGCCTCGCCACCGATCCAGGTCTGGATGCCGAACCAGCCGCAGGCCACCAACGCCCGTACGACAGCGGGGAGGTTGGCGCCGCGTATGCCGAAGGAGGCGCGGGCGAACACCGGGAAGGGGATGCCGTACTTCGGTCCCGCGTGCCCGGTGAGCAGCATCGGGACCAGCACGATCACATTGGCCAGGGCGATGGTGAGCACCGCCTGCTTCCAGTCCATGCCGACGGCGATCAGACCGGAGGCCAGGGTCCAGGAGGCCGTGTTGTGGGCCATACCGACCCACAGGGCGGAGAAGTTGTACGTGGTCCAGGTGCGCTTCTCGACGGGAACCGGCAGCAGGTCCTCGTTGGCGTAGGCACCGCCCGGAGCGGGGGCGTCCGGGGCGATCTCCACCCGGCCGTCGGCGAGGGTGACTTGAGTGGACGGCGGTGTGGCCGTGGGAGCGGTGTCGGTCATGGGCAGGCCAATCAGGGGAGGTTGGGACGGGGAAAGGCCGTGCGGGTGGCGCCGAGGGGGGTGCGCCCCGACACCGTTGAGACGCGGGGGCGGCCTGGGGCCCCTTCCCGGGAACGGCGGGAAGGGGACGTACAAGGGGGGACGGGCATCGACTGCCCGTGAACTGCTAGCCGTTGACGGCCGGGATCACCTGCGACCCGTACGCGTCGATCGTGGCTTCCTGAGCGTCGTGCATGTCGTACACGGCGAACTGGTCGACGCCCAGCTCGCGCAGCGCGTTCAGCTTCTCGATGTGCTTCTCGACCGGTCCGATGACGCAGAACCGGTCGACGATCTCGTCGGGCACGAACGCGGTGTCGGGGTTGTCGGCGCGTCCGTGGTGGGAGTAGTCGTACCCCTCGCGCGCCTTGATGTAGTCGGTGAGTTCGTCGGGGACGGCGGCGGAGTGCTCGCCGTACTTCGACACCAGGTCGGCGACGTGGTTGCCGACCATCCCGCCGAACCAGCGGCACTGCTCGCGGGCGTGGGCGAGCGCTTCGGGCGAGTCGTCCTCGGTGACGTAGGCGGGGGCGGCGACGCAGATCGTCACGTCGGACGGGTCACGTCCGGCCGCGACCGCCGCGTCCTTGACCGCCTTCACCATGTACTCGGTCAGGTAGAGGTCGGCGAGCTGGAGGATGAACCCGTCGGCCTCCTCGCCGGTCATCTTCAGGGCCTTCGGCCCGTACGCGGCCATCCAGACCGGGAGTTGGGCATCCTCTCTGATCCAGGGGAACTTGATGACCGTGCCCCCGAGGTCCGCCTCCTGACCGGAGCCGAGCGCCCTGATGACCTTCATGGCCTCGCTGATCCGGGCCAGCGTGTTCGGCGTACGGCCCGCGACGCGCATCGCGGAGTCGCCGCGGCCGATGCCGCACACGGTGCGGTTGCCGAACATGTCGTTGAGGGTGGCGAAGGTGGAGGCGGTGACCTCCCAGGTACGGGTGCCCGGGTTGGTGACCATCGGGCCGACCGTCAGCTTCGTGGTGTTGGCGAGGATCTGGCTGTAGATCACGAACGGCTCCTGCCAGAGCACGGCGGAGTCGAAGGTCCAGCCGTACGTGAAGCCGTTGCGTTCGGCCCGCTTCATCAGGCTGATGACCTTCGAGGCCGGCGGATCGGTCTGCAGGACGAGTCCGAAGTCCATGGGCGCCACTCCTAGGTGAGGTACTGACAGGTGGAGCGCGGGGTGTAGACGCCGTGACCCGCGCGTCCGGTGTACTCCCGCTCGTTGATGACGACGTCGCCCCGCGACAGGACCGTCTCGACACGGCCGGTGGTGCGCTTGCCCTCGTACGCCGAGTAGTCGACGTTCATGTGGTGCGTCTCGGCGGACATGACCTGCTCGGCGTGCGGGTCGTAGATGACCACGTCGGCGTCGGCGCCCGGCGCGATGGTGCCCTTCTTCGGGTACATGCCGAACATCCGGGCCGGGGTGGCGCAGGCGATCTCGATCCAGCGCCGGCGGCTGATGTGCCCGTCCACGACGGCCTGGTGGAGCAGGTCCATCCGGTTCTCGACGCCCGGCAGACCGTTGGGGATCTTGGAGAAGTCGCCCCGGCCCAGTTCCTTCTGGCCCACGAAGCAGAAGGGGCAGTGGTCGGTGGAGACGACCTGGAGGTCGTTGGTGCGCAGGCCCTTCCACAGGTGGGCCTGGTGCTCCTTGGGCCGCAGGGGCGTGGAGCACACGTACTTCGAGCCCTCGAAGTCGGGCTCGGCGAGGTTGTCGGTCGACAGGAACAGATACTGCGGGCAGGTCTCCCCGAAGACGGGCAGCCCCTCGTCGCGCGCCCGGGCCAGCTCGGCGACTGCCTCCATCGCCGAGACGTGTACGACGTACAGGGGCGCACCGGCGACCTGCGCGAGCTTGATGGCGCGATGGGTGGCCTCGGCCTCGAGGAGGGCCTTGCGGACCTCACCGTGGTACCGGGGGTCGGTCTCGCCCCGGGCCAGCGCCTGCTGGACCAGCACATCGATCGCGATGCCGTTCTCGGCGTGCATCATGATCAGGCCGCCGTTCTCGGCGGAGCGCTGCATGGCGCGCAGGATCTTGCCGTCGTCCGAGTAGAAGACGCCCGGATACGCCATGAACTGCTTGAAGGAGGTCACCCCCTCCTCCACCAGCAGATCCATCTCCTTCAGCGTCTCCTCGTTCACATCGGAGACGATCATGTGGAAGGCGTAGTCGATCGCGCAGTTGCCCTCGGCCTTGGCGTGCCAGGTGTCGAGGCCCTCGCGGAGGCTGTGGCCCACGCTCTGCACTGCGAAGTCGACGATCGTCGTCGTACCGCCCCAGGCGGCGGCCCGGGTGCCGGTCTCGAAGGTGTCGGAGGCGAAGGTGCCGCCGAACGGCAGCTCCATGTGGGTGTGGGCGTCGACCCCGCCCGGGATCACGTACTTCCCGGTGGCGTCGATGACCCGCTCGGCGGTCCAGGCCTCGGCGGCGGGGGTGCCGGAGGTGGCGAGGGCGGCGATGCGGCCGTCCTCGATCAGGACGTCGGCGTGGATCTCGTCGGATGCGGTGATGACGAGGCCGCCGCGGATGACGGTACGGGTGTTCATGGGCTGACTCCGCTGGGTTGTGGTCGAGTGCGGGTCGTGTGTGGCTGGTCGCGCCCCTTAGGGCGTTTACGGTGCCGTCAGTGGGCCGTACGCCTCCGGGCGGCGGTCGCGGTAGAACTGCCAGCGGTCGCGGACCTCGCGCAGCTTGGCCATGTCGAGGTCGCGGACGACGAGTTCGGTCTCCTTGTCGGAGGCCACCTCGCCGACGAACTGGGCTTCCGGGTCGACGAAGTACGTCGTGCCGTAGAAGTCGTTGTCGCCGTATTCCTCGACACCGACCCGGTTGATCGCACCGACGAAGTACTCGTTGGCGACGGCCGCCGCGGGCTGCTCCAGCTGCCACAGGTAGGCGGACAGGCCGCGCGAGGTGGCCGACGGGTTGAAGACGATCTCGGCACCGGCGAGACCCAGTGCGCGCCAGCCCTCCGGGAAGTGGCGGTCGTAGCAGATGTAGACGCCGATCTTCCCTACGGCCGTCTCGAAGACCGGCCAGCCGACGTTGCCCGGGCGGAAGTAGAACTTCTCCCAGAATCCCGGCACTTGAGGGATGTGATGCTTGCGGTACTTGCCGAGGTAGGAGCCGTCCGCGTCGATCACGGCGGCCGTGTTGTAGAGGACGCCGGGCTGCTCCTCCTCGTACATCGGCAGGACGAGCACGATGCCGTGTTCCTCGGCGAGCGCCTGGAAGCGCCGGACGATCGGGCCTTCCGGGACCGCTTCCGCGTACTCGTAGAAGGCCTTGTCCTGGACCTGGCAGAAGTAGGGCCCGTAGAACAGCTCCTGGAAGCACAGGACTTGAGCACCTTGCGCGGCCGCGTCGCGGACCGCCTGCTCGTGTACCTGGATCATCGACTCCTTGTCGCCCGTCCACGCGGTCTGGAAGAGGGCGGCACGAATCACTCGGCTCATCGGGACCTCCGGTCGCTCGGTGTGCGAGGAGCCTAGGAAGTCCGAAGAGCGGGTTTGAGTTGCACGGTGTCACGTCTGCGGGGGTGCGGCGTGTCACGGTGTCACCCTGTCGTGGACCCATGTTTCACCGCCGTTTTCCCAGGTCGTCGCATGTTTCAGCTCTGTTGCGCGTCATGCGCGAGGAGCGCGATGTGCACCGAGGCGGCCTGCTCGAAGTCGTCGAGGTCGACGCCGAGCCGCCCCTGTATCGCCTCGAGCCGGCGATACAGCGCGGGCCGTGAGACGTGGTGGAGCTGAGCGGTGCGGGACTTGTTGCGGCCGGAGGCGAGATACGTCCGCAGGACGGCCAGCAGGTCCTCCTCCGGCTCGCACAGCAGCCCGTCCAGCTCCCGCTCCGCGAAGGACTGCACATGTGGGTCGTCGCGCAGCAGCCGGATCAGGCCCCGCAGATGTACGTCCTTCAGGCGTACGACGGCCGGGAGGTCCAGGACCGCCGAGGAGTCCGCCACGGCGTCGGCGACGTGCTGTGCCTCGCGCAGTCCGGCCGGTACGTCGTCCCAGGCGATCCGCGGACCGGCCGCGGCGACCACGGACTCCCCCGACCCCGACTCGGTCCGCAGCCGCGCCGCGAAGTGCGCCGTCATCGCGTCGGCGTCCTGGTCCCGGGCCAGGCTGAGCAGGACGGCGGTGGCGCCGTCGGCGAGTTCGGCGACCAGGCCGGACAGCCCCAACAGGCGGAGCATACGGTCGAGTTGGGCCGGATCGCCGTCACGGACGACGAGCGGCACGAAGGTCCGCCGGTTGACCGGGAGCCCGGCCGCCCGTGCCCGGGGCAGCAGTTGCCTGGCCGGTACGACACCGCTCACCAGGTCGGTGAGCAGGCCCTGCGCCGACTCCTCCTCCCAGGAGTGCGCGGTGCCGCCGCCGAGCATGCGGTGCAGCACGAGGGCCTCGGCGGCCCGGTCGGCGAGCAGCCGTCCGGCGGCCGTGTCGCCGCGGTACCCGCAGAGCATGATCTGCCCCCACCGCTCCCCGCGCCCGCCCAGCTCGGCGCGGATCCAGCCGTCCCCTTCACTCCCGCCCGCCTGCCGGGCGATCCGCTCCCAGTCCCGCAGCACGTCGTCCACCGCGGGCCGCTCCCCCGCCGTGGCGAGGACGCGGTGGGCGAGGTTGGTGACGACGACGGGGCAGGCGCTGTGGTGGGCGACCTCGTCGAGCAGCCGTTGCAGCGGGGCGCCCGCGGTGATGAGTCCGGTGAGCGCGGTCCGTACGGCCTCGGAGAGGCTGACCGCGGCGAACTTCCGCCGCACCAGCCGGGACTGGACCTCCTCGGTCAACTCGGCGAAGGGGAACGGGCGATGGAGCACGACCATCGGCAGCCCGCACCGCTCGGCCGCCCGGCGCATCACGTCCGGCGGGGCCGGGAAGGCGCGGCCGAGTCCGAGAACCACGGCCGCGGCCTCCGCGCGGTACAGGGACCGGATGTACTCGGCCTGCTTGTCCTCGTCCCCGGCCAGCAGCACGCCCGTGGTCAGCACCATCTCGCCGCCGCTGAGCATCACGCCCACGTCGGCGGCCTCGGCGACATGGACCCAGCGCACGGGCCGGTCGAGCTGGCTCGCGCCGGCCACCACCTCGGGCTCCCCGGCGAGCACCCGTTCCAGGGTGAGCACCTGGCGCACCGACAGAGCGGGTTCCAGGGTCTCCAAGGTCTCGAAGGCGGTGGTGGTCATGGCGTGATCCCTTGCTCAGGTTCTGCTACTGGGTGCTCCTCAGAGCGTGTTCGAGGATCGCGGCGCCCTCCTCGGCCTCCGCGACGGTCAGGGACAGCGGCGGGGCGATCCGCAGGCCGCTGGTGTTGTGGCCGCCGCCCTTGCCGAGCAGCAGCCCGCCCTCGCGGGCCGCCTCCAGCACGGCACTCGCGGCGTCCGGGTCGGCCTGGTCCGTGCCGGGCCTGACCAGCTCGACGCCGATCATCAGCCCGCGCCCGCGCACCTCCCGTACGCCGGGAATCTGCGCGGTGACGGCCCGCAGCCGCTCGATGAGCAGTCCGCCGACGCGCCGGGCGTTGCCCTGGAGGTCGTGCTCCAGCAGATACGTCAGGTTCGCGAGCCCCGCCGCCATGGTGATCTGGGTGCCGCCGAACGTCGAAATGGAGTTGGCGTCCAGGCAGTTCATGATCTCGCCGCGGGCGACGACCCCGCCGATGGACATGCCGTTGCCGATGCCCTTGGCGAAGGTGAGGATGTCGGGCGGACCGCTCTGGCCGTGCGCCTGCCAGCCCCAGAAGTGCTCGCCGGTGCGGCCCCAGCCGGTCTGCACCTCGTCGGCGATCCACAGGATGCCGCGCTCGCTGAGCACCTCGCGGAAGGCGGCGTACAGCCCGTCCGGCGGGGAGGTGAAGCCGCCGACGCCCTGGATCGGCTCGGCGATCAGCGCGGCGGGCGGGCGGGTGTGGCCGAGGAGGTCCGTCAGGTCCTCGACGCAGGCCGCGATGAACTCGGCGTCGCTCAGGGAGGCGTACGGGCCGCGGGTGCGGACGCCGCCATGGACGTACAGCGTCTGCAGCGGGGACAGCGAGGTCGGGGACCAGCCGCGGTTGCCGGTGATGCCGACGGCGCTGAAGGAGCGGCCGTGGTAGCTGTTGCGCATGGCCAGGATCGTGTTGCTGCGGCGGTACGTCGTGGCGAGCAGCAGGGCGGTGTCGTTGGCCTCCGTGCCGGAGGTGGTGAAGAAGACGCGGGCGTCCGGGATGCCGGACAACTGGGCGATCCGCTCGGCGAGTTCGACCATCGGCCGGTTGAGGTAGAGCGTGGACGAGTGGATGATCCTCCCGGCCTGCTCGCTCACCGCCTTCGTCACCTCGGGCAGCGCGTGCGCGGTCATGGTGGTCAGGATTCCGCCGAAGAAGTCGAGATAGCGGTTGCCCGCGGCATCCCAGACGTACCGCCCCTCGCCGTGGGTGAGCTCCAGCGGGTCCTCGTAGTAGAGGGCGAGCCAGTCGGGCAGGACGGCACGGTGGCGTCCCAGCAGGTCCTTGGTCACGGCTGCACCAGCCCCTCGTACGCGTCGGGCCGTCGGTCGCGGTAGAAGGCCCACTGCTGCCGTACCTCTTCGATGAGGTCGAAGTCGAGGTCCCGGACGACGAGTTCCTCGCCCTTGTCGCTCGCGGTCTCCCCCACGAACTGCCCGCGTGGGTCGACGAAGTACGACGTCCCGTAGAAGTCGTTGTCGCCGTACTCCTCCTGCCCGACCCGGTTGATCGCGGCGACGAAGTACTCGTTGGCGACGGCGGCCGCGGGCTGCTCCAGCTGCCACAGATAGGCGGACAGACCGCGCGAGGTGGCCGACGGGTTGTACACCAACTGGGCACCGTTCAGACCGAGTTGCCGCCAGCCCTCCGGGAAGTGGCGGTCGTAGCAGATGTAGACGCCGATCTTCCCCACGGCGGTGTCGAAGACGGGCCAGCCGACGTTGCCGGGCTTGAAGTAGTACTTCTCCCAGAAGCCCTTGACCTGCGGGATGTGATGCTTGCGGTACTTGCCGAGGAAGGTGCCGTCGGCGTCGATCATGGCCGCGGTGTTGTAGTAGAAACCGGACTGCTCGACCTCGAAGACCGGGACGACGATCACCATGCCGGTCTCGCGCGCGAGATCCTGCATACGACGCACGGTCGGCCCGTCGGGCACCGGCTCGGCCCAGCGGTAGTGCTCGGGCTCCTGGACCTGGCAGAAGTAGGGCGCGTTGAAGACTTCCTGGAAACCGATGATCTTGGCGCCCCGGCGAGCCGCCTCCCGGGCGTACTCCTCGTGTTTCGCCACCATGGACTCGGTGTCGCCGGTCCAGGTGGCCTGGACCAGAGCGGCACGAACGACGTTGGCCATGAGCTGCTCCTTCGACGGGACGTCAGAGCCTCTACGCACGTAGACACTGCCGTAGAGGGTCGAAAGTAAGCCTCGCGGACAGCCTTGCCAAGACCATCGTCGTTAACCCGCTGAGTCGATCACGTTTCACACTCCCGCGGGTGAGTCGGATGACCTCCCCATCCGTACTGATGTACATGTCAGGCGGCGAATCCGGCCACCCGGAGAGCGTGAACGAGGTCCCAGTGGCGCTCCTCCGAGACGCCCCGGGCGGCCTCCAGCAGCAGCGGTACGAGCGTCTGTGGCTCGGGCTCGGCGCTGCGCGCGGCCTCCTCCGGGGTGCGGACCCGGACGTAGGCGTCCAGCAGCGCCCGGACCTCGCGCCCCCGCCCCTCACGGGCCAGCGCGAGCACGGCCTGCCCGATCTCGGTGGCGGGCCGCGCCACACCTTGCCGCAGGATCTGCTCCCCGTCCGCCGTCCGCCCCGCCGCGGCCAGCGCATCGGCGGCGGCGACCAGTCGCTCGGCGGGCAGCGAGGCCGCCTCCCACAGCAGCGTCGCCCAGTCGGCACCGAACCCGGCCCGCTGCATCTCGGCGGCGAGCAGCGGAAAGTGCTCGGCGGGCCAGTAGGCGGCCTCGACAAGCAGCACATGCGCCTCACCGCTACGCCCCTCGGCCCGCAGCCGCGCCAGCGTCTCGACCGTCCCGACGACCTGCCGCCGCGCCTCCGAGCCCACCGACTCGCCCTGCGGTTCCGCCGTCGGCGCCTCCTCCGCCGCGGCGACCCCGGCGAACCGGGCCCCACGCGGCGTACGCCCGGCCGCGACGGGCGGCTCGGGCAGCACCGGTACGGCGGCGTCCGGGGGTACGACGACGGGGGCGGCCTCTTCCTCGACCATCCCGGCGTAGCGCGCACCGCCTCGGCGCCGCTTGCGTTGCTTGGGGGTGGGCTGTGGGAGCTGTGCGGGCTGTTCGGGGGCCGGGTCGGGACTCGCGGTCCGGCTCTGATCGCGCCCCGCGTCTTCGGCTTCCTGCGGGGCGGGACCTCCAGCGCCTCGGGTTTCGCCGTACATCGGATTCACGTGCTGGACAGGACCCGACGCGTGTTCGGGGCCGGCGGCGTGCCGGCCCTGGGGGTTCTGCGGACCGTATGCGGGGCCCGGGGACTGTGCGGTGCGCTGCTGCGGCATCCGGTGCGCTCCCGTGTGCTGCGGGGCGCCGGGCTGCGGGAAGACGTCGTCGTAGGCACCGCTGTCGCCATCGTCGTACGCACCGCGGCGCCGCACCCCCGTGGCGTCGCCGTACGCTCCCTGCCCACCGGCCCCCGCACCGTCCCCGTACGTCCCCTGCCTGACGCCCCGGCGGATCGCCGCCGCCTGTCCGCCGACCGATCTGCGGTCCAACTCCGCGATACGGGAACGGAGTTCGGCGCAGCGGGCGGTGGCGCGGTCATGGTCGTCGCGGGCCCAGGCGAGGTCGAGGCGGTGGGCGTCGGCCTGTTCGCGGGTGGTGGCGGAGGCGAGCAAACGGCCCAGCTCGGCCTGCCGTTCGGCGGCGTAGCGCTGCTCGCGGAGCATCACGTCCAGGCGGTCCCCGAGGGCGTCGCGGGCGCCGGGACGGGCGTCGTGGGCGTTGAGTGCGGCGGCGTGCAGGGAGCGGGCCCGGTCCTTCTCGGGAGCGGCGGCATCGGGGCCGTAGTCGGCGGCGAGGTCCTGAAGGAGCGCCTCCATCACGTCCCAGGGCGGGATTTCGCGTCCGTCGAGACAGGCCCGCATGCCGTCGGGGTCGCGTTGCCAGAACACCGCGCACCAGCCGGCGCCCTGATCCAGGCGTGCCAGCAGACCGTCCAGGTAGTTCGCGAACTCCCGCATCCGACCCGGGAGTTGATCCACAGTCATCGCTCAACTCCTGCCAGACCGGAACACTCCGGTCCGTAGGCAACACCAGCCGTGTTACGGGAACGCTACAGCGTGTTTTCCGGGGGTGAGCAGGACTCTCCTTGTGCGGGAGTTGTGGCGGTGACCGAATCCGATCACCGCCATGCGGACGCCGCCGGTCACGCCGCCGCCGCGAGCACGCAGCCCCCCGCCAGCTCGTCCATCGACAGACCGAGCGCCCCGGCCAGCGCCGCCACGGTGAAGAAGGCCGGCGTCGGGGCCCGTCCGGTCTCGATCTTGCGCAGCGTCTCGGCGGAGATGCCGGCGCTCGCCGCGACGTCGGCCATGCTGCGGCCGCCGCGCGCCTCACGCAGCAGTCGGCCGAGCCGCTCGCCGCGTTCACGCTCTTGTGGAGTCAGTGGGGTGCGTACCATGCCACCATTCTAATACCGGTATAGTAATTGGCATGGTGGAACTGAAGACGGACACTTCGATCGATGCGATGTACACGGCCGGCCAGATCGTCGGCCAGGCCCTGACAGCCGTACGAAAAGCCGCTGACGTGGGCGTTTCCCTGCTGGAGCTGGACGAGGTGGCGCGTGAGGTGCTGCGCGGCGCGGGCGCGACATCACCGTTCCTCGGCTATCGCCCCTCCTTCGCCCCCGTCCCCTTCCCCGCCGTCATCTGCACCTCCGTCAACGACGCGATCGTGCACGGCATCCCGACCCGCTACCGGCTGCGCGACGGCGACCTCGTCTCCATCGACTGCGGCGCCGAACTCGACGGCTGGGTCGGCGACTCGGCGATCAGCTTCATCGTCGGCAAGCCACGCCCGGCCGACCTCCGCCTGATCGAGACCGCCGAGCGCGCCCTCGCCGCCGGCATCGAGGCAGCCGTGGTCGGCAACCGCATCGGCGACATCGCCCACGCCATCGGCACCGTCTGCCGCGCCGCCGGCTACGGCATCCCCCAGGGCTTCGGCGGCCACGGCATCGGCCGCCGCATGCACGAAGACCCCTCCATCCCCAACGAGGGCCGCCCAGGCCGCGGCCTCCCCCTCCGCCACGGCATGGCCATCGCCATCGAACCCATGCTCCTGGCCGGCGGCAAGGACGCCTACCACGCAGCCCCAGACGGCTGGACCCTAAAAACAAACGACGGCTCCAGAGCAGCCCACGCAGAACACACGGTGGCAATCACAGAGACAGGCCCCCGCATCTTGACCGAACGGTAAGTGCAGCGCCCCGCCAGGGGCGCGGGGAACTGCGCGACCAGCCACACACAACCCGCAGCCGCAAGCCGAGATCGCTCCCCGGAACAGTAGGCGCCCAACATGCCGCCGCCTATCGACCGTGCCAAGGTGTTGTAGAGGCCCCGGGTGTAGCGGGGCCCCGCATTGGGCACTCGTCCGCACCAGCACGTCGATCAGCGGAACGGACATGCGATGACCAGCGGCTTCGACTCCGACCCCCTCAGCGAATTCCTCGCCCGCTTCTTCGGCGGCCCCCGCCCCGCCCCCCGTCAGATCGACATCGGCCGCCTGCTCAGTCAACCCGCCCGCGAGCTGGTCCGCGGCGCCGCCCAGTACGCCGCCGAGCACGGCAGCCGCGATCTGGACACCCAGCACCTGCTGCGTGCCGCACTCGCGACCGAGCCCACGCGGAGCCTGCTCGCGAGGGCCGGCGCGGATCCCGACTCCCTCGCCTCGGAGATCGACGAGCGCTCGGGCCCGGTCCAGCACGCACCGGAGGAGGCCCCGCCGCCCACCGCGCTGTCCCTGACCCCCGCGGTCAAGCGTGCCCTGCTGGACGCGCACGAGCTGGCCCGGACGCGCGGCACCGGCTACATCGGCCCGGAGCATGTGCTCAGCGCGCTGGCGGCGAACCCCGACTCGGCCGCCGGGCACATCCTCAACGCGGCCCGCTTCGCCCCCAGCGGCCTGCCGCCGGAGACCCCGGACACCACCCCGCCCCGCGCCGAACGGCCGCGCGTCACCGGGACACCGACGCTGGACAAGTACGGCCGTGATCTCACCGACCTGGCCCGCCAGGGCCGGATCGACCCGGTGATCGGACGGGAAGAGGAGATCGAGCAGACCATCGAGGTCCTCTCCCGGCGCGGCAAGAACAACCCCGTGCTGATCGGTGACGCGGGCGTCGGCAAGACGGCGGTCGTCGAGGGCCTGGCCCAGCGCATCGCCGACGGAGACGTGCCGGACGTACTCAGCGGACGCAGGGTCGTGGCGCTGGACCTGACGGGCGTGGTCGCCGGTACCCGCTACCGGGGCGACTTCGAGGAGCGGATGCACAACATCGTGAGTGAGATCGGCTCCCACTCCGACCAACTGATCGTCTTCATCGACGAGTTGCACACCGTGGTCGGCGCCGGCGGAGGCGGCGAGGGCGGCGGGTCCATGGACGCGGGCAACATCCTCAAGCCCGCGCTGGCCCGCGGCGAGCTGCACATCGTGGGCGCGACGACGCTGGAGGAGTACCGCAGGATCGAGAAGGACGCGGCACTCTCCCGCCGCTTCCAGCCGATCCTGGTGCCCGAGCCGACCGCCGCGGACGCGATCGAGATCCTGCGCGGCCTGCGCGACCGCTACGAGGCCCACCACCAGGTCCGCTACGCCGACGAGGCCCTGGTGGCCGCCGTGGAGCTGTCCGACCGCTATCTCACCGACCGACGGCTGCCCGACAAGGCGATCGACCTGATCGACCAGGCGGGCGCGCGGGTGCGGCTGCGCGCCCGGACGAAGGGCACGGACGTACGGGTCCTGGAGCGCGAGGTCGAGCAGCTCATCCGGGACAAGGACCAGGCGGTCGCGGACGAGCAGTACGAGACGGCCACGCAGCTGCGCGACCGGATCGGCGAACTGAAGCGGCGGATCGCCGAGACCGGGGACGGAAAGGCCGACGAGGGACAGGACCTGGAGGTCACCGCGGAAGCGATCGCCGAAGTGGTGTCCCGGCAGACCGGCATCCCGGTGAGCAGCCTCACCGAGGAGGAGAAGGACCGGCTGCTCGGCCTGGAGGAGCATCTGCACCAGCGGGTCGTCGGCCAGGACGAGGCGGTCCGCGTGGTCGCCGACGCGGTACTGCGCTCCCGCGCCGGACTCGCCAGCCCGGACCGGCCGATCGGCAGCTTCCTCTTCCTCGGCCCGACCGGCGTCGGCAAGACCGAACTGGCCCGCGCGCTCGCCGAGGCCCTGTTCGCCAGCGAGGAGCGCATGGTCCGCCTCGACATGAGCGAGTACCAGGAACGGCACACCGTCAGCCGCCTGGTCGGCGCCCCGCCCGGCTACGTCGGCCACGAGGAGGCCGGCCAACTCACCGAGGTGGTCCGCCGCCACCCGTACTCCCTCCTCCTCCTCGACGAGGTGGAGAAGGCGCACCCGGACGTCTTCAACATCCTCCTCCAGGTCCTGGACGACGGACGGCTGACCGACGCCCAGGGCCGCACCGTGGACTTCACCAACACGGTCATCGTGATGACCAGCAACCTCGGCTCCGAGGCCATCACCCGACGCGGCGCCGGCATCGGCTTCGGGGCCGGCGGCACCGAGGCCGACGAGGAGGCACGGCGCGAGCAGATCCTGCGTCCACTGCGCGAGCACTTCCGGCCGGAGTTCCTCAACCGCATCGACGAGATCGTGTTCTTCCGCCAGCTGACAGGCGACCAACTACGCCAGATCACCACCCTCCTGCTGGAACGCACCCGCCGCCTCCTGCACGCCCAGGGCGTCACGGTCGACTTCACCGACACAGCCGTCGACTGGCTCGCAGAGCGCGGCTACCAGCCGGAGTACGGCGCAAGGCCACTACGCCGCACGATCCAGCGAGAGGTCGACAACGAACTGTCCCGCCTACTCCTGGACGGCCGAGTCAAGGAGGGCGACCGGGTAAGGGTCGACACGGAGGCCGACCGCTTGAAGTTCACCCCAGAGAACCAATCAGCCGACCGCACCTGAAGCGCCCCGCCAGGGGCGCGGGGCTGCATCGATATGCGGCTCCGCCGCGCGGGCGCGACCAGCCCCCACGCACCCGCAGACCCCTACGGCGCGGGGTACACCACTTGCGCGGACCCACCACCCCGCCGCACCTTCTCAGCAGCAGCCAGCCACTTCCCACCCGGAAGCCGCTGCACACCGGTCGCCGCACCAATCTCGGGGTTCAGCCGGAAGCCATGCCCGATCGACTCCAGCTGCGCCTTCAACGGGCTGTTGAACAGCCCAGGTTCAAGCTCGGTCAGCGCAGCATTCCGCTGACTGGCCCGCGGCGCAGCAATCGCGTCGACGAGTGGCAACCCCCGATCCAAGAACCCCGTCAGCGTCTGCAGCACGGTCGTGATGATGGTGGCGCCTCCGGGCGACCCGAGCGCCACGACCGGCTTGCCGTGCTGGTCGAGGACGATCGTCGGGGACATGGAGGAGCGCGGGCGCTTGCCCGGACCTGGCAGGTTCGGGTCGTGGACGGCCGGATTGGCCGGGGTGAAGGAGAAGTCCGTCAGCTCGTTGTTGAGGATGAAGCCACGGCCCGGGACCGTGATGCCGCTGCCGCCGGTCTGCTCGATGGTCAGCGTGTACGAGACGACGTTGCCCCACTTGTCGGCCACCGTGAGGTGGGTCGTACTGTCGCCCTCGTACGTGGTCGGAGCCGCCGTGCCTCCAGTGTCGCAGGCTGCCGGATTGCGCGGGTCGCCCGGCGCGACCGGGCTCGTCAGCACCGCGTCGTCCCTGATAAGGCACTCCCGCGAATCGGCGTACCGCTGGGACAGCAGTTCCTGCGTCGGTACGTCCTCGAAGGCGGGGTCGCCGACCCAGCGCCCCCGGTCCGCGAACGCGATCCGGCTCGCTTCGATGTAGCGGTGCAGGTACTGCACCTCGCTCGCCTTCGACAGGTCGGTGTTCTCCAGGATGTTGAGGGCCTCACCGACCGTCGTGCCGCCGGAGGACGACGGCGCCATGGAGTAGACGCCGAGACCGCGGTACGAGGACCTGGTCGGGGCCTGGAGCTTGGTGCGATAGGCGGCGAGATCCTTGGCGGACAGGTCGCCGGGGCGGGCCTTCCAGCCGGAACTCGGCTCCACGGGCGGGTTGTTGACCGTGTCGACGATGTCCTCGGCCAAGTCACCCCGGTAGAGCGCGCCGACACCCTTCTTCGCCAACTCTGCGTAGGTGCGGGCGAGATCGGGGTTCTTGAAGGTGGAGCCGACGACAGGAAGCGCGCCGTTCGGCAGGAACAGCTCGGCGGTGTCCGGGAAGTAGCGGAACCGGGTCTCGTTGGCGGCGGTCTGCGTGCGGAAGGTGTCGTCGACGACGAAGCCGTCATGCGCGAGTCGCTCCGCCGGCTTCAGCAGGGTGCCCAGACCCCTGCTCCCCCACTTGTCCAGCGCCTTCTGCCAGGTGGCAGGCGTGCCCGGGGTTCCGACACTCAGGCCGCTGCTGACGGCCTCGGCGAAGGGGATCGCCGTGCCGTTCTCCACGAAGAGCTGCGAGTCGGCGGTCAGGGGCGCGGTCTCACGGCCGTCGATCGTGTGCACCGTACGAGACTTGGCGTCGTAGTAGACGAAGTAGCCGCCTCCGCCGATGCCGGCGGAGTAGGGCTCGGTGACACCGAGCGCGGCGGCCGTGGCGACGGCCGCGTCGACGGCGTTGCCGCCCCGCTTCAGGATCTCGATACCGGCGGCGGAGGCGTCCGCGTCGACGCTGGCGACGGCACCGCCGTAACCGACGGCGACGGGGACCTTCTCGACGGCCGTACGGGAAGCGGTGGGAGGCGCCGCCGCCCCCACCGACATCATGGCGACCGAGACCACCAGGACCGACAGCTTGCGTGCGACGGAACGACGCATCCGCACCTCCAGTCAGGGACCGTTCGCGCAGCCTAATGGATCGACATGCCCCCGTCAGGAGCACCCGCTACCATGCGCGCCCATGAATGACGACGTACGCAACATCGTCCTCGGCGTGGTGGCCGCGGGCATCAGTGCCGCGCTCGGCTGGCTGGCCCGGACCTATGTGTGGAAGCGGAAACTCCGCCGCAAGCAGGCCTTCTTCGGGCTGCCGGAGAACTCGGAGTCACTGCTCGTCGTCAACCGCGACCCGGCCACCTCCGAACCGGCGGTGCACCGCTTCGACGTGTTCGCCCTGCTGGAGCTGTCCGCGCTGATCAAGGACTGCGGCGCGCACACTCAGCTGATCACGCAGGACGCGGTCCATCAGGGCTTCGGCGAGCGCACGGAGTTCTGTGTGGGCGGGCCGGGGTCGAACCGGCGCATGCTGGCCCATATGTCCGCGATGCTGCCCGGGATACGGATCAACATCGACCCCGAACCCGGCCCGGACCGGGGCGCCTTCCAGATCGGCAGCGAGCGCTACCGTCTGGAGGCGGGCGTCGCCGAGTACGTGCTGCTGGCCCGGCTCACCGCGGGCGACCCGAAGCAGAGCCGACCGGTCTTCCTCTTCTGCGGGCAGCGTGCCATCACCAACCAGGCCGCGACCCGCTATCTGGCCCGCAACCACGAGCGCCTGGCCCGCAAGCACGGCAGCAACTCCTTCGTCCTGCTGCTGAAGGTCATCAACTCCCAGGCCTACGGACCGGACGTGGTCGAACTCGTCGGCGATGTCACCCGGACCGCGCAGACGCCGCTGCCGGCCCCGGCGGCTCCGCGCAACTCCCACCGCGCCTCCTGAGTCCCACCGGGCACGGTCACGGGCGCTCCGGCACAGGGGCGGAACCCGTCCGGCGTGCAGCTGACCTTCTCCTCGCCTCCGCAGTGCGAGCAGTGATCTCCGGCTGCCGCCGGGCGGGCCTGGCACTGTGACTGCTGCCCCCTACCCCGCTCTCAACTGTGTCGTGGTTGCCGCAAACTATCCGGATAAGAGGGGCGTAAGCACACGACACGCACCTTTCGGGCATTAGCCGTATTTAACGCGGAGGGTCACGCCTCCGCGACCTCCGCGTACAGCTGCGACAGCTCGGGTACCCCGCTGGACGCCCATTCCTGGCCGGAGGCGACGACATCGAATTCGCGGCCCGAGGCGAGCCGGATCACCGGCTGGCCGTTGGGCCAGATCTCCCACGCGGCGCCTGGCACGGTACGCACGATGACGGTGCCCAGATACAGCCCGGCGTCGTTGCCCAGCCAGGGCAGGATCTCCTCGTCGTCCCGCCATCGCGGGACCAACTGGTCGAGTTCCTCCAACGAGGCGGCGGAGTCGTCCAGTTGGACGCCCTCCTCGGACGCCTGGGAGCGCAGCAGTTCACACTCGGCAAGGAGTTCGGCGATGCCCTCGGCGTCGGGGAACCCGGGCTTCTTGCTCCGGTCGCCCAGAAAAGGGATCTTCATACCCCCAGCCTGTCATTCGCACCGCCGTGCGCACCACAGGCGCGGAGGTGATTTGCCTGCGGGCCGGTGGGGGCTGGTCGCGCCCACGCGGCGGAGCCGCATATCGATACAGCCCCGCGCCCCTACGGGGCGCAAGCCGCTTAGACGTCCAGGTCCACTACCACCGGTGCGTGGTCCGATGCGCCCTTGCCCTTGCGTTCCTCTCGGTCCACGTAGGAGTCCTTGACCGCCTTGGTGAAGGGCTCGTTGCCGTAGACGAGGTCGATGCGCATGCCGCGGTTCTTGGGGAAGCAGAGCTGGCGGTAGTCCCAGTAGGTGAAGGGGTGGTCGTACTTGAGGGGGCGGGGGACGACGTCCGACAGGCCTGCCTCGCGCAGGGAGGCGAGGGCCGCGCGCTCGGCGGGGGTGACATGGGTGGAGCCTTCGAAGGCGGCCACGTCGTAGACGTCGTCGTCCGTCGGGGCCACGTTGTAGTCGCCCATCACCGCGAACGGGCGGCTGCCGGACGCGTCGCCCGCGACGGTCGCCTTGAGGGCCTCGAACCACTGGAGCTTGTAGGCGTAGTGGGGGTGATCCACCTCACGGCCGTTCGGCACGTACACCGACCAGACGCGGACCGGGCCACAGGTGGCGGAGATGGCGCGGGGCTCGACCACGCCGTCGAAGCCGGGGTCGCCGGGCAGGCCCTTGACGATGTCCTCGAGGCCTATGCGGGAGAGCACCGCCACGCCGTTCCACCGGCCGGTCGCGTGGACCGCCGACTCGTAGCCGAGCTCACGCAGTTGGGCGGTCGGGAACTGGTCCTCGGCGACCTTGGCCTCCTGGAGGCAGAGCACGTCGGTGCCGCTGCTCTCCAGCCAGGCCAGGAGCCTCGGCAGGCGGGCGGTGATCGAGTTCACGTTCCAGGTCGCGATGCGCATGTCCCACAACCTACCGGGCGGGTCTGACAACGCGGCCCGAGGTGCTCAGACCTCCGCCGACGCCCCCGGCGTCAGCCGCAGATGCTCCGCGCCGCCGAGGGCGCCGATCTGGTTGTCGTAGATCGGGCGGGCCAGGTCGGTGAGCAGGGCGTCGTGGATGTCGTACGCGCGCTGCGGCTTGACCTCGCGGACGTAGTCGATGACCTCGGAGATCTTGCTCCAGGGGGCCATGACCGGGAGCATCAGCGTCTCCACGGCACGGTCGGGGACGGTGAGCGCGTCGCCGGGGTGGAAGACGCGGCCGCCGTCGACGAGGTAGCCGACGTTGGTGATGCGGGGGATGTCCGGGTGGATCACGGCGTGCAGTTCGCCGTGGACCTGGATGTCGAAGCCCGCGGCGGTGAAGGTGTCGCCGTGGCCGACGGTGTGCACGCGGCCGGGGAAGGCGGCCGAGATCTTGTCCGCGACGGACTTGAGGGTCCAGATCTCGGCGGCCGGGTTGGCCTCCATGGCCGACCGCAGCCGCTGCTCGTTGAAGTGGTCGGGGTGCTCGTGTGTGACGAGGATCGCGTCCGCGCCGACCGCGGCGTCCTCCTCGCTGAATCCCCCGGGGTCGAGGACGAGCGTCCGCCCGTCCTTCTCGAGACGGATACAGGCGTGCGACTTCTTCGTGAGCTTCATGGCACCATCCTGCCTCCGGGGCGCCGCGGGCTCACTCCGTGGGAGTGGTCTCCTCGCGTATGACCTGCTGAGCCACCCTGAACGCGCTGTTCGCCGCCGGTACGCCGCAGTAGACGGCCGCCTGCAGCAGCACTTCCTTGATTTCGACGGGGGTGAGGCCGTTGCGCAGGGCGGCGCGGGTGTGGAAGGCGAGTTCGTCCAGGTGGCCGCCCGCGACCAGGGCGGTGAGGGTGACACAGCTGCGGGACCGTCTGTCGAGTCCGGGCCGGTCCCAGATCTCGCCCCACGCATACCGGGTGATGAACTCCTGGAAGTCCCCGGAGAATTCGTCGGCCTGCGCCAGTGCCCGGTCGACATGCGCGTCGCCGAGCACCTCGCGGCGCACCTTGAGCCCGGCCTCGTACGGATCCGGCCGCCCCGTGGGCTGCGGCGGTACGACGGCCGCGGCAATCTCGGCGATGGGCGCGGGCTGCGGCGGTGCGGACAGGACCGGCTTGACCGGGGCCGCCGGGATGGCGACCTGGCCGGTGGAGGTGTCGTAGGCGGGCTGCCAGGCGGTGGAGAAGTGCCGGACGAGCAGGTCGGTGACGGCGGCGGGCTGTTCGACGGGCACCAGATGGGAGGCGCCGGGGACCACCGCGAGTCGCGCGTCCGGTATTCCGGCGACCAGGGTGCGGGCCTCGGCGGGGCCGGTGACCTGGTCCTCCGAGCCGACGAGCACGAGGGTGGGGACGCCGACGCGGCCGAGTTCCGGCCGGACGTCGAAGGAGGCGAGCGCCTCGCAGGCGGCGATGTAGCAGCCGGGGTCGGTGGTGCGCACCATCTGCACCGCCCACTCGGTGATCGCAGGCTGCGCGGCGGCGAACCCGCCGGTGAACCAACGGTCCGGGGAGGTACGGGCGATGGGGTCGAGCCCGTTCGTGCGCACGATCACCCCGCGCTGCCGGAACTCGTCGGCCGTGCCGAAGCGGGGCGAGGCGGCGATCAGCGCGAGCGAGGCGAGGCGCTCCGGGTGCCGCAGCGCCAGCTCCACACCGACGGCGCCGCCGAACGCGCACCCCGCGTAGCCGAAGCGCTGCACGCCGAGCCCGTCGAGCGTGGCGAGCAGCCGGTCGGCCACCTCGGCGACCGAGCCCGCCGGGTACGCCGGTGCGCCGCCGTGTCCCGGCAGATCGAACCGGAAGACGCGCCACTGCTTCGTCAGCTCGGGGACCTGCCTGTCCCACATGTGCCATGTGGTACCCAGGGAGGGTCCCAAGATCAGGACTGGAGCCTCTTCTGGCCCGTCAAAGCGGTATTGCAGGGTGTTCGTCACGCTCTCACTCACGTCTTGCACGCTCTCACATCTCACAGCGCCCCTATGACGGGGGCTGTGAGGATGTGGGCCGGATCAGGTGAAAGACCTCTCGGGTGAGAGCCGTGGCCCGGCGTCGCCGCCGGTCGCTAACGGTCCAGCCGCACCGGGTCGCCCGGTGCGCTGCGGCGGACGAGCCACGCTTCGGTGATGTGGGTGAACATCGCCTCGGCCGCACCGCTCGGGTCGTGGGCGGCGATGCGCTCGTACACGCGGCGATGGCCGCGGTTGGACGCGACGCACATGGCGCGCTCCGGCCGGCCCATGTACCGCGCGGTGTTGACGACCTGGCTCTCCAGTGCGCGGACCACCCCACGGGCGATGCGGTTTCCCGACGCCTGCATGATGACGTCGTGGAAGGCGCGGTCGTGCTCCGCGTACGTGACGTGGTCGTCCACGAGTTCGTCCATCCGGTCCACCAGTGTGCGCAGCCGGTCAACGGCGTCCTGAGTGGCCAGCCGGGCGGCGACGTGCGCCATGTCGGACTCCAGCAGCCGCCGCGTGACCACGAGGTCGTCGAGGAGCTGCAGACTCTCGTCCTGGTCGATGCTCGCCGCCAGGACGTGCTCGTCGAGCATGTTCCACGTCGCGGGGGCGGTCACCATGGTGCCGGCACCCTGGCGGACCTGCACCAGGCCCTTCTCCTGAAGGATCTTCACGGCTTCCCGGATGACGGTCCGGCTCACCGCGAAGGCCTCGCAGAGAGCGGGCTCGGGCGGGAGCGGCGTCCCCGGCTGGTGCTCCCCGCGAACGATGCGCCCCACCAACTCGGCTGTGACCGCCTTCGCAAGGTTGGTCGGCCGTCGTGCCCAGGCGGGAGGCGCCGAACTGCTCTCAGCTGCTGGCTGCGTTGCCGTCATGGCTTCCTCCGTGGTCCCGCGACCACGCGGGCGACTCGAGGCGCCATCATACGCGACAGCCATTGACGTCATACGTCATACGAGTTACGTTTCCGAGTCATCGGCGGGCGGAGAGTCCCCGCAAGGCGACGGAGAGTGATCGGCATGAACCGGCGAGCACTGTGGGCGGCCGTCCTGGTCGCGGCGATGACGCTGCCCGGCTGCGGCAGCGCGGGATCCGGCTCCTCTCCCGACGCCGCGGACGACAAGCTCGTGGTCTGGGACTGGAAGTCCGGCGAGGAGTCGGCCGCCTCCTACATCAAGCAGGCGAAAGCCGACTTCGCCGAGAAGCACCCCGATGTGGAGGTGGAGTTCGTCGCCCAGCCGTTCGATCAGTACTACACGTTGCTGGGCACGGCCATTCAGTCCGGCAAGGGCCCCGACGTCATGCTCTTCAACGGCGGCGGTGAGATACGCGACCGTACGGACGCCCTCCTGCCCCTGGACGACTACGTGGCCAAGGACAGGAAACGGCTGGCGGGTTGGGAGGCCTTCACCGCGCAGGGCAAGGTCTATGCCGCGCCGGTGACGTTGCAGGGGCATCCGGTCTACTACAACAAGGCGCTCTACGACGACGCCGGTCTCGACCCCGAACGCCCGGCGACGACGTGGCAGGAGTTCCTCGACGACTGCAAGGCCATCGCCGAGAAGACCAAGGCCAGTTGTCTCTCCCTCGGAAACAAGGAGGGCATCGGCATCCAGTTCTTCCTCTCGGGGATGGGGCCGGGCGTCCTCACACCGCAGGAGTACGACGACTGGATCGCCGGGAACCGGGACTGGAACTCACCCCATGTGCGACAGATCTTCGAGCTCTGGAAGGAGGCCGAGGACGCGGGCCTGAACAACGACGGGGCCAACTCGACCGCGCTGTTCAACGACGCCTTCGCCCGCTTCCAGTCCGGCAAGGCAGCCCACATCGTGGGGCTGATGTCGGACGTGGGCCACTGGAAGGACTTCAGCGAGTTCCTGGACCCGGACGACATCGGCGTGATGCGGGCTCCGCTCGTCAACTCCGAAGCCGACCCCGCCCTTCCGTACGACGGCGGTATCGGCTACGGGGTCGCCGAGTGGACGAAGAAGCCGAAACTGGCCGCAGACCTGGTGCGCTCCCTGACGTCGAAAGACGCTCTCAAGGCGTTCTACGCCGACGCCGGCGCGGTCGCGTCCGACACCACCCTTGACGTGTCGGGCGGCGGCCAGGCCCTCACCACGATCGTGTCGGAGATCAAGACCGGCAAGCCCGCACTGCACGTCGCGCTGTCCTCGAAGACGCTGGATCTGATGGGGAGGCTGTCCCAGCAGATCCTGAGCGGATCGACCAGCGTCGACGACGCCTTGCAGAAGCTGGCCGACTCCGACCGGAAGGGCTGAACCCGTGCCGCTCCGGGGTTCGCCCTCGTCGGTCCGCCCGGCCGATACCGGGCGGACCGACGAGACAAAGGCCGGGCAGCGCACGGGCCGTACGGATCCCGGGGTGCATGCCCCGCGGCGCATCAGTGGGCAGCGTGCCGAACGCCTCGCGCCCTACGTCCTGTTGGCCCCGGCCATTGTGATCGTCGTAGCGTTCCGCCTGGTCCCGCTACTCATGGGCGTCAATTTCTCCTTCACCGGCGACGGCGAGCGCGACGGGGCCACGGTTGGCCTGGACAACTACGCGGAACTGTTCCGGGACCCGCTCTTTCGCACAGCCCTGCAGAACGTCGGACTGCTCGTGCTGCTGCTTCCGGTGGCGGTGGCGATTCCCGGCCTGCTCGCGACGTTCATCTATCTGCGCGTGCCCGGGCACCGGATCTACCGCAGCGTCTACTTCTTTCCGGCCGTGCTCTCTCCGGTGCTCGTCGGCGCGATCTTCAACCTGCTGCTGGCCTTCGACGGGCCGCTCAACGCGGCTCTCGGGAACACCGGCATCGACCCCGTCGACTGGCTCGGCGATCCGGACATCGCCATGTTCACGGTGGTCGGCGTTCACGTCTGGGCGACGTTCGGGATGGCCCTGGTGGTCTTCCTCGCCGGGTTCTCCACCCTGGACGCCACGCTCCTCGACGCAGCCCGGGTCGACGGCGCGTCGCTGCCCCAGGTCATCTGGCACGTGATCGTCCCGGGCCTGTCCCGCACCATTCAGTTCGTCTTCGTCACCACCATGATCGGGATGCTGACGTCCATGTTCGGGCTGCTCTACGTGATGACCAGCGGCGGCCCGGAGGGGTCCACCTATCTGCCCGAGTACTACATCTGGGTCCAGCAGGGGGAGATGAACCGGCCGGCGTTCGCCTCGGCCGCCTCGACGGTTCTCTTTCTCCTGATGCTCGTGGTGGGGCTCGCGCAGCTCGCGCTGCTCCGCCGCGCGGGGAAGGAGCACTGATGCGCCGCGTGCGCCTGCGTGTGTGGGTGGTCGCCGTCCCGATGGCCGCCCTGGCAGTGGCGACGATCTACCCTTTGGTGTTCACCGCCAACGTCGCGATGAAGACCCGGCACGACTACATCCTCGACCGGTTCTCCCTGACGAGTTCGCTGTCCTGGGACAACATCGCCACGGCATGGACGAGTGTGGGCCTCGGGCGGTACTTCGCCAACTCCGTCATCGTGGTGGCGTCCGCGGTCGCCCTCCTTCTGCTGATCGGCTCGATGGCCGGCTTCGCGCTGAGCCATCTGCGGTTCCGGGGCTCACGGGTCCTGTTCCTGTGCTTTCTCGCGGCGCTGTTCATCCCGTTCCAGGTGATCATGGTCCCGCTTGCGCGGGTCATGGCGGACAGCGGCCTCATGGACACCTATCCCGGGCTGATCCTCGCCTACGTCGCGCAGTTCCTCCCGTTCACGATCTTCCTGATGACGAGCTACTACTCCGGGATCCCGGGCGAGATCATGGACGCGGCCAGGATCGACGGGAACACGACGTACGGCGTCTACCGGCGGATCATGCTGCCGATCGGCCGCCCGGCTCTGCTGTCGGTCGGCATCCTCAACGCCCTGTTCTGCTGGAACGACGTGCTGATCTCCCTGCTGATGATGCCGTCCCCCGAACACCGCACCCTCATGGTCGGAGTCACGTCACTGCGCGGGCAGTACTCCGACGACATCCCCACCTTCGCCTCCGGGGTGCTGATCGCCGCACTGCCGGTCCTCGTGCTCTACCTCTTCTTCCAGCGCCAGATCGCCGACGGGATCACCGCCGGTGCCACGAAGGGCTGACATGCGGATAACCGGGTTTCGCACCCTCACGACCGTCCACGAATGGGGCCGGCCCATCGGTGACGCCAACGGCGTCTACGCCGACGGGGTCACTCCGGTGCCGATCATCCTGGTGGACACCGACGCGGGCATCACCGGCGTCGGACTGGGGCCTCACATAGAAGTGGACGCCGTCTTCTCCGCCATAGACGGCGAGGACCCGCGGTGCGTGACCGCGCTCTACGACCGCATGCTGCGGCACACCTTCAAGGCCGGCCACGCCGGAGCCCTCTTCGGGACCATCGGTGCCCTCGACACCGCCCTGTGGGACATCAAGGCGAAGGCGGCGGGCGAACCGCTGTGGCGTCTTCTGGGGGGAGGGGACCGGAGGGTCCCCGCCTACGCATCGGCCCTGGACATCGCCCTGAGCGACGACGAACTGGCTCGCGTCTACCAGACCTACGCCGAGCACGGCCTGCGGGCGGCCAAGCTCAAGGGCGGCCTGGACGTCGAGCGGGACCGCGACCGGCTGGCCCTCGTACGGGAGGTCCTGACCCAGGCCGGACGGGGGGCGCGGCCGGCCCTGATGCTTGACGCGAACGAGACCTGGACCCGCAAGCAGGCGGTCCGTCACGTCGGGGAACTGGAACGCACGCTCGACCTCACCTGGGTCGAGGAACCCGTCCGGCGCTGGGACGCCGAAGGAATGGCTGCCGTCGGACGGGCAATCCGGGCTTCGGTCGCCAGCGGGGAGAACCTCAGCGGCCTTGAGCAGTACCGGCCGCTGCTGGCCCAGGGCGCGGTCGACATCGTCCAGACGGCGGCGGTCTGGGGCGTGACCCACTTTCTTCGGGTTGCCGCCCTGGCGCACGCCCACGATCTGCCCGTCAGCCCGATCGGCGACACTCCCGTGGCGCTCCTGCACGCCGCGACGTCCGTGCCCAACCTCATCGCCGCCGAGCTGCAGAACCTCCAGCCGCCCCTCGGCCTCTCCCTCGACCTGCACGTCGAGGGCGGTGCCTTCGTCCTCGGCCACTCGCCGGGCCTGGGCATCGAGGTCGACGAGGCAGCGATAACGGCGTCAGGGCGACAGCACACCGTCGCACCCGAAGGTCCCGGCATCCGGCCCGATCACGCAGGACGACGACTGCTCGCAGCGGCCGGTCGCCACGCCGGCACGCAGCAGCACCACCCCGGTCCTCCCCGGTTCCTCGTACCGCATCCCGTCAACGAAGTGCCGCACACCGCTGGGCCCTGACCGGCCCGGACCACCCCGACCGCGAAGAAGGGACACAGCCATGCCCTCGCTCCTCGCACGGCACACAAGAACGTCCGTCGTGGCGACCGCCGCGATCCTGACCGCCGGACTGCTCGCCGCCCTGCCCTCCGACGCACACGCCGCTCCAAAGGGGTACAGACTCGTCGTCGCTCCCACCGGCGCTCCGCGCGCCAGCGACCACGGGCCAGGCACTCTCAGCCGGCCGTTGAAGACCCTGGCGGAGGCGCAGCGCCGGGCCCGGGTCCTCGCTGCCCGAGGCGACGGCGACGTCACCGTGAACCTCCTGGGCGGAACCCACCGGCTCACCTCGCCGCTGCGCTTCGGCGCAGCCGACTCCGGCCGCGACGGGCACACGGTGACCTGGAAGGCCGTGCCCGGAGCGAAGCCGGTGGTGAGCGGCGCCGACCCGGTCACGGGCTGGGAGCTGGACGACCCGGAGAAGGGCATCTACAAGGCGGACGTCGGCACCGGCTTCGACACCCGGCAGCTCTACGTCGACGGCGTACCGGCACAGCGGGCGCGCCTCGAGCTGAACCGGTCCGACATCTCCCTCACCCCGACCGGCTTCACCCTCAACAACCCGGATCTGGACCACCTGGCCGCGCTGCCCGACCAGAAGCGCATCGAACTCCAGGCGAAGCTGTCCTTCACCAACCGCTTCGCGCCCGTCGAGAGCATCTCCGGCTCCACCGTCACGATGCAGCAGCCCGCCTGGGACAACAACACGTACGGATACGACACCATCCAGTCCCCGTTCAGGACACCGCAGTTCTGGCTGCTGAACTCCAAGAGCTTCCTCGACCGGCCCGGCGAGTGGTACCTGGACAAGACGGCCGGCACGCTCTACTACAAGCCGCTCGAGGGACAGGACATTCACCGCGCACGGGTCGAGCTGCCACGCATGGAAACGCTGCTCGAGGTCGGCGGCACCTACGACGAGCCGGCCCACGACCTGCGATTCCAGGGACTGACCTTCACCGGCACCACGTGGCTGCACCCCAGCTCGAGCAACGGATACGCCAACCAGCAGACGGGCACGTTCATCACCGGCGTCCAGCCCGAGCGGCCCGCGGACGCCTTCACGTCGTGCGAGGTCGGCTGCAAGGGATTCGAAGGGGCCCGTAACGGCTGGGCACAGGCGCCCGCGGCCGTGCAGGTCTCGGCGGCGCACGGCATCTCCTTCGCCGGCAACCGCTTCGTGAACCTCGGCTCCGTCGGGCTCGGCATCGGCAACGACGCCAACGCCCATGCCACCGGCGTCGGACTGGGCGCACAGAACATCTCCGTCACCGGCAACACATTCACCGCGAGCGCCGGCGGCGGCATCGTGGTCGGCGGAGTCCGTCCCGACGCGCACCATCCGTCCGACGAGCGCATGACCAACAGCGACATCCTGCTCGGCAACAACCGCATCTTCTCCACGGCGCTGGAGTACCTCGACCAGGACGGCATCTTCGCCAGCTACGCCACCCGGCTGACCATCGAGCACAACGACGTCGCCGACATGCCGTACACCGGCATCGGGGTCGGATTCGGGTGGGGCGCCAACGACAAGGGCGGCAGCCCCGAGTACATCAACCGCGGCCTGTACGACTTCCAGCCGATCTATGACACGCCCACGACCCAGAAGGACCTGCGCGTGGTGGGTAACCACGTGAGCGATGTCGTGCACACGCTCTTCGACGCGGGCTGCATCTACACGCTCTCCGCCAACCCGGGCGGCGTCATCGAGGGGAACTTCTGCGAGAAGAGCGGGCAGCTCGGCCTGTACTTCGACGAGGGCTCCCGCTACCTCACCGCGAAGCGCAATGTCTTCCTCAACACCGCCGCCCAGTGGGCGCACGCCAACAACCAGAACAACAACCTGACCGGCGATCAGACCCTGACCGGGAACTACGCGACCAATCCCGGCATCACCGGCCTCGTCGACGGCCAACGCGGCAATGTCGTACAGGACAACACCATCTTCACCAGCGACAACATCCCCGCGCAGGCCAGAGAGATCATGTCCAACGCCGGCGCGGCAGACCGCCGCTATGGGTGATACCAGGTATCGCACGTCCCGGCGGTACAGGGTCCTCAGTCCGCCGACGACGTGCCCAAGCCCGTCAGTGCGCCGACCGGGTCCAGGTCGGGGGTGCCGCGGGGCCACCAGTCGTCGTGGCCGGGTTCCGATTCGTACGGGTACCAGATGCCGTCTCGGCCCAGGCGGAGCTGGACGTGGCCGCGGGGGTGGGTGAGGCGGTTGCGCCAGGGGCGGAAGGCGGGGAGGTCGGCGGCGAGGAGGAGGGGGCGTGCCCGGTCGAAGCGGCCGGCAGGTGGGTCCCAGGGTTCTTCGAGGACGGCGAGGCCCTCAAGGCCGCCCTGGCGCCAGGCGGCGACCGCGCGGGCCAGCTCGGCAGGGGTGCGGCCGGCGGCGGAGGCGAGCGAGGAGTACAGGGCACGGGTACCGGCGGTGAGTCCGGAACCCGGGCGGGCCGCGGCGAGCCGCACCGCGTCCTGCCACAGCGTCAGTTCGGCGACCGGGTCACGGCCGGTGGCGAGCAGCGTGTGGGCGCGGAGGGCCGCGTCGGTCGCCAGCTGGTCCAGCGCGAAGGGGTCCGGGCCGCCCGGCGCGGCCGGGTAGACGGGGGGTTGCCCGGGGTGCGGGAGTGCGGGCGGCGGAGCCGGGAGGGGCGGGAGTTGACGCGGCGCGAGCGCGTCAGTGGCCCGTACCCCTGGGAGCGGTGCCGGTTCCCGCTCCTGTGCGGCGCGGGCCGCGCGGGCGGCGTTGCGACGGGAGAGGGCATCGAGGAGTTCCCGCTCTCCGCGACCGCGCAGCAGAAGCAGGACGAAGGGGTCGGCGTCCAGCAGTCGTGCCGTCTGGTAGCAGAGCGCGGCGGCGTGCTTGCAGGGGTGGCCGCGGTCGGGGCAACTGCACTGCGGGGCAAGGTCACCGGGGCCGGGAAGCAACGGGACTCCGCAATCCGCCAGGGACTGCGGCAACTCCTTGTCCAACAGCGCGGCGATATGCCCGGGCCGCTCAGCGGCGGTGTCCAGGAACCGCTCCCAGTCGGCGTCCTCCAACGTGCGCAACCGCAGCTGCACGCGGTAGGGCCGGGGTCGGCTGCCCTGCACGTACGCGAGAACGAGACCGGGTGTGACGGTGATGGCCTCCACATTCCCCTGCTGGGCATATCCACGTCCCCGAGCCAACCGCTTGGCATCCAGCGCCCCTTCTTCCAGCGCCGCGACCCATGCGTTGCCCCACCAGGTCGCCGCGAATCCGCCACCTTCCGAGGGGAGCGGTCCGAACGCGGGGAAGGTGCGGCGCAGCTCGGTGAGGGAGGTCCCGGCGCGCAGGTAGGTTCCCGCGCTAGAGCGAGGTCGGGAGTGGGTGGTGGGTACCCGAGCGTCGGGGCGGGCGAGGGCGTTCGGCGAGCCTGGGTGGCGGGGGGACGTGGGGGTCTCGGCAGGCTCTTCCTCAGGCAGCTCGTCCGCGGCCGGCATCCGGAAGGAGTCGGCGACGAGGTCCGACAGGGCACGAGCTCTGCTCTGGGCGGCGCGGGCGTGCCCGCGACGCTCCTCCACCGACTCGGTCCGAGCCAGGGAACTCGGCCTGGGCGAAGGCTCAACTGCCCCGTCCGCCCCCTCTTCCCGCCCTTCACCACGAGCGGCACGCAACGCCTGGCGTGCGACATCCGCGGGACGCGCCACCCGAGCATCGCCTGAGCCCTCCGGAGCCGTACGAGCGTGCGTCGCCGCCCCGCGCCCCCGTCCCTGCCCGCTCACGGCCCGGTCGCGGGCAACACCCTCGGCCCCCTCATCGCGAACCCGGTTCCCCTCCTCGGCGGAGGTCTCCCCGCCGCCGGCACCGGCCGACGCACCGGCGGCCGAGGCACCCCCAGCCTTGTCCGCGGCCGCAGCACGCCTGCCGCTGACGGCGTCGCGCAACGCCGCCCGGGCCACGTCACTCGGCCGGGGCGCTCCTCCTGAGGTGCCCCCAGCGGTCCGCCCTACGTCGTCGCCCGCAGCCTCGCCGCCCCCGGCCCGCGCCGCCCCACCCGCAGCCCCGCCATCCCCAGCCCACGCCCCGCCAGTCGCCAGCCGACCGGTGGTCACCGCCTCCTCCGGAGCCGTCACGTCCGCGCCGCGCTCCGCCTCCGCCCCCGACCGCTGCTCACCGGCACCAGCCTCAGGTCGGCCGGCGCGTTCCCGGGCCGCTCTGAGGGCTCGGCGGGCCTCGTCGGCGGGGTGGGGGGTCATGGCTCTCTCCGTAGCGAGACGAGGTCGGAGAGGTCGCGGTCCGTCAGTTCTGTGAGGGCGGACTCGCCGGAGCCGAGGATCGCGTCGGCGAGGGCGCGCTTGGATTCGAGCATCTCGGCGATGCGGTCCTCGACGGTGCCCTCGGTGATGAGGCGGTGGACCTGGACCGGCTGGGTCTGGCCGATGCGATAGGCGCGGTCGGTGGCCTGTTCCTCGACGGCCGGGTTCCACCAGCGGTCGAAGTGGACGACATGGCCCGCGCGGGTGAGGTTCAAACCCGTGCCGGCCGCCTTCAACGACAGCACCAGGACCGGAGTCGCGCCGCTCTGGAAGCGGTCCACCATCCGCTCCCGCTCGGGCACGGGTGTGCCACCGTGCAGCAGGTCCACGGGGACCGCCCGGGTGGCCAGGTGAGAGGTGATCAGGCGGGCCATCCCGACGTACTGCGTGAAGACCAGCGCCGAGCCGTCCTCCGCCAGCATGGTGTCCAACAGCTCGTCCAGCAGGGCCAGTTTGCCGGAGCGGGCGGCGTGGCCGTCCCCCCGGATCTCCTCCTTGAGGTACAGCGCGGGGTGGTTGCAGATCTGCTTCAGCGAGGTCAGCAGCTTCAGGACCAGTCCACGGCGGGCGATCCCCTGCGCGGTCTCGATGGCCAGCATCGACTCGCGCACCACCGCCTCGTAGAGCGAGGCCTGTTCCCGGGTGAGCGGAACGGGGTGGTCCGTCTCCGTCTTGGGCGGCAGCTCCGGAACGATGCCGGGGTCGGACTTCTTGCGGCGCAGCAGGAAGGGGCGGACCAGGCGGGCCAGCCGCTCCACCGCCTCCTCGTCCTCGCCGTTCTCCACTGCGCGCGCGTGCCGGGACCGGAAGGACTTCAGCGGGCCGAGCAGTCCCGGTGTCGTCCAGTCCAGCAGCGCCCACAGCTCGGAGAGGTTGTTTTCCACCGGCGTGCCGGTCAGGGCCACGCGCGCGGGTGTCGGGATCGTGCGCAGCGCCTTCGCGGTCGCCGAGTACGGGTTCTTGACGTGCTGGGCCTCGTCCGCGACGACCATGCCCCACGCCTGCTGGGCCAGTGTCGGCGCCGCCGAGCGCATCGTGCCGTACGTGGTGAGGACGAAGCCGCCGTCCAGGTCGTCCAGGGTGCGGTCGGGGCCGTGGAAGCGGCGGACGGGGACGCCGGGCGCGAAACGGGTGATCTCCCGCTGCCAGTTGCCCAGCAGGGAGGCCGGGCAGATCACCAGGGTGGGCTCGCTGCGAGCCCGCTTCAGGTGCAGCGCGATGAGCGTGATCGTCTTGCCGAGGCCCATGTCGTCGGCAAGGCAGCCGCCGAGGCCGAGCGAGGTCATGAGGTCGAGCCAGGCCAGGCCCCGGAGTTGGTAGTCCCGCAGCCGGGCGCGCAGCCCCGGCGGCGGCTCGACGGGCCGCACCCCCGCCGTCAGCCGGTCGCGCAGGGCGGCCAGCGCGCCGGTCGGCACCGCGTCCACGGTCTCGCCGTCGACCTCCGCGCTGCCGGTCAGCGCGACGGACAGCGCGTCCACCGGGTCGAGCAGCCCCAGTTCACGCTTGCGGGCCTTGCGGACGAGCGCCGGATCGACGAGGACCCACTGGTCCCTGAGGCGTACGACGGGTCGGTGCGCCTCGGCCAGCGCGTCCATCTCGGCCTCGGTGAGCGGGTCGCCGCCGAGCGCCAACTGCCAGCGGAACTGGAGGAGTTCCTCGCTCTCGAAGAAACCGGTGCCGTCGGTCGCCGAGCCCGGCGCGGGCCGTACGACCGCTGCCGCGGTGAGGTCCTGCGCCAGGTCCCGCGGCCAGTGCACGGCGACCCCGGCCGCGGCGAGCCGGGTGGCCGCGGCACCGAGCAGTTCGCCCAGCTCCCCCTCGGTCAGGGCCAGTACGTCGGGCACGTCCTGTTCGGTGAGCCGGTCCAGCGGCGGCCAGACGCGGGCCGCGCGGCGCACGGCGAGGGCGGCGTCCACGTGCGCGCGGGGACCGAACGCCGCGTCCGCCTCACCCGCCCACAGGGCCGCCGCGTCGACGACGAGCGTGGGGTCGGCGAGGCTGTGCACCTGGACGATCGCCGCACCGGCGCTGCGGATCCACTCGCCCCCGTCGAACAGGTCGTACGCCGCCAGGTCCAGCCGGAGCGAGATCCGCACGCCCGCGTCCATGCCGGCGGCGACCTCCGCGGCCCAGTCGTGGGCATCCGGCAGATGCTGCGGACGGGTATCCGCGAAGGGCCTGCCGGAGACGAACGGCGCGGCGGGGGTGCGGGGCAGGGTGTCCGCGACCGCGTCGAGGAAGGCGCGCATCAGCGCTTCCGGTTCGGGCAGCCGAAGCGGTCCGGGACCGGGCAGGGGCACCGCATGCCCCTCGGGCGGAAGCGCCGCCGCGACCGCGCGCAGGTGCGCGATGTCGTCCGGTTCGAGGGGTCCGGCCCGCCAGGCGTCGTGCCCGGACGGGGTCAGTCCGGGCAGCAGGCGTCCACGGGCCGCGAGCCGCAGCGCGTACAGAGCGGCGGCGCCCCAGCAGGCGGTGGCCGGGTGTGCGGCGGGGTCGCGCCGCGCCCGCACCAGCAGCGGCAGTGCCTCGCCGACCGGCAGTGACAGCGCGGGGGCGGGCCTGCGCCGCACTCCGGTGCCATGACGTCGTACGACTGTCAGCTCCGTACGACCGATGCCGTCGCCGCTCGAGGAGTCGCCGCCGGTGTCGCCCTCGGGATCCCAGAAGGCGATCCGGCCCTCGCGCGGGACGGGTGCGGGCAGGAAGACGGCCGCGAGGCGCAGGGGTACGGACTCCCCCGCCCGGTCGGCCACCGCGGTCGCCTCGGTCATACGTCCTGTCACCTCCCGCCCGTGTGTCGGATCAGACGTCTTCGACTCTACGGGCGGGGTCTGACAATCGGCCCCGGTCACCGGCCCGGGCGGGCGCGGAGCCTCAGGGGATGACGCGCGAGACGACGTAGATGAACGGGTTGTTCGGATCGCCCAGGCTCACCATGACCTGCTGCGTGGGCCGCGGGTCCCGCTGCTCGTGGACCAGGCCGTACCAGGGGCCGGGGCTCGAGAAGTTCCAGCCGGTGACCTTCTGGTCGCGCTTGCCGATGGTGATCTTGTCCCGCTTCAGCTCGGACCGGCTGGTGCCCAGGTCCTTGAGGAAGACGTCCAGGTTCGCGTTGGGGGTCTGGAACTGGACGTAGAGCCGGCTGGTCTTCCAGTTGTTCGTCTCGTAGTAGGCGACCTTGCCCGACGGGTGGGGCATCGGCACCTGGTAGAGGCGGCGCTGGACCTTCGACGGCCAGACGGGGGTGAGGCCCCGCGCCGAGTACTTCTCCTCCTTGTCGCGGCCGCTGTCCCGGCTCTGCGCGGCGGAGATCACCAGATAGCCGGCCGGTACGCCGATGAGCAGCACGATGATGAGCAGGGTGAGCGCCCGGCGGCGGATCACCCGGCCGCGGGCCTCGCTCTGCCCGGGCTGCTCGTCCGCGGGCGGGGCCTGATGGGGCAGTTGGGCCGTCACAGCGCCTCCCGGGCTTCACGGCGGGCCTCGGCGTACCGCTCGTAGCGCTCGTACCGCTCGACGCGGCGGCGTTTGGCGCGGCGGAAGCGGCGGGCGACCAGGCGGGCGAGGTCGGCGGCGCCGACCATGCCCGCCTCGGGGCCCAGCTGCGCGCGGGCGATGCGGGCTTCTGGCCGGTAGCCGCGGCCGGTGAGCTGTCGCTTGAAGGCGTCCCGCGCGGGGCCGATCAGCAGGTCGTCGGCCGCGGACACGCCGCCGCCGATCACGAAGCAGGAGGGGTCGAGCGCCGCCGCGAGATTGGCGATGCCGACGCCGAGCCACTGGCCGATGTCCTGGAGCAGCTCGATGCACATGGCGTCGCCCTCGCGGGCCAGCTCGGTGATCATCGGGCCGGTGATGTCGGCGATGTTGCCCTTGACGTGCTCGATGATCCCGTAGGCCACCGGGGAGTCGGCCGCCGCCAGCTCACGTGCCTCTCTGACCAGCGCGTTTCCGGAGCTGTACTGCTCCCAGCAGCCGCGGTTGCCGCAGGGGCAGCGGTGGCCGCCGGGGACGACCTGCATATGGCCGAACTCGCCGGCGACGCCGTACTTGCCGCGCTTGACCTGCCCGTCCTCCAGGATCGCGCCGCCGATGCCGGTGCCGAGCGTGATCATGACGAGGTGGTCCTCGCCGCGGCCGGCGCCGAAGCGCCACTCCGCCCAGGCGGCGGTGTTGGCGTCGTTGTCCACCAGGACCGGGACCGCGAGGCGGCCGGCGATACGGTCGCGCAGCGGTTCGTTGCGCCAGGACAGGTGCGGCGCGAACAGCACGCGGTTGCGGTCGGCGTCGACCCAGCCGGCCGCGCCGATGCCGACGGCGTGCACGTCGTGCCGGTCGGACAGGTCCAGGACCAGCTCGACGATGGTGTCCTCGACGACCTTCGGGCTCTTGGACTTGTCCGGGGTCTCCGTGCGGAGCTTCTCCAGGATGTTGCCGTCGGCGTCCACGACGCCCGCCATCACCTTGGTGCCGCCGATGTCGATGCCGACGGTTGGCACGCGGGGGGCGGTGAGGTGGGAGCGGCGTTCCCTCGTACCGACTGTGCGGAGCGTGGGTGCGCGGCGGGAACCGATGGGGGCGCCTGGCACACCGACGTTGCTCAGTGCTCTGGGGAACGGTAGGTCGCGGTAGTTGCTCATCACCGCCGATTCTGCCTCACGGTGACCACAGGTGCGGTACGGGGATGCAAAGGGGGCGATCGGTGCGATGCCGGGTGCGGGTCCGCTGTGGCTTGTCGCGCCCACGCGGCGGAGCCGCATATCGACACAGCCCCGCGCCCCTATCGGGGCGCGTTAGGCGGCCCCTTTGTCCTGACATTGAGACGAATATAGAGCTCGCGGACGGATTCCGATTACGGCTTCTACGGTCGTACGAGGAGCTGGAACTCGAAGGAGTAGCGCGTCGGGCGGTAGGTGTGGGTGCCGAACTCGACCGCGCGGCCGGTGTCGTCGAAGGTGGTGCGCTGCATGGTGAGCAGCGGGGCGCCCTCGGGCTCGCCGAGCCGTTCGGCCTCGGCGGCGCCGGCGGCGCGGGCGCCGATCGACTGACGGGCGCTGTGCAGGGTGATCCCGGCGGCCCGCATCAGCCGGTACAGGCCGGTGGCCTCCAGTTGTGCGGTGTCCAGGTCGAGCAGCCCGGGGGGCAGGAAGTTGCAGAGGTACGCCATCGGCTCGCCGTGCGCCAGCCGCAGCCGTTCCACGCGGTGGACCTCGCTGTCCTCGCCGACGCCGAGGGCCGCCGCGACCTCGGCGGACGCGGGGACGACCGTGTTGACGAGGACCCGGGTCGCGGGACGCTGACCGGCCGCCTCCAGGTCGTCGTAGAGGCTGCTGAGCTCCAGCGGGCGCTTGACCTGGCTGTGCACGACCTGGGTGCCGACGCCCCGGCGGCGGACCAGCAGGCCCTTGTCGACCAGGGACTGGATGGCCTGGCGGACGGTGGGCCGGGACAGTCCGAGACGTGCGGCGAGCTCGATCTCATTGCCCAGCAGGCTGCCGGGGGTGAGCGTTCCGTGCTCGATCGCCGCTTCGAGCTGCTGGGACAGCTGGAAGTACAACGGCACCGGACTGCTTCGGTCCACACTGAGGTCGAGCTGCACGGTCGGGTCCACTTCTGGTTTCGGCACGGGCCGAGCGTAGCTCCGTGGGCGGTTGACGGGAAGTTGTGTAGTTCGATTGTCCGGACATACGCATTGACAGGGTACGGGCCGGGGCCGCAGTTTTGTTTTCATGCGCATCGGGGTCATCGGTACGGGGCGAATCGGCACCATTCACGCGAACACGCTCAGTCGCCATCGGGAAGTCGGGTCCCTCATCCTCACGGATGCGAACCGGGAGAGGGCACAGGAACTGGCACAGCGGCTGGGGGAGACGGCCGCGCCGGGGGTGGACGAGATCTTCCGGTGGGGCGTGGACGCCGTGGTGATCACGACGGCGACATCGGCCCACGCCGAACTGATCGGCCGGGCGGCACGCTCGGGGCTGCCGGTGTTCTGCGAGAAGCCGATCGCCCTCGACGTGCCGGGCACCCTGCAGGCGATCACCGAGGTCGAGACCGCGGGGACGGTTCTCCAGATGGGGTTCCAGCGCCGCTTCGACGCCGGCTACGCGGGGGCCCGGGAGGCGGTGCGCTCCGGACGGCTGGGGCGGCTGCACACCGTGCGGGCGCTGACGTCGGACCAGGCGCCGCCGCCGGCCGCCTATCTGCCGCTGTCCGGCGGGCTGTACCGGGACACGCTGATCCACGACTTCGACGTGCTGCGCTGGGTGACGGGGCACGAGGTCGTCGACGTCTACGCGGCCGGGTCCGACGCCGGTCCCGCGATGTTCCGGCAGGCCGGTGACATCGACACGGCCGCGGCCGTCCTGACCCTCGACGACGGCACGCTCGCCACGGCCACGGCGACGCGGCTGAACGGGGCGGGGTACGACGTCCGCATGGAGCTCGCCGGGGAGCTGGACCAGGTCGTGGTCGGCCTGGACGACCGTACGCCCATCGCGTCCACCGAGCCGCACGGGCCACCGGCCGCGGACAAGCCGTGGACCGGCTTCCTGGAACGCTTCGGGCCCGCCTACGAGGCCGAACTGGCCGCGTTCATCGAGGTGGTACGGGGCGAGCGCGCCAACCCCTGCGACGGCCGCGAGGCCCTGCAGTCGCTCCGGATCGCCGAGGCCTGCGACGTTTCCCGCCGCGAGCGAAGACCGGTACGCCTCGCGGAGATCCCGGGTGGCTCCGCGTCCACGACGGTGTAATCGGACCCTGACGGGGCGCACGCCAGCGGGGGGACGGACGACAGCGGGATGGCGGCAGCGCCGCGCCGCATCAGCGGTCCGCAGCATCTACGGCCTTCAGAGCAGCGTCGTCCACGACTTGCGGTGCGCGGTCAGCGACGGCTTGCAGGGCACGGTCAGCCCCAGCTCTCAGCGCACCGCCAGCCCCAGCGCCCAAGGCCCCGTCAGCTGAACCTCCCCGCACTCTGCCGCTCACCAGCGCACCGGCAAGCTGCGCATGCCGCGCATCAGCATGCCCGGGAGCCACTCGCCGGGTGGGCCGTCGAGGGCGAGGTCGGGGGCGCGGGCGAGCAGGGAGCGTATCGCTGTGCGTGCTTCGAGGCGGGCCAGTGGGGCGCCGAGGCAGAAGTGGATGCCGTGGCCGAAGGCGACGTGGCCGCGGGCGTCACGGCGGATGTCGAAGGTGTCGGGGGCGGGGTAGCGGCTCGCGTCGCGGTTGGCGGCGGTGAGGCCGATCATCACCGGCTCGCCCTGGCCGATCCGGACGCCGCCCAGCTCCAGTGGCTCCGCGGCATACCGGAACGTCGCCGTCTCCACCGGGCCCTCGTGGCGCAGCATCTCCTCGACGGCACCGTCGAGGAGGCTCATGTCGGCGCGCAGCGCGGCGAGTTGGTCGGGGTGGGTGAGCAGGGAGTGGACGCCGCTGGTGATGAGGTTGACCGTGGTCTCATGGCCCGCGATCAGCAGGATGAAGGCCATGCCCCGCAGCTCGTCCGGGGAGAGCCGGTCGCCGTCCTCGGCGGTGGTGCGGATCAGGTCGCTCAGCAGGTCGCCGCTCGGCCCGGCGGAGCGCTTGTCCTCGATCAGGTCGGTGAAGTACGCGCCGAGGCGGACGTAGGCGTCGTGCTCGCTGCCCGGGCTGCTCGGCGCCACCGCCTCCGTGGACATCTTGCGGAACTCAGCGCGGTCCATCTCGGGCACGCCGAGCAGTTCGCAGATGACGGTGATCGGCAGCGGGTAGGACAGGGACTCCACCAGATCGGCGCGGCCCTGCGGCAGCATCGCGTCGAGCAGTTCGTCCGTGAGCTGCTGGATCCTCGGGCGCAGTGCCTCCACGCGGCGCATGGTGAAGGCGCGGGCGATCAGGCCGCGCAGCCGGGTGTGCTGAGGCGGGTCGGTGACCAGCAGGTTCTTCCCGATCAGCTCCTCGTCGAGGGACTTCATGCCGATCTTGGCGCCATCCTTGGACAGCCGTGGCTCGGCGAGTGCCGTACGCGCCTCCTCATGCCCGACGACGAGCCACACCTCGGAGTGCCACTCGGGCAGCCGGACCCGGTGGACGGGGCCTTCGGCACGCAGGCGTGCGTACGCCGGATGCGGGTTCACGCGGAACCCCTCGCCGAACTCCCCCATGTCGATGACGTCCGTCATGGCCCTCCCCCTCGCACACCATCCCCCGCGCAACAGCCCCCGCACAACAGCCGCGACACACAGACAACGCCCGACGCCCGCGATCAGTGCCCGTCTTCCTCTGATTCCTCCAGAAGTCCCGCGTCGTATGCCAACAGGGCGATCTGCACACGGTTGTTGAGGTCGAGCTTGGCCAGGATGCGGGAGACATGGGTCTTGACGGTGGCCACGCTCATGAAGAGGGTGGCGGCGATCTCGGCGTTGGACAGCCCCCGGCCGACGGCGACGGCGACCTCGCGTTCACGGTCGTTGAGGGCCTCGATGCGGGCACGCGCGCGTGCCCGCCGGGTGTCGGCCGCGGCACCGGCCGCGTGCTCCATCAGCCTGCGGGTGACGGAGGGCGACAGAACGGGGTCGCCGGCCGCGACCCGGCGCACCGCGTCGACGATCTCGGCGGGCGGGGTGTCCTTCAGGACGAATCCGGCGGCACCGGCGCGCAGCGCCCGCAGCACCTGCTCGTCGGCGTGGAAGGTGGTCAGGACCACGACCTGCGGGGCGTCCTTGCGGCCGCGCAGCCGCTCGGTGGCCGTCAGCCCGTCCATCGCCGGCATCCGGATGTCCATCAGGACGACGTCCGGGCTGGTGCGGTCGACGAGCGCCTCGACCTCACGGCCGTCGGCCGCCTCCCCGACGATCTCGATGTCGTCGGCCCCGCCCATCATGAAGGACAGCCCGGCCCGTACGAGGGGGTCGTCGTCGACGAGGAGCACTCTGATCGCAGTCATGGGCCCTACGTAATCACGGTCGCGGCCGGTGAGTTGGCCGGAGTCGCTCACCCCCACGGCAGCCAGCCCCGCACCTCGAATCCCCCGTCCCCCTCCGGCCCGTAGGCGAGCCGCCCCCCGGCCAGCGTGGCCCGTTCCGTCAGTCCGATCAGGCCCTGCCCGGAGCCGGGCACGGGAGGAACCTCGCCCTCGGGTGCCGGGTTCCGTACGTCCACGGTCAGGCCCTCCCCCGGCCCGCCGGTGACGGACACGGTGACCTCGGTGCCGGGGGCGTGCTTGCGGGCGTTGGTCAGGCCCTCCTGGGCGATGCGGTAGGCGGTGCGGCCGACGGAGGCCGGGACGGCGGCGGGGTCGGTGACGCGGTTGTCGAGGGTGACCTTCATGCCGGCCTCGCGGGACTCGGCGACCAGGGCGTCCAGCGCGGCGAGCGTCGGCTGCGGACGGCCGGCCTCGTCGGGTTCACCGGCCCGCAGCACGCCGATGATCTCCCGCAGGTCCTGCAGCGCCTCGTGCGCGCTCTCCCGGATGACGCCCGCGGCCCGGGCGACCTCCGCCTGCGGTGCGTCGGGCCGGAACTCCAGCGCACCGGCGTGCACGCTCAGCAGCGTCAGCCGGTGCGCGAGCACGTCGTGCATCTCCCGGGCGATGGCCTCGCGGGCCAACCGCTGCGCCTGCTCGGCGCGCAGTTTCGCCTCCGTCTCGGCGCGCAGGGCGCGGTCGCGCAGGCTCAGCATGAGCTGCCGCTTCGACCGTACGAGCAGGCCGCAGGCGATGGCCGAGACGGTGAGCAGCGAGGCGAGCAGGACCGCCGCCACGAACGGCAGGCCGGGCTCCGGGCGCCACCAGAAGTAGAACGGGATCCCCACTAGAGAGATGCCGCCGAGCAAGGCCACGTACTTGAAGGGCCGGTGCACGGCGAGCGAGAAGAAGATGATCATGCCGGCGCCGCCCGAGGTATTCGAGACGAAGCCGAGGGGAACCATCGCGACGGCGAGTCCGAGCGGCCAGCGGCGGCGCAGCCAGACCAGGGCACAGGCGAGGGCGCCGAGCAACTGATCGATGGCGGCGAGTGATTTCGAGGTGTTCGGGTCTCCGTTCACAGTCTCCGCGGCTGTCAGGCCGATCAGGACGGCCAGCAGGAAGCAGGAGAAGTCGACGGCCCAGTCCCGTGCGGTGCGCCGCGGTCGCCGCCCGGACGCTCCGGCATCGGGGTCGAGCTCATGGACCACGGCGGACGGGAACAGCCACCGGCGCCCCTGGAACGCCGATACAGCCTGCTCCGTCTTGTCACCACTCACGGTCGACAAATCTACGCAGTGCGGGACCGCTCCACCTCCCCGTACGCATGATCGACGACCAAAGTCGCACCGCCGCAGACTTTCGGCGCGGGGCCGCGGACGGATCAGGGACTTCCGTCGAAATGGCCTCGCCCCGCGGCCGATGACTGTGGGGGGTCCGCGGGGCGAGTGTTCTCACCATGAAGGAATTGCTGGAGCTACTCGGATTCATCGCCCTGGCACAGGGCGCGATGGGCCTCTTGCACGAGTTCACCGACTGGAAGATCGGCCTCGTGCAGAGGATCGACTTTCTCGACGGCTACGGGATCTACGCGAGCGTCGCGTTCCTGGTGCTGGGGTTCGCGCTGTTCGCCGCCGCCGAGAGCCGGAAGTCCGGCTGAGGCTCAGCAGCCGTAGTCGACCAGGTCGAACGACTCGTAGTGGTCCGCGGTGTAGTAGTCCTCCTGGTTCTCCTCACCGGTGACGATCCGGCGAGCTCCGCGCGTAGACGAGCCGGGCGTGATGACCGTGTACTCGTGGTAGTACCCGGTCGACTGGGAGGGCAGGATGCCTTCGCGGTTCTGGAAGACGGTGCCGTCCTGCTCGAACGGGAACGGGCCGCCCTGCTCGATCAGGTCGAGCGTGTCGTGCGCCTGGGAGGGCAGGTCGCTGTAGCAGATGCTGCCGACGGCGGCGGCCGCCGGGGTGGCGGTGACGGTGCCGCCGATGAGAAGGGCGGACAGGACGGCGGCCGCGGCGCCGATGCGGGTGATTCGTGGGGGGAATCTCATGCCCCACATGATGACGCGCGTAGACACTGGCATGTCAATGTCAACTCCGGAGAATTTCCCCTCAAGTCCGATGAGTTTTCGGGAAATTAACCTGCCGCCCGACGTCTTCACGCAGGCCGGACGGCAGCTGGTCAGGCATTCTCGGGCAGCTCGTACGTGCCGTACTCCGGGCGGCCCGCGAGGTCGTACGACTGGATGGAGACGCCCGTCGAGGTGATCCGTCCGCCGCTGTGCCGGAAGGCGGTCGGCACCGCGCCCTCCGGGAAGAGCCGGAAGCCGGCGCCCAGCACGACCGGGAAGGTCAGCAGGTGGACGGTGTCGACGAGGTCGAGGGCGAACAGGGACTGCAGCAGTGCGCCGCTGCCGTGGACCTGGATCTCGCCGTCGGTGCGCTCCTTGAGGGCGGTCACCTCCTTGGCCAGGTCGCCGCTGACCACGGTGGTGCCGGACCACTCGGGGTCGGTGAGGGTGGACGAGACGACGTACTTCGGCAGGGCGTTGAGCTTGGAGGCGACGGGGTCGGCGGGGTCGGTCACCTTCGGCCAGTACCCGGCGAAGATGTCGTAGGTCCGGCGGCCGAGGAGGAACGCGTCGACGCTGCCGAAGACCTCGTTGACGAACGCGCCGAAGTCCTCGTCGGCGTAGGGCACGGTCCAGCCGCCCTGCTCGAAGCCGCCCCGGGTGTCCTCCTGCGGGCCGCCCGGTGCCTGGTAGACGCCGTCGAGGCTGACGAAGATCTGGGAGACGAGCTTGCCCATGGCGGGTGCCTTCTCTCTGTGGTGGGGTCTGTTGTCATCACCTCAGACCCCACCGGCACCCGCAACTCATCGGCTCAGCCCGCGTGGGTCGAGAAGAGCCCTCCCGTGGGTCCCTGCTTGTCGCCGCCCTGGGCCTTCTTCAGGGCGTTGGCCAGGCTCTCGATAGTCAGGGACTGGAGGATGACGCGGCCGTTGCCCTCCAGGGTGGCCAGGGAGAGTCCCTCGCCGCCGAAGACGGCGTTCATCACGCCCTGGCGGTTGAGGCCGCCGACGCGCTGGACGCCGTACTGGATGCCCTCCTCGAAGGCGACGACGCAGCCGGTGTCGACCTCGATACGGCCGCCGAAGTCGGCCGGGTTCAGGTCGATGAAGTTGCCGGCGCCGGCGATGATCACCGTGCCGTGGCCGGTGAACTTCTCCAGGACGAAGCCCTCGCCGCCCTTCATGCCGGTCCTGCCACCCTGGAAGGCGATCCCGAAGTCGACGGTGGACTCGGCGGCGACGAAGGCGTCCTTCTCGGCGAACCACGCGCGCGTGCCGTCGAGTTCGAGGGCGCGCATCTCGCCCGGGAGCACGCCCGCGAAGCCGACGGTGCCCTCGCCGCCCGAGGAGGTGAAGTACTGGAACGCGATCGACTCACCCGCGAGGACGCGCTGGCCGACCTGCATGGCGGTGCCCATGGCCTGGCGCAGCATGCCTCCCATGCCACCGCCCGGGCCGCCTTGGGGCTGCTGACCGTTCGAGGGGCCCGTCAGTCGGGTCTCCATGGTCACGTTCACCGTCTTGAACAGGAACTTTCCGGCCTCGCAGTACACGGTCTGGCCGGGCCGCAGGCTGACGACCGCCATCTGCATGGCGTTGCCGACGATCTCTTGCTGAAGTGTCACGCCAGGAGAACGCCGGAAGTGGAGTCAAGAGTTCCGGCGATGCGTCCGACCGGGCGACCTCGACGTCCGTTCGCCGCCAGCACCGCGGGACCCCCGCCGCTGGGATGGATGCATGACTTCTTACGGAACGCTCAACGGCAAGGTGGCCCTGGTGACCGGCGGCAGCCGCGGCATCGGCGCGGCGACGGCACTGCGGCTGGCCCGGGAGGGCGCGGACGTGGCCGTCACCTACGTGAACGGCAAGGACGCGGCCGAGGACGTCGTACGGGCCGCCGAGGCGCTCGGGCGACGGGCGGTGGCCCTTCGCGCGGACTCCGCGGACGCGCCGGAGACGGCCGGGGCGGTGACGCGCACGGCGGAGGCGCTGGGCGGGCTGGACGTGCTGGTGAACAACGTGGGCGTCGGCCTGCTCGGGCCGCTGGAGAGCCTGTCGGTCAGCGATGTCGACCTGCTGCTCGCGGTGAACGTGCGCGGGGTGTTCCTGGCCTCCCAGGCAGCCGCCGCGCGGATGTCGGCGGGCGGCCGGATCATCACGATCGGTACCTGCATGACCCAGCGGGTGCCGGGGCCGGGCGGGACGCTGTACGCCATGAGCAAGTCGGCCCTGATCGGCTTGACGAAGGCCCTGGCCCGCGAGCTGGGTGCGCGCGGGATCACGGCGAACATCGTCCACCCCGGGCCCATCGACACGGACATGAACCCGGGGGACGGCCCGTACGCGCCCGGCCAGGCGGCGATGACGGCGCTGGGGCGGTTCGGCACGTCCGAGGAGGTGGCGTCGATGGTCGCGTACCTGGCGGGGGCCGACTACGTCACGGGCGCCGAGTTCAGCGTGGACGGCGGACACGCCGCGTGACCGTCACGTCAGCGTCTCCTTGACCCGGTGCAGGTAGCTGAAGTCGTGGCCGTCACGCGTTCTCGCCAACGGGCGGATCTCGCGGGTGGCCACGTTCAGCGCGTAGCCGCCGACGGCGCCCAGGACCCAGGTCAGGCCGGGTTCCACCATGGTCCCGGCGGCCGCTCCCAGGGCGACGGTGACCATCACCGATCGCTCCACCCAGGCCATACGGCTGCTCTTCGCGGCCCCGCGGTAGTCCTCCACGGACTGGTCGATCTCGCGCCGCAGCTCGGAGAGGACGTCCGCGGGGTGTTCGTAATCGCGCCGCAGATCGCCGAGCAGTCGGTGTACGGCGCGCATCAAGCGCTGCCGCTCGTCGGCGTACCGGTCACGGAAGGCGAGGACGTCGGCGGTGGGGGTGCCGGGGGCGGGGACCGGGAGAAGCCCGCCGAGCTCCGTCTCATACGCGGGCAGGCGTTGCTCGGCAGGGGCACGCAGCGAGCAGTCGTACGCGTCCGGACGGTCGGTGTACGGGATGTACGAGACCCGTTCTTCCAGGGCCAGTTCGCGCGCCAGCACGCCGATGATCAGTTCCTGGACCTGCTTCGGTACGGCGAGCCTCCACCAATCGTTCTCGCATCGCTCGGCGAGGCCGAGGCGCAGCAGTTCCTCCTCCAGCCAGTGACTGAGCTTCGACTCGTAGAAGTAGGCCTCCGGTGGCGACGGCAGCGAGGGCCGGTCAGGGCTGCCCGCCATGCGGCGCAGTTCCTGGCGCAGCACCTCGGCAGTGAGATTGCCGCCGCCGTCACGGCGCCTGTACGTCGGGTCGTACAGCAGATCCATCGAGCGGTCGTCGAAGTGGAGCGGCCGGTACAGGGACCGGTCCCGCAGCTCCTTCAGCTCCGCCGAGACCGCGGCCTCGTAGACCTCGCGTTCCCGCGGCACGACCGAGGCGATCCCGTCCCAGTACAGCAGCGCCTGATGCAGGATCTCCGTCGGTGGCTTCACCAACGGGTAGTAGAGCAGAACCGCCATCGCGCCTCCCCGTGAACACCCCTGCCGCACAAGGGGTGTTCACGGTAGCGGAGTTCAGCCGCCCAGCTCCTGGTGTCGCGCCGCCAGCCCCGCCGCGCCCTGCTGTGTCAGCGAGCCGTGCAGGCGCAGGCGGGAGATGCCGCCGTCGGGGTAGATGTCCACGCGCGCGTGCGTGCCGACGGCGGGGGCGGACAGGACGAAGCGATGGTTGGTGTCGGGCTGGAGGCGGGTACGCGGGAGGACTTGCGTCCACTCGCCCTCCTCGCCGTCCTTCACCGATACCGACGCCCAGCCGGCGCTGTTGCCCTTCAGATACGCCGTGTCGATCTCGATCGCGCGGATCTCGGACTGGGCCACCAGCCGGTACCTGATCCAGTCGTTGCCCTGGTCGCGGCGGCGGCGGGTCTCCCAGCCGTCGTCCATCTTGCGGGAGCGGCCCGGCTGGATGGTGTTGGTGGCCGGTGAGTAGAAGAGGTTGGAGGCGTCCTCGGCCTGGCCGCCGTTCTCCAGGGCGACCACGTCGAAGGTGCCCAGGACCGCGAGCCACGCCGGGTCCGGGACGACCTCGCCGTACACGCGCAGGCGGGCGATGCCGCCGTCGGGGTGCTGGTTGACGCGGAGGTGGGTGAAGCGCTGTTCGACGGAGACCTCGAAGCCGTTCGCCGCGTGGCCGCCCACTGCGGTGCGCGGGACCAGCGTCGTCCACTTCACGTCGTCGCCCAGCAGTTCCTCGGGGGACGGGAAGCCCGCCACCGACGTGCCCTCGATCGACACCGCCTGCGGGTAGTTGCCGCGGAAGTGGGCCGTGTCGACGACGATCCCGCGGATCACGCCGGGAGCGCCGAGGCGGACCAGCGCCCAGTCGTGGTCCTCGGCCGTCGGCCACGGGTGCTCGGCCGAGGCACCACGGCGGCGGCGCGTCTCCCAACCGTCCATGATCTTGCCCTTGTGCCCGAAGTGCTCCGGGTCGAACTCGGCGCGTCCGGGCACCAGCAGGTTCTCGCGCTGGGCGAAGAACTCGTCGTTGGCGGCGATGACACCGGCGCCGAGCTGCCGGTCGGCGAGGTTGGCGTACTGGGTGAAGGGGAAGTCGGCGGTGCGGTAGTCCGCGTACGGGTCACCGCCTCCGTACGGGTTCGCGTCGCCGGTGAAACTCGGGGTCGCCGTCACAAGGTCTGCCTTTCGGGAGTCGGCCGCTGCGGGTGCGGGGTCGATCAGGGGGTGCGGGTGAGGAGTTGGCCCTTCGGGTCCGTGAACTCGCCGCCCGCCACGATGCGTTCGCCGCGCAGCCAGGTGGATCTGACGACGCCGTACAGGGTCTTGCCCGCGTACGCCGTGACGCGGTTGCGGTGCTGGAGGGCCGCCGGGTCCACGGTGAACGTCTCCTCGGGTGCGAGGACCGCGAAATCGGCGTCGCGGCCGGCCTCGATGGCGCCCTTCTGACCGAGGCCGACGAGCTGAGCCGTCCGCTCGGACATCCAGCGCACGACGTCCTCCAGGCCGTGACCGCGCCTGCGCGCCTCGGTCCACACCGCCGCCAGGCTCAGCTGCAGGCCCGAGATGCCGCCCCACGCCGTCGCGAAGTCATCGGTCTTCAGGTCGGCCGTGGACGGCGAGTGGTCGGTGACCACGCAGTCGATCGTGCCGTCGGCCAGCGCCTGCCACAGCAGGTCCTGGTTGGCGGCCTCGCGGATGGGCGGGCAGCACTTGAACTCGCTTGCCCCGTCCGGGACTTCCTCGGCGGTCAACGTCAGATAGTGCGGGCAGGTCTCCACGGTGAGACGGACCCCCTCCGCCTTCGCCTCGGCGATCAGCGGCAGCGCGTCGCTCGACGACAGGTGCAGCACATGCACGCGCGCGTCCAGGCGCTTGGCCTGGGCGATCAGCTGGGCGATCGCCGTGTCCTCGGCGTCGCGCGGGCGTGAGGCGAGGAAGTGCGCGTACTTCGGGCCGCCGTGCTGCGGGGCCGCGGAGAGGTGGTGCGGGTCCTCGGCATGCACGATCAGCAGGCCGCCGAAGGAGGCGATCTCGGCCAGGGACCGGGCGAGTTGGTCCTGGTCGAGGTGCGGGAACTCGTCCACGCCCGACGGGGACAGGAACGCCTTGAAGCCGAAGACCCCGCTGTCGTGCAGCGGGCGTAGATCCGCGACGTTGTCGGGCAGGGCGCCGCCCCAGAAGCCGACGTCGATGTGCGCCTTGTCGGCGGCCACCTTCTGCTTCGTACGGAGGTTCTCGACCGTCGTGGTCGGCGGCAGGGAGTTGAGCGGCATGTCGACGAGGGTGGTGATGCCGCCGGCGGCCGCGGCGCGCGTGGCGGTCCAGAAGCCCTCCCACTCGGTGCGGCCGGGGTCGTTGACGTGCACGTGGGTGTCGACCAGGCCGGGCAGCACGACGTCGTCGCCGAAGTCCTCCAGCCGGGCGCCGGACGGGACTTCGGCGTCGTACGGGAGTACGGCCGTGATCTTGCCGGCGGAGACCGCGACCGAGGCGGCCCGCGTCCCCTCCGGGGTGATGACGCGCGTCGAGCGCAGCACCAGTTCAGCGTCGGACACCCGGACCCCTCTCTGCCGCCGTTTACTTCCGCGTAACGGAATTCAACTTTCTGTTGAAGGAGTCTCGTCTCCCGTTCTCGCGCCGTCAAGGGCACACTTCTCCACAGTGCACCCGATGGCGACACTCTGGACGTTTCCACAAAGTGGAATTACGATTCCGGCAAGCAGAACGTAGCTACGCACAAGCGGGGAGTCAACCGACCGACGGGTAGGCTTCTGCTCTTCCTGCCTGTCCCGAAAAGGCCGCCAGTCCCGAAAGGAACGCGCCGTGCCGACGTCCAGCGCCAGCACCACCGACTCCGCCAAGTCCGCCACGGGCGGGGTCCAGTCCCTCGAGCGCGCCTTCGATCTGCTCGAGCGGATGGCGGACGCGGGCGGCGAGGTCGGGCTGAGCGAGCTGTCCGCCAGCAGCGGGCTGCCGCTGCCGACCATCCACCGCCTCATGCGCACGCTGGTGGCCTGCGGTTACGTACGCCAGCAGACCAACCGGCGCTATGCGCTGGGCCCCCGCCTGATCCGGCTCGGCGAGTCCGCCTCCCGGCTGCTCGGCACCTGGGCCCGCCCCTATCTCGCCCGCCTGGTCGAGGAGACCGGCGAGACGGCGAACATGGCGCTGCTCGACGGCGACGAGATCGTGTACGTGGCGCAGGTGCCGTCGAAGCACTCGATGCGCATGTTCACCGAGGTCGGCCGGCGCGTGCTGCCGCACTCCACGGGCGTGGGCAAGGCCCTGCTGGCGAACACCCCGGACGACGAGGTGCGCGCCCTGCTCGCCCGCACCGGCATGCCCGCCGCCACGGAGAAGACGATCACCACGCCGGAGGGCTTCCTCGCGGCCCTGGACGACGTACGACGGCTCGGCTACGCGGTCGACGACAACGAGCAGGAGATCGGCGTCCGCTGCCTCGCGGTCTCGGTCCCCAACTCCCCCACCGCGGCGGCCCTTTCCATCTCCGGCCCGGCGGGCCGGGTCACCGAGACGGCGACGGAGCGGATCGTACCCGTGCTCCAGCAGATCGCCGGGGAACTGTCCGAGGCACTGGCCACCAGCCAGAACCACGCGTCGTGACCCAGCGCTGGCCCGGCCGGTACACCGATCGGCACGGGTCGCAGGAGATCGTCTTCGAGACCGACGGCCGGGAACTGATCCGTACGACGATCAGAGGCGTCCGCTTCGAGGGCGACACGATGGACGATCTGGGCGCGCTGAGCGGCGAGCCGCCCGAGCAGGCCTTCTCGTTCTTCCATGGGGCACTGTGCTCCTGCCTCCTGGAGTGGGAGGTGCCCCTACCGGTCGAGGTCAGGGGCAGCGGTGTCCGCCCGGGACTGCTGCGGTGCGCCCTGCGGCTCGTGGGTCCGGCAGGCCCGCCACGCGGCCCGGACGAGGAGACCCTGGTCACCACCCTGCACCTCGACGGGTACGAGTTCCGCAACGAGGCCGGCCAGGACGACTTCGAGGATGCGCTGCACGAGATCCAGCGCAAGCTGCCGCGTGCGGCCCGGCTGAAGGCCTGCGTCTCATGCGCCTGGTCCGACTACTCCCCGCTGGGCCGTGGCCTCATGGCCGGCCTCGCCTGCTTCCGTGACGTCAAGGACCGCTACCGCCTGGTCGACGGCAAGCACGGCCCCCGGGGCATCTTCGCGATCTGGGACGACCTCACCGAGTTCGTCCAGGAGACCTGGCTCTGCGACCAGTTCGAGCACCGGACCACCGAGGGTTACCGGGGGCCGTTCCCGTACCCGCCGGCGAACTAGCCCTGGCCCCGCCGCTGTTCCCCGAACAGATCCACCGCGTCGCGCACCTGGGTGAGCCCCCGCGACAGCGCGCTCACGGACCCGATCGCCCCGGCGATCAGGAGCAACGACCGGCGCAGGCGCGGAATTTCGGGGCTGCCGCTGACCGTCATCGCGGCAAGCGCGGCGAGTTCGTCCTCGGCGATACCACGGTCGGGAAACTCCGCGGGATGCGCGGCGAGTTCGCGGCGCAGCCGGGACACCGCGGTCCGCAGTTCCGCCACCCTCGGGTCCTCGTCGCTGCCGGTCACTGGCCGCCTCTGCCCCAAGCTCCGCAACACAGCTCTCCCCCCGCGCACGCCGTTGTGCGCCTGTACGTCGTGATCGCGCCCGGACCCCCGGAAGGTTGGTCGGGCGCCGGGGGACGCGGGTCAGTAAACGCCACCCGGTGCGGGATGCGCCACCGCGTGGACCGAAATTCAGTCTCCGGAAAGCCGTCGCGCGCCCCTGTCTCAGGTATGCAGGACGCATGACGGACAAGCAAGACACCGTGACCGGGCTGCTGCTCGCCGCGGGAGGCGGACGACGGCTCGGCGGACGCCCCAAGGCACTGCTCGAACACCGGGGCCGGCCCCTCGTCGAACACGCGGTCGGCGTCCTGCGGGCGGCCGGGTGCACCCGCGTCCATGTGGTGCTCGGGGCGCGGGCAGCGGTCGTACGGGAACGGGCGCGGCTGGAGGGATGTGTGCTCGTGGACAACCCGGAGTGGGAGCAGGGCATGGGCTCCTCGCTGCGCGCCGGACTCGACTCGCTCGCCGGGACCCCCGCGACCGCCGCGCTCGTCTCACTCGTCGACCAGCCCGGCATCGGCCCGGAGGCGGTCGCCCGGGTACTCGCCGCATACACGGACGAGGAGTCGCTGGTCTCGGCCGCCTACGACGGGGTACGCGGGCATCCGGTCCTGTTCGGCGCGGCCCACTGGACCGGCATCGCGGCCACGGCGACCGGGGACCGCGGGGCGCGCACCTATCTGAAGGCGCACGAGGAGGCGATCACGCTCGTCGAGTGCGGGGATGTGGCCGAAGCGTACGACATCGACACGGAAGGCGACCTGAGCCACCTTGAGTGAGCATGGTGGCACCGAGCGCCACCATGCCTCGACTCAGAGAATCTCGACATCAACAAACCATTGAACTTCCACCATGAGGAAACTAGTATCCACTGATCAGAAGCGCCCCGACGTTCCGCGGGCGCCGTCAGCCGCACCCGAGGACCCTGGCACCCCGTGCCACACGTACGCAGCCCGCTGAAGGAAGTGACAGCTCATGTCCGCACCAGCGCCGTCCCCGCTGGCCATCGTCGACGCCGAGCCCCTGCCCCGGCAGGAGGAGGTCCTCACCGAAGCGGCCCTCGCCTTCGTGGCCGAGCTGCACCGGAGGTTCACGCCCCGGCGTGACGAGCTCCTCGCCCGCCGCGCGGAGCGCCGCGCCGAGATCGCCCGCACCTCCACGCTCGACTTCCTCCCGGAGACGGCCGCGATCCGCGCGGACGACTCCTGGAAGGTGGCGCCCTCCCCCGCGGCACTGAACGACCGCCGCGTGGAGATCACCGGCCCCACCGACCGCAAGATGACCATCAACGCCCTCAACTCGGGCGCCAAGGTCTGGCTCGCCGACTTCGAGGACGCCTCCGCGCCGACGTGGGAGAACGTGGTCGTCGGCCAACTCAACCTGATCGACGCCTACACCCGGAACATCGACTTCACCGACCCGAACTCCGGCAAGTCGTACGCCCTGAAGGCCGAGGACGAGCTCGCGACCGTCGTCATGCGCCCGCGCGGCTGGCACCTCGACGAGCGCCACCTCACCGCCCCGGACGGCAGCCAAGTCCCCGGCGCCTTCGTCGACTTCGGCCTCTACTTCTTCCACAACGCCCAGCGTCTGCTCGACCTCGGCAAGGGCCCGTACTTCTACCTCCCCAAGACGGAGTCCCACCTGGAGGCCCGCCTCTGGAACGACGTCTTCGTCTTCGCGCAGGACTACGTCGGCATCCCCCAGGGCACCATCCGCGCGACCGTCCTGATCGAGACGATCACGGCCGCGTACGAGATGGAGGAGATCCTCTATGAACTCCGCGACCACGCCTCGGGGTTGAACGCGGGCCGCTGGGACTACCTGTTCTCCATCGTGAAGAACTTCCGTGACGGCGGCGCCAAGTTCGTGCTCCCGGACCGCAACGCGGTCACCATGACCGCCCCGTTCATGCGGGCGTACACCGAACTCCTCGTCCGTACCTGCCACAAGCGCGGCGCGCACGCGATCGGCGGCATGGCGGCGTTCATCCCGTCCCGCCGCGACGAGGAGGTCAACAAGGTCGCCTTCGAGAAGGTGAAGGCGGACAAGGACCGTGAGGCGAACGACGGTTTCGACGGCTCCTGGGTCGCCCACCCCGACCTCGTCCCGATTGCCATGGCCTCCTTCGACGCCGTCCTCGGCGACAAGCCGAACCAGAAGGACCGGCTGCGCGAGGACGTCGACGTGAAGGCGGCCGACCTGATCGCGATCGACTCGCTCAAAGCGAAGCCGACGTACGACGGTCTGGTCAACGCCGTCCAGGTCGGCATCCGTTACATCGAGGCGTGGCTGCGCGGCCTCGGCGCGGTCGCCATCTTCAACCTGATGGAGGACGCGGCCACCGCCGAGATCTCCCGCTCGCAGATCTGGCAGTGGATCAACGCCGGCGTCGAGTTCGAGAACGGCGAGAAGGCCACCCCGGAGCTGGCCCGCAAGGTCGCCGCCGAGGAACTGGCGAACATCCGCGCCGAGATCGGTGAGGAAGCCTTCGCGGCCGGGCACTGGCAGCAGGCCCACGACCTGCTGCTGACCGTCGCCCTCGACCAGGACTACGCGGACTTCCTGACGCTGCCCGCGTACGAGCAGCTCAAGGGCTGACCCTCAGGAAGCGGGCTTGTCCGAGTGGCCCAGGGGCTTGTCCGGGGCCACTCGGTCGCGTACGGCCTGCTTGACCGCCGTGGGCTCGGGGAAGCCCTGCTCGCGGCGGTCCCAGACCACCTCGTCGTTCACGCGGACGACGAAGACGCCACCGGTGCCGGGCTTGAGCGACAGCTCGGTCAGCTCGGTCTCGAAGGTCGTCAGCAGCTCCTGCGCCAGCCAGGCTGCCCGGGGCAGCCAGCGGCACTGGGTGCAGTACTCGATCTGTACGCGCTGGGTCATCGCAGGTGTACCGCCCCATCCTGTTCCACCGCCGGTTTGCCGTGCAGGTTCGGGACCTGCTTGAGCCAACTCGGACGGCCTCGCTGTGTCTTCGCCGCGCGCAGGGCCTGCTCGGCGGCGAGTTCCTCCCGGGTGGGGAAGTCCGTGGGGAGCCAGGCCTTCGACGAGCGCACGCGCGCGTGGAGGTAGTCCACGTAGGCCGTCCGGATGTCGTCCGGCGTCGCGAACCCCTCCTCTCCGGCCAGCCAGGCGTCCGGGACCTCGGCCGCGATCGCCCGCAGCAGCTCCCGCGTCACCTTCGGCGCCAGCTCGGCATCGGCCGCGCGCACGTCCGGCGCGTAGTGCCCGAGCGCGTGGTGCCGGAAGTCGTACGCCTTCTCCGGTTCCGTCACGTCCCAGCGGTGGTGGAAGACGAGGGCGGCGCCGTGGTCGATCAGCCACAGGTGTGCGGGCACGGTGCCGGACGTGGGCCAGACCATCAGGTTGGAGCTGTGGACCGTACGGTCGACGTTGACGGTCAGCGCGTCGAGCCAGACGATCCGGCCCGCCTCCAGCGGATCCACCCGGAACGTCTCGGCGACCTCGGGCGTGAAGTCCTTCGCACCCGGCAGGAAGTCCATGCCGAGGTTGATCCCGGCGCTGGCGCTGTGCAGGTCCCGCACCTCCTGATGTGGCTCCCCGTCGGCGATCTCCGGGTCGAAGTGCACGAGCACCAGCTCGGGGAACCGCAGCCCCAGCGCCCGCGCCAGCTCACCCACGATCACCTCGGCGACCAGCGCCTTCTTGCCCTGCGCGGAACCGGTGAACTTCACGACGTACGTGCCCAGGTCGTCGGCCTCGACGACTCCGGGCACGGAGCCGCCGGACCTCAGCGGGGTCACGTATCGAACAGCAGTCACATCGCGCAGCACACCGGCCAGCGTAAGTCACATCGTGTGAGGGGCCAGCGGATTAAGCAGGGGCAGATAGCGGGCGTCGGCCCCGTCCGCGCCCGTCCAGCGCAGCAGCAGGTTCGTCTTGCCGGGGAGGGTCGGGGCGGTGAGCAGGGCGGCGATCTCGGGGAGGTCGTGCCGGGACAGTTCGGCGCGTACGGCGGGCCAGGGGTCGAGGCCGGGGTGGCGCTCGGCGAGGGCCGCGGCGATCTCCCACAGGTGATTGACGACCAGGCAGTACACCAGCCGCTCCCACCCGGCGGCCCGCTCCACGTCCGCCAGCAGCTTCACCCCCTCGGCGTCCCGGAACAGCGCCTGCACGGGCGTGCCGTCGGCGTCGACGGCGACCAGCGTGTTCTGCAGATGCGCTTCGAGTACGACGCCGTGGTCGGCGAAGGCGGCCAGCACCGGTGGGACCACCTGGCGCAGATAGGCCTCCCACCAGCCCGCCGGATCGTCGGTGCCGTCGAGCGGGCTGCCCGCGAACCCCTCGACGAGCCCGGCGGCGAGCAGCGGGGTCGCGCCGGGCACCACGTGCGCACGCAGTCCGTCGCGGACCAGCACGGCGAGTTCCTCGAAGGCGAAGCCCGCGGTGCGGTAGCCGCGGTCGGCCAGCCAGGCCGCCGGGCCGTCGATCGCGGCGAAGGCCTGCGTCACGGCCGTGTCGGTGCGGCGCAGTTTCAGCAGGTCGTGGCGCCAGAGCCGGCGTACGTCATTGGTGATGCGCACATCCAGGCTGAACTTCAGGAACAGGTCGCGGTCGGGGGCGTGGACCGTGCGGATCGCGGCCGTGGGCAGGGCCGGGAACGTGGTCGTGCCCAGCCGGATCAGCCGGCCGTCCGCGAAGGCCGGGGCGAGGTCGTGGCCGACGAGGTCGAGCTGCCAGGGGTGGGCGGGCAGCAGCCGGTAGCCGGGCGGCGCCTCGCCCAGGGTGTCGAGGGCGGAGGTGTCCCCCTCCTCGACGACCGAGTCCTCGCGTACGCCGAGCAGCACCAGCGGGAAGGCGGCGTGGGCCTCGGGGGCGTACGGCAGCCATCCGGTGGCCGGGCCGCCGCCGCGCGCCTTGGGAGCGGGGTGATAGGGGTGGCCGGTGATCAGGGACTGCTCGGAGCGCAGATACGGGTCGTCGGGCGCGGTCGTGCGGGCCCGCGCGGCGAGCAGGGCTGCCACGGCGTCACGGCTGTCGGTCATCTCGGCGGGGAGTTCGTGGTTGGACAGGCCCGTGTGCCGGGTCAGCTCCTCGGCGACGAGCTTCACCAACTCGGTGTGGCCGAGTCGCTGCCAGGTGCCGCCGACGTACAGCTCGGGCTCTGTGGGGCGGCGTTCCCCGCGCACCCGCAGCAGACGGTCCAGACCGGGCAGCCGGTACACCCGCCGCTCGCCGGGTACCCGTTGTGCCACCTCCCGCAGCAGGCAGTTCAGCAGCGGGGCCGCCGCATACGCGTCAGCTCGTGCCGACGGGTCGTCGGCGGCGGGCGGGGGCATGAGGTCCAGGCGTTCCACTTGTTCCCTACGGTCCGTTCGGGCGGGAGATGATCAGTATGTCTGTCGTCACGCCCCCCTCGTGACGCCCTGCCTGCAACCTTAGGAGCCCGCCTGTGCATCGTCCCCCCACCGTCGAGGCCGGGGTCGCCGACGAGCTGGCCGTCGTACGCCCCGATCTCGTGCCGCGGTACACGGCCGAGCTGCCCGGCGCGCGGGCGGCCGTGCTGACCCGGCTGTGGCGGGCGCTGGCCCATGAGCCGCTGCCCTGGATCGCCGAGCGCGGGCCGGGTGTGCTGCGGCTGTCCGACGGGCGGCGGCTGCACGGACCGGTCGCCGACCCGTACGCCACCTCCGCGTACGTCACCGCCGTACGGCTCGACGGGGTGTCGTACGACGATCCGGCCCGGCTGATGACGGGGCTCGCGGTACCGCACGGGGCGTACTTCGCCTCCGAACTCGCGCACAGCGCGGCGTCGTTGGCGCTGTCCCGGGCCGGGCAGAAGGGCCACCCGAAGGAGTGGCCCGACAGTGACTGGGAGTGGGAGCAGCGGGTGGTCGACGGGCATCCGTTCCACCCCAACTGCCGTTCCCGGCCCGGTTTTTCGGTGGACGAGCAGCTGGCGTACGGCCCCGAGCACAGCTCGCATGTGCGGCTGGGGCTGATGCCGGTCGGGGCGCGGGAGTGCCTGGTGACGGGCGAGTGGCCGGACCGTATGCGGGACGGGGAGCGGCTGCTGATCCCGGTGCATCCCTGGCAGGCGGAGCACGTCCTCAAGCGCCCCCTCGACCTGGACGCCGTCGCGCATCCGCTGATGTCCCTGCGCACCCTCGCCCTGCCCGGCGTCCGCGCCCCGCACGTCAAGACCGCGCTGAGCACCCGGCTGACGTCCTCGGTGCGGGACATCTCCCAGTGGTCGATCTCGACATCGGCGATCCTGTCGGCGTTCGCCGAGCGGATGGCGGCGCACACGGACGGCCTCCTGCACACCACCCGCACGATCGGCGCGATCACCGCCCACTCCCCCGACCTGGCCGCCGTGTTGCGGGAGTCTCCCCAGGTGTACGGCGACCAGGCGCGCGGCGAGCGGGTCGTGCCGGTGGCCGCGCTCGCCACCACAGACCTGCCCCGCTCCCCTGCCTGGCTGGCCGACTTCGCACGGCTGGCGCTCACCGTGGGCCTGCGCCTGCTGGAGCTGGGCGTCGCTCTGGAGGCGCACGGCCAGAACCTTCTCGTGGTGCTGTCCCCGACGGGCGCACCACTGCGGCTGGTCTACCGCGACCTCGCCGACATCCGCATCAGCCCCGCCCGGCTGGCCCGGCACGGCATCCCCCTGCCGGAGCTGACCGGACGGGTCGTCACGGACGACGAGACGACGCTGCGGCGCAAGCTGTTCGGCTCCCTGGTGGCCGGGGCGCTGGCGGGCACGGCGGGTTCGGGTACGGCGTTGCGGGCGGCGCTGGAGACGGCCGTACGGGATCTGCCGCGCACCCCGGATCTCGTCGCACTGCTCGAGGAACCGCTGCCCACGAAGGCATTGACGCTGATGCGGCTGTCGCCGGGGACGCCCGGGGATCAGTGGGCCGAGCTCCCCAACCCCTTGCGGTGGGAGACCGTTTTGGAGCGGGACACGTTTGATCAATAAGATCCGCCGATGATCACAAGACATCGGCTCGCGGCGGGCATCTGCGCCCTGCTCGCCACGCTGACGGCCGGGCTCGCCTTCCCGGCCGCGGCGGCCGCCGGCGAACCCACGGGCGAGGACGCGCCGAAGGTGAACCTCGTGCTCGACGTCAGCGGTTCCATGCGGGCCAGGGACATCGACGGCCAGTCCCGGATGGCCGCGGCGAAGCAGGCGTTCAACGAGGTGCTCGACGCGACGCCCGAGGAGGTCGAACTCGGCATCCGCACTCTGGGCGCCAACTACCCCGGGGACGACCAGAAGACGGGCTGCAAGGACACCGCCCAGCTCTACCCGGTCGGCCCGCTGGACCGCACCGAGGCCAAGACGGCGGTCGCGACCCTGACGCCCACCGGCTGGACGCCGATCGGCCCGGCGCTGCTGAAGGCGGCCGACGACCTCGACGGCGGCACCGGCTCGAAGCGCATCGTGCTGATCAGCGACGGCGAGGACACCTGCGCCCCGCTCGACCCGTGCGAGGTCGCCCGCGAGATCGCCGCCAAGGGCATCGGCCTGACCATCGACACCCTCGGCCTGGTGCCCAACGCCAAGATGCGGCAGCAGCTCAGCTGTATCGCCGAGGCGACCGGAGGGACGTACACCTCGGTCGAGCACACCGACGAACTCACCGACCGCGTCAACCAGTTGGTGGACCGGGCGGCCGATCCGGTGGTGACGCCGGTGGCCACCGAGGGGGCCGACGCGTGCGCGCAGGCGCCCACGCTGAAGTCCGGGCTCTACACCGACCGCGAGGAGTTCCACCAGCAGCGCTGGTACCGCGTGGCCGTGAACCCCGGCCAGGAGCTGCGCGCCTCGGTGAGCGTGGCGGCCGACCGGGCCGTCAACCCCGGCTACGGCGTGCTGCTGCGGGCCGTCACCGAACGCGGGCGCGAGATCGTGCGCGGCGAGGGGACGGGCAACGGCCGTACGGACGTCATCTCGACCGGTCTGCGGTACCCGAAGGCGGAGAGCGACGAGGAGAACGCTCCGGCCGAGACGGTCTGCCTCCAGGTCACCAACTCCTTCTCGGCGGCCTCCGGCGTGCAGACCACGCCGGGTCTGCCCCTCGAACTCACCGTCGACGTCGTGGACGGGCCCTCGCAGTCGGGCGACGTGGCCTCCTTCGGCCTCGGGCGCGGCTGGTGGTTGCTGGGCGCGCTGATCCTCACGGGCTTCCTCGCCGGTGTCGTGTGGGGTTGGGTTTCACGCTGGCGGGTCGCGGTCTGGAGGACCAACTGATGTGGATCACACGTGTGTTGAGTGCGGCGCTGGTGCTGCTGGGGGTGGCCGCGGGTCCGGCGGTGGCGGCGGAGGCTCCGGCACAGGCGGGCACGTCCTTCCGTACGGCGACGGAGATCGACCAGGGCCAGAAGGCGACGGCGAGCGGCTCGGCGGGCGACTACCTGTACTGGTCGTTCCCGGCGGACGCCGGCAGCCGTCCCACCGTGAAGGCCACGGTCGACCTCCCTGAGGCGCACGCCGCCGAGACCTGGCAGCTCGACGTGTACGACGGACTGCGCCGCCGCCAGGCCTGCCAGTACGGCGCGCAGACCCGCACCGCCGCCCAGGACACACCTTCGGTCGAGCTGGCCTGCACCCTGCGCACGGTGCGCGGCTGGTCGGAGCCATGGGCCAACGACCCGCTGCCGGGCACGTACTACATCCGGCTGACGGTCGTCGACCTGACGACCACCGACCTCGGCCTTCCGGTCTCCGCGGCCGTCGAGGTGTCCTCCAAGGACATCGGCGGGTCGGCGGCGGTGGACGGTTCGCTGGCGCAGCCGCTGGTGCCGGGCATCGCGGTGAAGTCCCCTGAGACCGAGGAGAGTTCGTCGCCCTCGGCCGTGCTGTCCGCGATCGAGCCCGAGGACGGCTGGTCCTCCGGCTGGTGGTCCGACCGGTGGGTGTGGACCGCGCTCGGCGGCGTGCTGGCCGCGCTCGCGGGGATCGGCGGGTATGCGCTGACGCGAGGGTCGGGACGACCGCAAGGCGTCTGAACTGGTCGACGGGGCCCGCTGTACGGTCGTACGGCGGGCCCTTTCTCATGCCTCCCGCAGCGCCTTGGCCAGCGTCCCCTCACCGCTCACGGTGATACGGCCGTCCCGTACCGCGTCCGCCAGGCTCGACTCCCCCCGCCCGACCGCCTCCCACGTGCCGGCGTCCAGGACCAGCCGGGCGTCGGGCTCCACGGGCGCGGGCCCCTCGCCGTAAACGGGCCCCTTCTCGGCCCCGACGTACACATGGAACTCGCCCTCCTCCAGCCGGACTTCGACCACTCCCTGGCCTTCGAGGCACCGCAGCAGGGGCAGCGCGAACCAGTGCGCCCGTACGGCGTCGGTGGGCCGCCGCTCGCCCAGCTCGGCCTGTCCCCAGGTGCCCAGGGCCTGGAGGACCGGCAGCAACTCCCGCCCGCGTCCGGTGAGTTCGTAGACGAACGCCGCGCCGGGCGGCGACAGCCGGCGTCGCGTGGTCAGCCCGTCGCGCTCCATGTCCTTCAGCCGCGAGGCGAGTACGTCCGTGCTGACGCCCGGCAGGTCCGCGTGCAGGTCGGTGTAGCGGCGGGGACCGGCCAGCAGCTCCCGGACGATCAGCAGGGTCCAGCGGTCACCGACGAGGTCGAGCGCCCGGGCGGCGGAACAGTACTGGTCGTAGCTTCGGCGAGGTGACATGCGACGCAGTCTAGACGTGTCATTGGACTTTCCAAGCTCACACTTGGTAAAACCAAGCAACACCAGATACCGGAGGGGCGCATGGAGTTCCGGCAGTCGAGCAAGCTCAGCGAGGTCTGTTACGAGATCCGCGGCCCGGTGATCGAACACGCCAACGCGCTGGAGGAGGCCGGCCACAGCGTGCTGCGCCTGAACACCGGCAACCCCGCGCTCTTCGGCTTCGAGGCGCCCGAGGAGATCCTCCAGGACATGATCCGGATGCTCCCGCAGGCGCACGGCTACACGGACTCGCGCGGCATCCTGTCCGCCCGCCGGGCCGTGGCGGGGCGCTATCAGACCCTCGGCCTGGAGGTCGGCGTCGACGACGTCTTCCTCGGCAACGGCGTGTCCGAGCTGGTCTCGATGGCCGTACAGGCGCTGGTGGAGGACGGCGACGAGGTGCTGATCCCGGCCCCCGACTTCCCCCTCTGGACGGCGGTGACAACGCTCGCCGGAGGCAAGGCGGTTCACTACCTCTGCGACGAACAGGCCGACTGGTACCCGGACCTGGACGACATGGCGGCGAAGATCACCGACCGCACCAAGGCCGTCGTCATCATCAATCCGAACAACCCCACCGGCGCGGTCTACCCGAAGGAGATCATCGAGGGCATCCTCGACCTCGCCCGGCGGCACGGCCTGATGGTCTTCGCCGACGAGATCTACGACCAGATCCTGTACGACGACGCCGTCCACCACTCGGCCGCCGCGCTCGCCCCCGACCTGGTCGTCCTCACCTTCTGCGGCCTGTCGAAGACGTACCGCGTGGCGGGCTTCCGCTCCGGCTGGCTCGTGATCACCGGCCCGAAGCAGCACGCCAAGAACTACCTGGAGGGCCTGACCATGCTGGCCTCCATGCGGCTGTGCGCCAACGCGCCCGCCCAGTACGCGATTCAGGCGGCGCTCGGCGGCCGGCAGTCCATCCGCGATCTCACCACGCCGGGCGGGCGTCTGCGCGAACAGCGCGACGTGGCCTGGGAGAAGCTCAACGAGATCCCCGGCGTGTCATGCGTGAAGCCGAAGGGCGCGCTGTACGCCTTCCCGCGCCTGGACCCGTCCGTACACAAGATCCACGACGACGAGAAGTTCGTCCTCGACCTGCTGCTCCGGGAGAAGATCCAGGTGGTCCAGGGCACCGGCTTCAACTGGCCCACCCCCGACCACTTCCGCATCCTCACCCTGCCGCACGCGGAGGATCTGGAGGCGGCGATCGGTCGGATCGGGCGGTTCCTGAGCGGGTATCGGCAGTAGCGGCGAGCCTCAGACTCGTCGCGAGGCGCGGAGAGGCTGCCGGAGAGAGCTGCCGGAGAGGGGCAACTTAGGCTAACCTAACTTGATTTTCCGCTCCTCGGAGAAGGGAACGCCCTCCATGCACATGCCGCGCCACAGGCCCTCCTCGTCCCCTCCGTCCGGCCGAGCGCTCTCCCGCCGCGGAGTCCTCACCTCGGCCGGCGTTCTCGGCCTTGGGGGACTTCTTGCGGCGTGCGGCGACGGCGAGGGTGAGGGTGAGGAGGCGAAGGGTTCCGCGACGAACACCGGACCCTGGCGCTTCACGGACGACCGGGGGAAGACGGTCACGTCGGACAGCACTCCCAAGCGGCTGGTCGCCTTCATCGGCGCCGCCGCGGCCCTCCACGACCTCGGCATCGAGTGCACCGCCGTCTTCGGCCCCACCAAGCTGGAGAGCGGCGAGCCCGACCCCCGGGCCGGCAGCGTCGACGTGGACAAGGTGACGATCCTCGGCAACACCTATCCCCAGTTCAACGTCGAGCGGTACGCCGGACTGCGACCCGACCTCCTGATCGCCCAGATGACCGAACCACCGGCGCTCTGGTACGTCCCCGAGGAGTCGGCCGAGAAGATCGAGTCGCTCGCTCCCAGCGTCGGCATCCTCACCGCGAAGAGCTCGCTCACCCATGTGATCGGCCGCTTCACCGCGCTCGCCGCCTCCCTCGGCGCCGACGTGAAGGCCGACAAGGTCACCGCCGCCAAGCAGCGCTTCGAGACGGCCTCGGAGACCCTCCGCCAGGCGGCCAAGTCGCGCGGCGGCCTGAAGGTCATGGCGATCTCCGCCGCGGCCGACATCCTGTACGTCGCCACCCCGGACGACTTCACGGACCTGCGCTACTACAAGTCGCTCGGCGTCGAGTTCGTCACCCCCACGAAGACGGGCGAGGGCGGCTTCTGGCAGCAACTCAGCTGGGAGAACGCCGACACGTACGAGGCCGATCTGATCCTCGTCGACAACCGCACCGGCAACCTCCAGCCGGCCGAGCTGAAGAAGACCAAGCCGACCTGGGCCGGCCTGCCCGCCGTACGGGCGGACCAGACGATCCCGTGGGCCAACGAGGAGCGGTTCAGCCACGCAGGGTACGCACCGCGCATCGAGCAACTCGCGGCGGCGGTCCGGGAATCGAAGACCGTGACCGCGTGACGGCGATCGGCGCGGACGTCGGACGTGTCCGCCAGGCGACGGCGAGGCACTGGGCGGCGGCGAGCCCGGGTAAGCCACCTTCATGAGCGATCGCCCCCTGCTGCTCCTCGACGTCGACGGCCCCCTCAACCCGTACCGCGCCGTGTTCACCCGGCACCGCGGCTATGTGACACGTCGGCTGCATCCCTCGGCGTGGTCGGCGCGGCAGGCGCCGGGGTCACGGCGGTTGCGGCGAGGGCTTCGGGTGCGGCTGCATCCCGGGCACGGGGCGCGGCTGCTGGCGCTGCCGTACGAGCTGGCCTGGGCGACGACCTGGATGCACGAGGCCAACGAGATGATCGCGCCGGTGATCGGGCTGCCGGGAGATCTGCCGGTCATCGAGTTCACGAACCTGTTCGCCAAGGACCCGGACGGGCTGTACTGGAAGACGCGGCGGGTCGTGGAGTGGGCGGCCGGGCGGCCTTTCGTGTGGGTCGACGACATGGTGTCCGACCTGGACGTACGGCATGTCGCCGAGCACCACGACGGGCCCGCGCTGCTACTGCGGATCGATCCGCGCCGAGGGCTTCGGGAGGCCGAGTTCGCGCGGCTGGAGCGGTGGGCCCAAAGCCTGTGAGGCATGGGTGATCTTCTGCTGGTCCGGCACGGGGAGACCCAGCCCGTTGCAACGGGAGCTCCGGCGTGAGCGGCCTGCTGGTTCCTGCCGCTTCAACTCCGCCGGCAGCGCCTCGACCCGCCTCCGCACGCGCCACGCCGGATGCGCCGCGCGCCGGGAATGCGGCTTCGGGCCCCAGCGGGCGCTGTCCCGGGTCCACTCGGGACCTACGTCCTGCAGCGGCTCCAGGTGGGTCCACTCCCGCGCCCGCTCTGCAGGCACGCGATCAGCCATGGGTATCCAGGCCGTTGCGATCGAGTGCCGCTCGGATCTGGCTGAGCCACTCTGCGGCCAGCTGGCGCCCGTTCGGGAGTTGGTCGCCTCGATCCCAGCGCCACGCTGTGATCATCGCCAGCACGAGGATCCGGCACTCGCGCAGCAAGTCTTGATCGACACCCGGATAGTGCTCGCTGACCTCTTCGGGCGCATGGGCGAGGTCGAATTCGACGGGCCCACGGCAACACGTCTCAAGGTCTATGAACAGCAGTCCGTTCTTCGTGCTGAGCAGGTTGCCCGGGTGCGGTTCGCCGTGCAGCAGCTGCTCAGTGCTGCCGCGCCCGCAGATCGCTCGTCTGAGGCTTCGTAACGTGTCGCCGAGTAGCTCCCGGTCCGCGTCAGCGAGCGCCGGAGTGCGGTCGCGGTTCGCCACGAGTTGTTGAGCCTGCTCGACTCGATCCGTGAAATGCGGCGTCGGGGCATCGAGCTTGCGCATGCCGGCATGCAGCCGCTCGAGCGCATGGGCGTAGTCGGCTGATGAGACCTCTCGAGGCGTCACAGGTGCGTAGTAGGTCCATAGCGTGACCACGAAGCCGTCACGCTCATAGACGCGTGGCTCCACTCGAGGCTCGAGAGCAGCCACAGGGCACCCGGATTCGGCGAGCCGCTGAGCAAGCTCGATTTCGAACTGTGCGACCTGATGCGCTACAGGTGCCACCCGGGCCAGGACGTCAGAAGGCAGCAGACGCAGAGTGAGCTTGTTCGAGTCATGAAGAACGATCGCGTCGTCGGCTGTCAGGCCAAGTGATGAGGCGGTCGACATGGCCGCGGCAACCGCACGCGGGACCTCTGACGCCTGCATCGTCGCCTCGCCCCTCTCCCTTGAGCGCTGCCGCAACTCTCCAAGCGGTACAGCCTGCGCATCATACGACCACGTATCGGCCGGCGAAGCGGGGCCGCGCAAAGGTGCTCACGGCACGGCGGCGCGGGCTGCCGCCTGCACCGAACACGGGCGACCGGTGATCGCAGGGTGGAATGTCAGACCCGGGTCGTAGCCTTCGAAGCGGTGGGGGAACCGCTGGAAGGGAGCACGCCGTGACACGACCGCCGACCGCCGCCCAGCGCCGTGTCATCGACGCCGCCGATCCGGTGACCGGGCGGCTCAGGGGTACGGAGGCGCAGCTGGAGGCGCTGGTGAAGCGGGGGCTCGCCTTCCGGCATCCGCGGCCTCCGCACGATCACTTTCTGACCCCGGCAGGGCATCGGATACGGGAGGAGGTGCCCAAGGCCGCTCCGGAACCGACGACCGCCCGGACACCCTCGGCAGCGACCGGTGTCTTCGCCGCCCGCGTCGGCGGCGAGGAGAGCGTGCCGGATGCGGGACCCTCCCGGGTCCGTGAAGTGCACAGCGCCTGGCAGGGGCTGCTCGAGCTGCGCCGGATGACCAATCCGGACGGCGCCACCGACCGGCCGTGCGGCTGGGAACGCGGCCATCTGGTGCAGGCCGCCGCCCTCGCCCTGGAGGCAGCCGGGCATCGCCCCGCCGGGCTGGACTCCCCCGGTTACCGCGTGATCGCGACCCCGCAGCCGGAGGCCGTCGCCGTGTACGAGCCGGACGTCGATGCCCTGCGCGCTTGCGCGGCGACGTTGGAGAAGGCGGGCTGGCAGGTCGGCGAGTACACCGAGCCGCGCACGAGGATCCGGTATCTGCTGGCGTCCCCGCGCCGGGCGTGAAGAGGATGATGGGCATGCCAAGATCGGCCGACCAGATCATCGAATACGTGATGCCGAGTACGTGAAGGGAAAACCGTGAGCGAGCCGTTTTCCGTGCGGGTGACCGTCCGCGGATACGAGACCGATGTGCAGGGTCACCTCAATCAGGCCGTGTACCTCAATTACGCCGAGCACGCCCGCTGGTCGCTGCTGAAGGCGGCCGGGATCAGCCAGGCCGGCCTCATTGCCCAGGGCGTGGGACCCGTCGCCCTGGAGACCAGCATCCGCTACAGGCGCGAACTGCTCGCGGGCGACGAGGTCGAGGTGACTTGCGCCTTCGCCTGGGGCGAGGGCAAGACCTTCCGCATCGAGCAGACGATCCGCAAGACCGACGGCACGGTGGCCGCCGAGATCACGGGCATCGGCGGACTGCTGGACCTCACGGCCCGCAAGCTGGTCGCCGCACCGCAGGAGCGGTTCAAGGAACTGGCGGCCGATCCGAGCTTGTTCGGTCTCTGACCTGTGCCTGGGCGGATGCGACCGCCTCCGCCCAGGATCCGGGGGAACTCCCCGTCTAGCCCAGCGGGTTCAACAGGTCCGCGTCGTCCTCGAAGGCGAACAGCAGCAGGTCCGCCATCGTGAACGCGCCCTTGCGATGGGACGGCAGGCTCGGGCGCCAGCCGGGGTGCTTCACGATGGACGTCCGGCTGCCTTCCATCGCGCGATGGAAGACCTCGGCGACGAGGGTGCCGCCGACGCCGGTGAGGCGGCCGGGGTGGCGTTCGTTCACCTCGGCCTCGCGCAGGATGTAGAACCACAGCGGGGTGTGCGCCACCAGCGACTCCCGCTCCTTGTCGGTCAGTTGGCCGAGCTCGGCACCGCCCCTGCCCCGCAGGATCTGGTCCGCCGTCAGCGGCTTGATGCGCATCTGCGCGGCGAGCTGCGGTCCGGTGATCAGCTCGACCATTCCGGCCCGGGTGAGGTTGCGGAAGGCCAGGTTGCGCTGGATCGGCGGCGGGGCCGGGCGGCCACGGCCGTCGAAGGTGCCGGTGGGCAGCGCGGCCAGCGGGTCGACGAGCAGCGTGTCGATCCGCTTGGCGAGGTTGAACTCGCCCTTGGGCACGACCAGATCGTCGCGGCCCACCTCACCGAAGTCGAACAGCCTGCGGAAGTCGACGATCCAGTTGCTGGGCAGCCGCAGGATCTCCCCCGCGTTCGGGTCGTCGAGGTCGCTCAGGTCATCCGGGTTGTTCGGGTCGCCCGGGGTGAGGTTGCCCGCCGTGCCACTGAACCGGAACAGCAGACCGAGCGTGGCGATACCGCCGGGGCCACCGGCGCGGAACACGCTGTTCCACTGGTAGGCGGTGCGCACCATGCTGTGTCCGAGCCGGTAGGCGGCGACGGAGAACTCGATGGGCATCGTCGGCAGGTCTCCGGGCCGGGACCGCCCCGGTACCTCGAAGTGGCGCCGTCCGCGGGTGAAGACGCGCTCGACGATCTCCGGGTCGACGATGCGCGGCAGGAAGTCGGTGCGCAGGATCCACTGGTAGTGCTTGACGACCGTCTCCCGGGCCATGCGGAATGCCCGCTTCTCGGGCACTCCGCGTTCGGCGAGCCGGTCGAGGACGCGGTTGTGGAAGCGGATGAAGGCCAGATGCAGCTGGCCCACGGCCAGGTTCTCGTCGTTGCGCCCGTCCGGGATCAGGGGGGCGCGCTGGTCGGCCCGGGTGCCGCCGGCCGTCTCGCCGGCCCGGGGCAGGTCGAAGCCCTTCTGGTCGGTGTTGGCGGGCGGGAGCTCCGGCGGGAACGGGACGCCGAGCGTCGTCCCCATCTTGAGGTGGCCGTCCGGCTCGTAGAACCGGGCGCTGCCGGCGTGGTCCGGGCCCAGGCCATAGAGCGAGTCGAGGTCGAGTGCCGGGCTGCGGCCCTGCACCAGGTCCTCGACCGGGACCGGGTCGCCCAGGCCCACCTGGGTGCGGTCGAGCGTCAGGTCGTGGTCGACGAACTGACCGAGGTAGGTGAAGCCCGCCGGGATCGGTGTGCCGGGCTCGCCCGAGTCCGGGTCGTCGCCCTCCCGGCCCACGGTGGTCATGGCCGCGGCGAGCTTGGCGCGCAGCTCCTCGTCCAGCTGGACGCCCTTCTTCTTGCCGAACCTGGAGAAGCGGAAGGCCATCTGCTGCTCGGTCGCGGTCGGCACGCGTGCGGCGGCCTTACCCTTCTCGAACTCTAAGATCCGGCCCTCGTCGACGACGTAGTAGGTCTCACGATGGTGTCGATGCACTGAATTACCCCCGGTTTCCTGTCCCCCGAACTCCGCGGCCGGTCCCCACCGGGCGCGGAGAGGTCAGTCATGCGCATACATGTCTGTAAATGCGACAACGGACCAGTAGGCGGACAAGTTCCCACTTGAGCAGAGAAACTGATGCACCATCAGCCTCAGGCGTTCGCCAACTCAGGCGAACGCCTGCCTGTGGTCCTCGGCCCACTCCCGGTACGTCCGGGCCGCCCTGCCCAGCAGCTCCGGCACGTCCTCGGTGACGACCGCGTTGCCGCCCCCGCGAACGAAGGCGGTGCCGGCCAGGATGCCCGCCGCCTGCGCTTCGTCGAAGCCCCACACGGTGAGCAGGTGGTCGCGCGTCTCGTCCGGCGAGAGATCCTGCGTGGCGATCGGCCGGCCGAGGACCGAGGCGAGTGCGGCGGCCTGCCCGGGGACGCTGATCGCCTCCGGTCCGGTCAGGGTGTACGTCCGCCCCGCGTGCCCACCGTCGACGAGGACCCGTGCCGCCACCTCGGCCACGTCCCGCGGATCGATCACCCCCGACAGCCCGTCACCGGTCATGTTCGGCACCGGCTTGCCCTCCCTGACGGCCGGCGCCCAGCTCAGCGTGTTCGAAGCGAAGGTCGAGGGCCGCAGGATCGTCCACTCGCCGCCGCTGTCCCGCACCGCCCGCTCACCGGGCACGTGCCAGTCGCCGGACGGGCCGACGTCCGGGTCACCCGTCCCGATCGCGGAGAGCTTCACCAACCGGTGCACACCCGCCGCCCGTGCCGCCGCCACCAGGTCCTGGTCGTGCCGCGAGTCCGGACCGGGTACGCCCAGCAGGAACGCGGCCGTCACCCCCGACATCGCGGCGTCCAGGGAACCGGGGTCGAGGTAGTCACCGCGCACCACCTCCACTCCCGAGGGCACGCCGGCCTTCGCCGGTTCCCTGGTCAGGGCGCGCACCTTCGCGCCGCGCGCCGCGAGCTGTCGTACGACTTCACTGCCGATGGTGCCCGTGGCACCGGTCACGAGGATCATGTCCCCACGGTGAGCCGGTCGGGGCATCGGTCTCTTGGAAATACCGGCACGGTTCGCCCGCCCTCCCGGCCGCACGGCTCGTCTACGGTGAAGGCGTGACGAACGCCCGTGCCGAGCAGGCCCTTCCCCTGCCCGAGGTCCTGCGCCCGTGGATCGCCGGGATCAGCACCGTGTCCGCCGTCGGCCCGCCCGAGGAGGCGTTCGTCCACCTCCCGGACACCGGCACGAAGGTCGTCCTCCGCGTGGCGGTGACCGGGCATCGCGACATCCTCGCCGTCGGCCCACGGGTGCGGGCTTCGTACCATGATGGCAAGGCCCTGGCCTCTTGTGTGGAGCTGCGCCTCGCACCCGGCACGGCCCGCCCCCTACTGGGCATCCCGGCGGCCTCCCTGGTGGGGAGGGTCGTACCGCTGGGCGAGCTGCCTGGCGGCACGGCACGTCGACTCGACCGCGAATTGCGGTGGTTGTCCCCCGAGGAGACAGTGACCCACCTGGCGGACGTACTGCCCGAGCGGCTGACCGCGACGGCCGACCGGGCCCGCTCCGAGCTGGTGCGGGCCGGGGCCGACGCGATGTCGGTCCGTTTCGGCCACGTACCGGGGCAGGTCAGCGAGGTGGCCCGCGAACTGGCGGTCAGCGAGCGTCAGTTGCGCAACCTCTTCGCGGAGGGTGTGGGCCTGTCCCCCAAGCACTACGCCCGTATCAACCGCGTACGCGCGGTCCTCACCCACGCCACGACCGCGCCCTGGGCCGAACTCGCCGCCGCCACCGGCTACTACGACCAGTCGCACATGACGTCCGACTTCCGCGCCCTGATGGGCGTCCCGCCCCGCTCGTACGTCACCGGCCGACTGCCCGCGGCCACCCCGTGCCAGGCCAACCCTCGCCCCTGAATTCGGATGCGGCGTACTGCTCCCGCCTGCGATGCTCCGGTGCCATGTCCGCACGACGCGTCAAGCCCAGCCTCTACATCTCCGTCGACATCGAGGCCGACGGTCCCATCCCCGGCCCGTACTCCATGATCAGCCTGGGCGCGGCGGTCGCCGGAGTGCAGGATGCCGAGGGGTTCACGCCGACCGACCCGGAGGAGGCGACCTTCTACCGTGAACTCAGGCCGATCAGTGAGGAGTTCGTGCCGGAGGCGCTGGCTGTGAGCGGGCTCGACCGGGACCGGCTCCGTACGGAAGGTGCCGAACCGGCAGTCGCGCTCGCCGAGTTCAGCGACTGGGTGCGCGAGGTCAGCGCGGGCGCGCAACCCGTGATGTGCGGCTATCCGGCGTCGTACGACTGGACTTTCCTGTACTGGTACCTGATCCGCTTCACCGGCACGAGCCCCTTCGGGCACTCCGGCTGCCTGGACATGAAGACGCTGTACGCGACGAAGGCGGGGCTGCCGCTGCGGGCGGTGGCGAAGGGCACGATGCCGCGCGAGCTGCTCTCCCGGCGGCGCCACACGCATCACGCGCTGGACGACGCGATCGAGCAGGCGGAGCTCTTCGCGAACCTCATGGCATGGCCCGGCACAGCACCGTGACCTCTTCGACGCGCGCCGGGTTCAGGGGGCGGCGGCGATGTGTTCGCCGGCCTCCATGGGATGGGTGACGTCCTGGGCGTCCCGCCGCTTGCCCAGGTGGTTGAAGAGCAGGTTCAGGACCACCGCGGCCACACAGCCCGTGGAGATGCCCGAGTCCAGGACGATCTTCGCCGTCTCCGGGAAGGCGTGGTAGAACTCCGGCGCGGTGATCGGGATGATGCCGACAGCCAGGGAGACGGCGACGATCAGCACGTTGTTGTCCTTCTCCAGGCCCGCCTTCACCAGCGTCTGGATGCCGCTCGCGGCGACCGATCCGAACAGGACGACGCCCGCGCCGCCGAGCACCGGACGCGGTACGACGGCGATCAGCGAGGCGGCGACCGGGCACAGGCCCATCAGCACGAGGAATCCGCCGCCGGTGGCGACGACGTACCTGCTGCGGATCTTCGTCATCGCGACCAGGCCGATGTTCTGTGCGAAGGCGCTGCACATGAAGCCGTTGAAGAGCGGGCTGATCGCCGAGCCGAGGGTGTCGGCGCGCAGGCCCGCCGCGATGGTCTTCTCGTCGGCGGGGCGCTCGACGATCTCGCCCAACGCCAGCATGTCGGCGGTCGATTCGGTCATCGAGACCACCATCACGACGCACATCGACACGATCGCGGCGACCTGGAACTGCGGGGCGCCGAAGTGGAACGGCGTCGGGAAGCCGATCACGGCCGCGTCCGCGACCGGACCGAAGTCCGTGACCCCGAACGGGATCGCGACGAGCGTGCCCACGACCAGGCCGAGCAGGACGGCGATCTGCTTGACGAAGCCGCGGGTGAAGCGGCGCAGAAGCAGCACGATCACGAGCGTCGCCGCCGCCAGGCCCAGGTAGGTCGTGGAGCCGTAGTCGTCCGCGGCGGGGTCGGGACCCTGCGCCCAGCCGAAGGCGACCGGCAGCAGTGACACACCTATGAGCGTGATCACCGTCCCCGTGACGACCGGCGGGAAGAAACGCACCGCCTTGCTGAAGAAGGGGGCGGCGATGAAGCCGAGGAGCCCCGCCACGATCACCGCGCCGAAGATGACCGGCAGCGCGTCGGACTTGTCCTCGGTGGAGGCGACGATCGCGGCCATGGGGGCGACACCGGCGAAGGTGACGCCGTTGACGAACGGCAGCCGGGCGCCGATCTTCCAGACGCCGATGGTCTGGAGAAACGTGGCGAGGCCCGCGGTGAACAGACAGGCGCCGGTGAGGAAGGTCAGTTCGGTGCCGGAGAGGCCGATGGCCGCGCCGATGATCAGAGGTGGGGCGACGACTCCCGCGTACATCGCGGCCACATGTTGCAGGCCGGTCGTCGCCATCTTGGCGGCGGGGAGTTTTTCGTCGACGGGGTGGGCGGACACGGGCGGCTCCTCCGGTCGGTTGACAGCACGTCGGCTCTGACGTGGGTTTCAAGGAGGTGATGCGCGGTCGTGCGGGACCGTTGGAGAAGAGGACGGAGACCGTTCCGGGGCGCACACGTCCATGCACGCCCCGGCGACGGCCGCCGCGAACCCTAGTGGGGTCCCCGGCTACCGACCGGGAGCCGTCCCTCCCGGCCGGAGATCAACGCGCCCCGAAGGGGCGCGGGGCTGTATCGATATGCGGCTCCGCCGCGTGGGCGCGACCAACCACGACGGCGCCGCAGACGAGCTACGACCCACCGCGGCACATCCCACGGAGCGCTTCGCGCTCAGCGTCCCGCGGCGATCCCCGCCAACCGCCGCGCTTCCTCCCGCGTCGACCGAGCGATCGCATCCTCGTCGACGTGCAGCAACCGCCCGTCCTCCACGACCTGACGCCCATTCACGAACGACGCGGTGACAGGAGCAGCCGCACCGAAGACCAGCGCCGTCACCGGATCGGCGATCGACGCATGGGCCAGCGTGTCCAGCCTCCACAGCACCAGGTCGGCCAGCTTCCCCGGCTCCAGCGAGCCGATCTCGGCGCTGCGGCCAAGGACTTGGGCGCCACCGTACGTGCCGAGGCGCAGCGCCTGCCGTGCGTTCAGCGCCGCTTCCCGGTGCGCGCCGAGCCGGTTGATGAGGAGCGCGTTGCGCAGTTCGGTGTGGAGTTCGCCGGACTCGTTGGACGCGGTGCCGTCGACGCCGAGGCCGACCGGGACGCCGGCGGCGAGCATGTCGGGGACGCGGGCGATACCGGCCGCGAGCCGGGCGTTGGACGAGGGACAGTGGGCGACACCGGTCTTCGTACGGGCGAACGCGGCGATGTCGGAGTCGTTCATGTGGACGCAGTGCGCCATCCACACGTCCTCACCGAGCCAGCCCGTCGACTCGAAGTAGTCGGTCGGGCCCATGCCGAACAGTTCCTTGCAGAACTGCTCCTCCTCGACCGTCTCCGATCCGTGCGTGTGCAGCCGTACACCGAGCCGACGGGCCAACTGGGCACCGTCCCGGAGGAGTTCGGTCGAAACCGAGAAGGGCGAGCAAGGAGCCACGGCCACCTGGGTCATCGCGTCGAAGGACGCGTCGTGGTGCTCCTTCACGGTCGCCTCGGTCGCGGCGAGCGCACCGTCCAGGGTCTCGACGGCGAAGTCCGGCGGCAGTCCGCCGTCCTTCTCGCTGCGGTCCATGGAGCCGCGGGCGAGGGTGAAGCGGACGCCCATCTCGCGGGCGGCGCGGATGATCGCGCCGGACAGATCGCCGGAGCCCTTCGGGAAGACGTAGTGGTGATCCATGGCGGTGGTGACACCGCCGCGGGCCATCATCGCCAGGGACCCCTGCGCGGCCGAGTACACCATCGGCTCGTCGATGCGCGCCCAGGTCGGGTACAGGGCGACGAGCCAGTTGAAGAGGTTGTGGTCGGTGGCCAGGCCCCGGGTGATCCACTGGTAGAAGTGGTGGTGGGTGTTGACCAGACCGGGGGTCACCAGATGGCCGGTGGCGTCGATACGGCGTACGACGTTCTCCAGGCCCTCGGGGGCCCTGCCCGGACCGAGCGCCTCGATGCGGTTGCCGGCGACGACGAGATACCCCGTGGCGTACTCGGTGTCGGTGGCGTCGACCGTCGCGATCGAACAGTTCTCGATGACGATGCGCTGGGCTGCTGCCATGATGCGTCCTTTTCGCTCAGTGGACTCACAGTGAGAGGGCACGGCAGGACCCTGAGGAATTTGAGTGCCGCGGCCGGTAAGGAAACTCACCGGCCGCGGGTGCCGAGGATATGGAGTTGATCAGAGGTTGCTGAGATCGACCGGGATCCTCGCCTCGCAGCCGTCCCGCAGGATGGTGGCCTCGATCAGGCCGTACGGGCGGTCGGCGGCGAAGTACACCTCATTGTCGTTCTTCAGCCCGAACGGTTCCAGGTCCACCAGGAAGTGGTGCTTGTTCGGGAGCGAGAAACGGACCTCGTCGATCTCGCTGCGGTTATTGATGATCCGGGAACCCATTTGGTACAGGGTCTGCTGGAGAGAGAGCGAGTAGGTCTCGGCGAAGGCCTGGAGCATGTGCTTCTTGGTCTGCTCGTAGGACTTCTCCCAGTTGGGCATCTTCTGCTCGTCGTCGGACCAGTTGAAGCGCCAGCGGCCGGAGACCTGCGTGGCCAGGATGCGGTCGTACGCCTCCCGGAGCGTCGTGTACTTGTCCTTGACGTAGCCCCAGAATTCGGAGTTCGTCGAGTTCATCACGACGAGGTCCTTGAGGCCGGAGACGACCTCCCACTGCGAGCCGTCGTACGTGATCTGGGTCAGCCGGGTCTCCTGGCCCTTCCGGACGAACGAGTGCTTGACCTCGTCGGCGCCGATGAACTGCGAGTTGGCGTCGGAGCTCTCGATCCGCTCCCAGGCGTATTCCTCGATACGGATCCGGGCGCGGTGGATCGGCTCCTGCGAGGTGACGAAGTGCCGGGCGAGATGGATGCCGAACTGCTCGGCGGATTCGATGCCGTGCTCCTTGGCGAACGCGTACACCGTGTTCTTGGTGGTGTCGGTCGGCAGGCAGTTGGCGTTGGAGCCGGAGTAGTGGACCTCGTCCATGTCGCCGGAGAGCGCGACGGACACATTCAGGTCCTTGATGTGATGGGTGGCGCCGTCCCGCGTGATCTTTACGACGCGGTTCTCTGCTTTCCCGTACTGGTTCTGGCCGAGAATCGTGGGCATTGTCTGCTAGCTCCCTCGGTAAACGGAGTAGCCGAACGGGTTGAGCAGCAGCGGCACGTGATAGTGCTCCCCGGGCCGCACGGCGAAGGTGATCGCCACCTCGGGGAAGAACACGGCACCGCTGTCCCGATTCGCGGGGGCGTCCTGCTGCGCATCGGCTTGCTTCTTCTCGAAATACGGCTCCACCGCGAAGTCGAGCCGTACGTGTGTGGTCCCCTCCGGCAGCGCGGGGAGGTCCTTGCACCGGCCGTCCGCGTCGGTCGCGGAGCCGCCGAGCGCCCGCCAGTACGCGTCACGCCCCGACCGGGCCGCGAGCTGGACGGCGACGCCCTCGGCGGGGCGGCCGGCGCTGGTGTCCAGGATGTGCGTGGACACGGAGGCGGTGGTGCTGGTGCTCATGGCGTCAGGCTTCCTCTTCAGTCTGCTTCGACGAGTCGGGCGAGCCGGATCCGGTTGATCTTCCCCAGCTCGGTGCGGACGATCTCCCGCTCCTGCTCCGGCGAGTTCCCGATCCGCTCCTTGACCGCGTCCCGCATCTGCTCGCCGGTCCGGCCGGTCGCGCAGATCAGGAAGACATGGCCGAACTTCTCCTGGTAGGCCAGGTTCAGTTCCAGCATCTCCGCCTTGAGCCCCTCGGAGGCACCGGCCATGCCGCGCTGCTCCCGGGCCGAGGTCGGATCCCCTGGCTTGGGGCGCCCGATCGGCGGATGCCCGGCCATCGCCTCTTCGAGGTCTACGGCGGTCAGCGCGGCCATCGCGGCATCGCTGGCGGCGTAGAGGTCCGCGAGGGTGGCGTACGGTCGGGCGGCGAGCAGTCGCCGGGCCCAGGCGGTGGCGGCGCAGGCCTCGTGCAGTGCGGCGAACGCCGCGTGCTCCTCCAGGGCGTTGAACCGGGCCAGACCCGGGGGCGTGGAAGTCGAAGTCACGGGAGCCTCCGTGGCCGTAACCGGCCGTGCGTGCTTGAGCGGGCTGCCGCTAGCTAACGCCCTCCGAAACACGACGTCAACACTTTGTTGAAAATTCCGGGTAACAAAGCCCGCCGGACCTGCGGCGCGGAGTTATCACTGATAACAAAGATTCGTTTCCAATGCTTGCGCTATCGCCGATAACATGCTTCCGTTGACGTCGCTACCCCGCCTTGATGAGAGGGAGACAGTGACGCATGTCGGAGAACGAGCAAGTCTCAGCGGGCGGGCACAGCCGCCGCAGCGTGCTCAAAGCCGGTGGTGTCACCACCGCCGTGCTGGTCACGATGGACGGGGTGGCGGCGGCCGCGGTCCGTCCAGCCGCCGCGGACAGCGCGGCCACCCCGGCATCGACGGCCGAGGTGACGCTCCGTATCAACGGCCGGGAGCATGCACTCACGGTCGAGGCCCGGGTCACCCTGCTGGACGCGCTGCGCGAGCGTCTCGGTCTGACGGGCACGAAGAAGGGCTGCGACCGCGGCGAGTGTGGTGCCTGCACGGTGCTCATCGAGGGCGAGCGCGTGAAGTCGTGTATGACCCTGGCGGTCATGGAGGACGGCCGGGAGATCACCACGGTGGAGGGCCTGGCCCGCGGCGATGATCTGCACCCCGTGCAGGCCGCGTTCATCCGCCGGGACGCCTTCCAGTGCGGGTTCTGCACCTCCGGGCAGATCATGTCCGCCGTCGCCTGCGTCGACGAGGGTCATACCCGCTCGGACGAGGAGATCCGCGAGTGGATGAGCGGCAACCTCTGCCGCTGCGGCTGTTACCCGAACATCGTCGACGCGGTGCGGGACGCCGCGAAGGGAGCCGGTCGATGAAGCCCTTCGACTACGCGCGCACTTTGCGTCCGTCCGAGGCCGTACGTCTGGTCGCATCCCGTGACGCAGCCGCGTTCATTGCCGGCGGGACCGAGCTGACGAACCTGATGAAGGACGGCGTCCTCGCCCCCGACCTGGTCGTGGACGTGGGCGAACTCCCCCTCTCCGGCATCGAATTGCGCGATGGCCGACTGCGCATCGGGGCCACGGCCCGGATGCGGGAGGTGGCCGATCACCCGGTGGTCCGCGAGCGGTTCCCGGCGATCTCCGAGGCCCTGCTGGCGTCGGCGTCTCCGCAGGTGCGCAACCGGGCCACGATCGGCGGCAACCTCATGCAACGCACCCGCTGCGGGTACTACCGCGACGTCGGCAGCCCGTGCAACCGCCGCGAGCCCGGCAGCGGCTGCGCGGCCATCGACGGACAGAACCGCCGGCACGCGATCCTGGGCGGCAGCGACCACTGCATCGCCGTACATCCCTCCGATCTGGCGGTCGCACTGAGCGCCCTGGACGCCGTCGTGCTCACCCTCGGACCGGACGGCCGCCGCTCGATCGCGCTCAAGGACTTCCACCTCCTGCCCGGCGCCACCCCGCACCGGGAGAGCGCGCTGCGGCACGGCGAGATGATCACCGGGGTCGAGGTGCCCGAGTCGCCGGTGGCCCGCACCTCGCGCTATCTGAAGCTGCGCGACCGGGCCTCGTTCGAGTTCGCCGTGGTCTCCGTGGCCGCCGCCCTGACCCTGCGGGGGCGGGTGGTGACCGACGTCCGGCTGGCCTTCGGCGGCATCGCGCCCCGCCCGTGGCGCTCGTACGCGACCGAGGACGCTCTGCGCGGCCGGCCGCTGACCGACGCCACCGTCGCCGCGGCGGGCCGGGCCCTGGTGCGCGGCGCGAAGCCGCGCGAGCACAACGCGTTCAAGGTCGAGCTGGTGCAGCGCGCCCTCGCCGGCGTCCTCGACGACCTGGAAGGCAACCGACTCGATGACCTGGAAGGCACCCGATGAGTCCGATCGTAGGCAGCCCTGTTCCCCGGATCGACGGTCGCGCCAAGGTCACCGGTGCGGCCACCTACGCCGCGGACGCCGAGGTCCGCGGGACGCTGCACGGCTTCCTGGTGATGAGCACCGTCGCCTCCGGGCGCATCACGGGCATCGACACCCGCGACGCCGAGCGCTCGGCCGGAGTCATCGGCGTCTTCACCCACCGGAACATGCCGCGCCTGGCGCGGCCCGAGTACATCAGCTTCCTCAAGGGCTACATCCCCCTGCAGAACCCGGACATCCACCACAGTGGCCAGCCCGTGGCCTACGTGGTCGCCGAGACGCTGGAGCAGGCCCAGCACGCGGCGACGCTCGTCGACGTCTCCTACGACGCCCGCCGGCCCCGGTCCGTCGTCGCTGACGCGATGGACGAGGCCTACGTGCCTCCGCCGGGCCTGTCGGGCCCCAACGAGTACACCCGCGGGGACGTGGCGGCGGGGCTGGTGCAGGCCGACGTCCGCATCGATGTCACGTACACCACGCCCATGCACCACCACAATCCCATCGAGCCGTCGACGACGACCGCCGACTGGGACGGCGAGCGGGTGACGGTGTACGAATCCGCCCAGGGCGGCCACGCCACCAGGATCTGCGTCTCCCAGGCACTCGGCGTTCCCCTCGGCAACGTGCGTGTGCTGTCGCCGTTCCTGGGCGGAGGCTTCGGAGCCAAGGGCCCGGTGTGGCCGCACACCCTGCTCACCGCCGCCGTGGCCCGGGAGCTGCGTCGTCCGGTCAAGCTGGTGCTCTCCCGCGCCCACACCTTCACGTCCAACGGGCACCGCGGCGAAGCACACCAGCACCTGCGGATCGGGGCCGGGCGGGACGGCACCCTCATCGCCATCGACCATGTCAGCACCCACCAGGTCACCCGTACCGAACAGGTCGTGTTCTCCAACAGTCACTCCACCCGCATGCTGTACGCCTGCCCGAACGTGCACGTCGCCCAGCGCGCGGTACGGCTCGACCTGCCCGCGCCGAGCTTCATGAGACCACCGGAGTCCGTCGGCGCCTTCGGCCTGGAGTCGGCCCTCGACGAGCTGAGCTACGCACTGGACCTCGACCCCGTCGAACTCCGGCTGCGCAACCACACCGCCGTCAACCCCGATCCCACCGGCACACCGTTCGGCAGCAAGCACCTGATCGAGTGCTACCGCCAGGGCGCCGCCAAGTTCCGTTGGAGCGAACGCGATCCACGTCCGAGGTCGATGCGCGACGGCGACACCCTGATCGGCTGGGGCATGGCCACCGCGGCGCACACGGCGGGCGGCAGGCCGGGCGCGGGCGCCCGCGTGGTGATCTCCACCGAGGGCAGGGCGGTGGTCCAGGTCGGCACCCATGACATCGGCACCGGCACCTACACGGTGATGTCCCAGATAGCCGCGCAGACCCTGGGCCTGGACCTGGCCGACGTCGACTTCCAACTCGGCGACACCGACTACCCCTTCGCCTTCATGTCCGTCGCGTCCGCCACCGTTCCCGGCGTCGGCGCCGCGGTCAACCGGGCCTGCACCACGGCCCGCCGGGCGTTGATCGACATCGCGGTGGCCGACCCACGCTCTCCCCTGCACGGCGTTCCGGCCGAGCGGATCACCGTAGCGGACGGGATCCTGTACGAGACCGGCAGGCCCCGGCGCCGCGAGGACATCCGTACGGTCCTCACCCGGCACGCCAAGCCGGTCGAGGCCACCACCGACCCCGTACCCATCCCACACGGCTACTCCGTCGGCGCGGAATTCGCCGAGGTACGCGTCGACCCCCGGGTCGGCCGGGTCCGGGTGACGCGCATGCTCGGGGCGTACGACGCCGGCCGGGTCCTCAACCGCAGAACCATCCGCAGCCAGGCCATCGGCGGCGCCGTCTGCGCGGTCGGATTCGCCCTCACCGAGCACACCCTGGTCGACCCCCACCGGGCCCGGATCGTCAACCCCAACCTCTCCGGCTATCTGCTGCCCGTCAACGCCGACATCCCCCACGTCCAGGCCCTCTTCATCGACGAACCCGACCCGACCAGCGAGGCACTCAACGCCCGCGGCTTCGGCGAGACCCCGGGCACCGGAATGACGGCGGCGATCGGCAACGCGATCTACCACGCCACCGGCCGCCGAATCCGCGACCTGCCCATCACTCCGGACAAGCTGATCTGAAGGGCGGGCACCCGAGGATCTCCAAGGTCCCGCTGCTGGAGACAGCCCTGCGGATGGACCTGGCCTACGTCGGCGCCATGGGCTCCCGGCGCAGCGTCGAACAGCGCAAGGCGTCGCTGCGGGCCGCGGGGCTGCCGGACGGCCCACTGGCGCGGCTCAACTCCCCCGTGGGGCTCGACCTCGGCGGCGCCGACCCGGCGGAGACGGCGGTGTCCATCGCCGCCGAGATACTCCTGCTTCGCCATGGGCGTCCCGGCCTCCGCCTGTCCGAAACCACTGGCGCGCTCCACCTGGAGACGGCACCGGCGGTGTCCTCGCTCTCCCTACAGTTACCGATATCGGAAACCTGTTAACGTTGGAAACATGGACGCGAAGAACAACCGGGACCGGATCATCGAGGCGGCCGCCGCCCTGCTCACCGAGGGCGGCCGGGACGCCGTGTCGACCCGTGCGGTCAGCGCGGCGGCCGGCGTGCAGGCGCCGACGATCTACCGCATCTTCGGGGACAAGCAAGGCCTGCTGGACGCCGTCGCGAGCCACGGCTTCGCGACCTACCTGCGCAGCAAGACCGCCAACCGGCCGACCGACGACCCGGTGGCGGACCTGCGCCGCGGATGGGATCTCCACATCGGCTTCGGCCTCGCCAACCCCGCGTTCTACGCGCTGATCTACGGCGACCAGCGGCCGGGCACCGAGCCCCCGGCCGCGCGTGAGGCAGCCGTCATCCTGGCCGGCATGGTCCGCCGCATCGCCGAGGCGGGGCGCCTGCGGATGAGCGAAGACCGCGCCGCCTTCCTCATCCACTCCACCGGCCGCGGCGTGACCCTCACCCTGATCTCCCAGCCCGAGAACGAACGCGACGTGTCCCTGTCGACCATCGCCCGGGAGTCGGTCATCGCCACCGTCACCACCGACCCCCCGCAACACGTACTCCCGAACGGCGGCCCGGTCGGCCACGCGATCGCACTACGCGCCGCCCTGCCGCAAACCAGTGCCCTGACGGACGCCGAAGGCGCCCTGCTCACCGAGTGGCTGGACCGCATCGCCACCACCGGCTGAACGGTCAGTCGTCCTGCCGCGACTGCTCGTCGCCCTTACGGGCCTTGGCCCGCTGCTCGCTGGTGTAGTTGATGTAGTTGTAGACGGTGAACCGGCTGACGCCGAGCGCACCCGCCACGGTCTCGACACCGTGCCGTACGGAGAAGGCGCCGCGCGCCTCCAGTATCCGTACGACCTCCTGCTTGGCCTTGCGGTCCAGGTCGGCCAGCGGTTTGCCCTGCTTGCGCTCCATGGAGGCCAGGATGTGATCGAGGGAGTCGGCCAGCTGCGGCAGCCGTACGGCGACGACGTCGGCGCCCTCCCAGGAGAGCACGACGTCGTCGGGGCCGGCCTCGTCGGGCGGGAGCATCATGCCGCCCATGGCGTCGACCAGTGGCTTCACGGCCGTGATGAAGGGCTCGTCCTCACTCACCGCTCGCCTCCCCGATCACGTTGACCTGGAGCGAGACCCGGGTGGCGCCCGACTCCAAGGTCTTGCGCAGCAGCGCGTCCATGGCGGTGAGCACGGCATCCGCGGGGCCCTCCGCCGTATTGCCGAACGGCCCCACGTCCACCGCGTCCAGTTCCGCGGCCTCGATGACCTCGCGGGCCACCAGCGCGTGCGCGGGTACCTCGTCCAGGTCGAAGGGCTCGGTCGTGAACTCCACTCTCAATCGCATTGTGCCCCCAGATTACGCCTCTGACCTGCACGTTTACCCAGATCGCCCACCGCGGGCACATCAGGGCGCAACGGGGACACATCAGACGACCGCTGCACAGCCGCGATGCACCCCAGGCCAATCAATTTCACGGGGACGGAGCCGCTGCGTCCGCCCGGGGCGACCCTAACCGACCACGGCCCCCCTCCTCCCTCCATGTGGCCAGGCCGCCCGCGCTGCGCCATGGCGGGCTTGAGCACGACCTGCGGCGCAGCGCCGAGCGGCGCCCGTCCCTGGTCGGGCAGGCGCCGCTGGGTGGCTTTGTCGTGAGGGCGGGTCTATCCGGCCATGGTCGGGACGTACGGGGACAGGGCCGGAGCGAGTTGTACTCCGGGGGCCAGGCCGAGGGCGGTGAGGGCGTCGGGCAGACCGCGTCCGACGCGTGCCGCCTCCATGGTGCCCGGGACGGCCAGCTGGCGGCAGCTGGCGGCGATGATCTCGAACAGGTGCCGCACCCGGCCGGCTCCGCGCGGCAGCAGTTGGCCGTGGAAGTCCTCGTGATGGGCGAGCACCAGGGCAGCGAGACCGACGACGTGGGCCGAGGCCGTGCCGGTGCCGTCGAGGGCCGTGTATCCCCCCTGCGGGGAGCAGGACAGAACGGCCACCCCCGGAGCGGCCGCGTCGACCCCGGGGCCGTAGCAGCTGAACGGTGCGGCGAACAGTCCTTCCGGCGTCAGCTGCGGCCCCACATGGGTGGCCTGGGAGGTGTCCGGCGGGAAGGACCCGAAGACTCCGAGCGCACCCACGGTGAACACGGTGGGCAGCGAGCCGGGGAAGCAGACCGGTCCGCCCGAGTCGCCCGCCGGCGCGACGCAGGCGATGCCGGCGGCCACCGCGTCGGCCAGTTTGCGGGAGGCCAGCGCCGACGGGTACGGCGTCGCGACGGCGATGTGCGCGATGTCGACCTCGCGTTCGATGCAGTGGTCCAGGGCGGCGATCAGGTCGCTGAAGCAGCCGCCGGGCAGCACCTGACAGACCTCGATCTCGGCGTCGACCGCGGTGCCGATGACCCCCTTGTCGGTGTCCGCCCCGGCGATGACGCCCGCCGCGTGGGTACCGGTGCCCACTGGGTCGTAGGCCCAGCCCTCCTCCGTGCCGCCGACGAGATCGATCCCGGAGCGCACCCGCTGCTTCAGGTCGGGATGCTCGGTGGCGACGCCCGAACCGATGACCCCGACCTTGATCCCGAAGGCGCGGAACGTGGGAGGCAGCCGGTCCAGCCGCATGGCCTGCTGGCCCCAGCCGTACCCCTGTCGCTCATCGAGCCCTGAGTACACCTTGTCCAGTGGCGTGAGGGTGACCAGGTTCTCCTCGGCCGGCGACAGGTCCGGACGGGTGATCCAGCGGTCGGTGTAACCGCCCACGGGCCGGACGTACAGGGACTGAATGGACCGTACGGTCTCCGTGGGCAGCGTGACGGTGACCGTTCCGTCGGCCGCGGTGACGCCCTGGCCGGGCCATGACGACCCGATCAGGAACACGCCCGCGCCGGCCAGCGGTTCTCCCTCCGGGCCGGTGACGCGCAGTGAGATCTCCAGCGGTTGCGCCAGTGGAGTGACCAGCCCCGGATCGCGCAAGGGGATGCCCGCGGCCGGCGCAGCGGCGGGGCCGGCCGCGGACAGCGGCAGGTCCGGTTCGATGTGTACGTGCAGCGTCCGCATCCCGGGCAGTTGGGCCTCGGGTGCCTCCACGACCGCGATTTCCGGGCAGGAGGGGGGCAGCCCCGCCGACTGGAGCTTCTCCGACGGGCGGAGCCTTCGGGTCACCTTGACCTCGGGCATCCGCTCCAGTTGGTCACACACCGCGTCCATGCTGAGTTCGGGCACTCCTGGTGGGAGCAGATGCAGCGGCAGCGGCGTCACCATGTACCGCTCCCGGCGCGGCTGCACCGGGAGCGGTGCCTTCGCGCCCTTCGCGCGCGGCTGCGCTCGCTTGCCCTCGGGTTCGTTCCCGCCCCCGCCGCCGCCCTCGGCTCCGCTCGCACGGCTGGTTCTGCGGCTGGTTGCGGGCCTGTCCTTGACCATCACGTCCACCTTCACCACGTCTGTGTCGTACCTGCGTACTGGTGCTTCTGATCCGGCGACGGGGCGGCTGACGCCTGCACGCTGATGCGGTGTGCCCGGTAGCAGTCCGGGCACACCGCATCACGCCGCCCTCAGGTCAGCCGATACCGAACGGCTGACCCATCTGGCCGAAGCCGAAGCCCGGCTGCTGGTACTGCTGGCCGAACGGCGGCTGCCCGTAAGGCTGTTGACCGAACGGCTGCTGGCCGAACCCGAACCCACCGCCCCACTGCTGCTGGCCCTGCATACCCTGCTGGCCCTGGATGCCCTGCTGGCTCGGCTGGCTCTGCTGGAGCAGCGACACGATCGTGTTCGGCAGCGCCTGCTGCACGGACTGCTCCACGGCGTGGCGGACGGCCCCGGCCAGCGAGCGATGCAGCGCGAGAGCCAGGTACGGGTGCGCCTGCTGAGCCAGGTCCGGCCGCTGCTGCAGCTGCTGCTGGATCTGCTGGATCTGCTGGAACGTCTGCTGCACCTGCTGCGCGACCTGCTGAGCCGTCTGCTGGCACGCCTGCTGGATGGTCTGCTGGACCATCTGCGCGATCTGCTGCGGGCTGGCCTGCTGGCCGGTCTGCTGCAGAGGTTGAGGTGCGGTCATCACCGACATGAATGCTCCGTTCGAGCGTCAACGTGAAAGCCAACCCAGAAATTGTGTCGGCTTTGTCACATAAAGTGACGACTCGAAACTAAATCGGCACCCGCCCGGCCGCAATCGGAGCCCTTACTCGGAATCCTCTTCCCGGACCGGGTAGGTCTTGGTCCAGGTGGCTCCGCAGCGGCAGGAGGAGTGCTCCACGAGCAGCTCACCGTTCTCGGTAACGCCGAGACCACGGTTGATGCGGACGTGCACATGCTCAGACATGGGCGGACATCTTCCTTCCCGCCAGCCCGCCAGCCCGCCAGCCCGCCGACCAGACGGCAGGCTGAACGCCCCCATCCTCCGCAGGCATGCAAGAAGGTGTGTAGGCACCACGTCACAGCGGTAGTGCCAGCCGGGCGTCCCTCGTAGCGTTCAGGACTTCATGGATGCCATGGCAGCCTGAAACGCCTTCATGCAAGGCAGACAATGCTTGTCTGCTCTCTCCCGCCCGCCGGGCTCCTCACGCTTCTCCACCCCGCACAGCGTCAGATCCTTGTCAGCCGTCAGCACATGCCACATCGGTTCCCCCGAGGCGTCTGTGCCGCACCACATCTCGTGCATCGTCATCTCCTCCGCGGGAATGGAGATCCGCTCCCATATGAACACGGCCGCGCCGGCCCAACGCCTTGCGACGGCCATACGGGTGACACCGGTGACGGGGAGGCGGAGGCACTCAGGGGTACGCGTCGCGCCGGCGAGTCGACGGCTCACTGAAGGGAGGCGAGCCAATTTAGGATGACCGTGCCGCGTGAGCAGCACCGCGCCGACCGGCCTGGCGCACCACCCCTGGAAGCGGACGCCCACGAGCAGCCCGCGCAGGAGAGCCCGGCCGCCTCAGGCGAACGCTGAGCCACACTCGCCGCAGCGGGCGGACCGCTCCGCCGGCGTGTGCGGTCAGGCGTATGCCGTCGCCGGGCGCCCGCTCGCGGCGAACGTCTTCCAGAGCTGCGTGAACAGCCGTACGAGGGCGGCCTCGAGCAGGGCGACCGCGACCTGGGTCAGGATCGTGGTGAAGATGTGCGGCATGGTGAGCCGCCTTTCATGATCAGTGTGCGTCGTGCTGGGAACGACTCCTTTGTCCAGCCCGATGTCATCCGAGAGGCCGCACACGGGTGACCTGCGGGTGAACATTCGCCAGCGCACCGGCGGCGCGCCGCGCCGCGGCGGGCAGCAGGACCGACCCCGCCGCCGAGGTCAGCGCGATCGTCCAGCCCGCGGGGCCCAGGGGCCGGTTGCCGAAGAAGTGGCTGAGCCCCGGAACGGTCACCACCACGCCCAGCACGACCAGGGACCCGACGGCGGCCGCGGCGACCACCCGATCACGGCCCGCGTCCTGCAACGTCTGGAGCAGCTGGGAGGAGACCAGGGCTGCCAGGGCGACGGTGTCGGCGTGTGCGCGGGTGCCGGTCGCACGGGCCAGGACCCAGGCGACGGTGGCGGCGGCCGCGGTGACGGCGGCGCGTAGCTGGAGGTGGCGGGTCAGGGCCTTGCCGAGCGAGGCTTCGGGGCCCTCCGCGAGCAGCCGCTCGGCGTGGTCGGCGGGGGGCCGGGCGGCGATGGCCATGGCGGGCAGCATGTCGGTGAGCAGGTTGACCAGCAGCAGCTGGCGTGCGTTCAGCGCACTGCGTCCGGTGAGCAGGGTGGTCGCCAGGACGAAGGCGATCTCGCCCAGGTTGCCGCCGAGCAGGATGCCCAGCGCCTTGCGCACCGAGGCCCACATGGACCGGCCCTCGACGAACGCGTCGACGATCGTCTCGATGCGGTCGTCGGTGACCACCACGTCGGCGGCCGAGCGGGCCGCCGGAGTGGCCCGCGAGCCGAGGGCGATGCCGACGTCGGCGATGCGAATGGCGGGCGCGTCGTTGGCGCCGTCGCCGGTGACGGCGACGACCCGCCCGGCCGAGCGCAGCGCGGTGACGATCCGGACCTTGTGCGCCGGGGTGACCCGGGCGAAGACCGTGATGTCCGGCAGCGTCCGGGCGAGCGCGGCGTCGTCCAGAGCGTCCAGCTCCGTCCCGGTCATCAGCCGCGGCTCCTCCTCGGGCCGTAGCTCCCTGGCGATCGCGGCGGCGGTGCTGGGATGGTCCCCGGTGAGCATGACGATGCGCACCCCGGCCCGGGACAGCCGGTCCACGCTCTCGGCTGCGGTGGCCCGCACCGGGTCGGCAAGGCCCAGCAGGCCCAGCAGACACAGCCCGTCGACGCTCTCGTCGTCGAGTTCCGGCGTGGCACCGGGCTCCTGCGCGGGAGCGACCCGCTCGGCGACCGCGAGGACCCTCAGTCCGCGCCGGGCCAGCCGGTCGATCTCCGCCTCGATCCCCGCCTGCTGCCGTTCGGCGAACGGCTCGGTGGTCTCACCCCGCCGGACGAAGTCGCAGCGGGCCAGCACGACTTCCGGGGCGCCCTTGACGACGACCCGCGCCTCGGCGCCGCCCTGTCCCAGCATGGCGTGGTAGCCGCGTCCCGGCTCGAACGGCATCTCCGCCAGCTGCTCCCAGGTGTCCGAGCCGAGCCCGGCCGCCCGGACGGGGGCGGCACCGAGCAGCTCGGCCCCGGCGGCGATGGCCCGGTCGGTGGGATGGGCGAGCGACGCGGCCGGCCCCGGCGGACCCGCGAGCGCCGCCGTAGCCAGGACCCGCCGTAGCACCGGGGTGAGCCGGTCGGGCGAACGACGCTCTGTGCCGTCGGAGACCTGCTGCAGACTGATCCGGCCCTCGGTGAGCGTCCCCGTCTTGTCGAAGCACAGCACGTCGGTACGGCCCAGCGCCTCGATGGTGGAGGCGCTGCGGACGAGAGTGTCGCGGGTCGACAGCCGGCGAGCCGCGGCCAGCTCCGCGACCGTGGCGATGAACGGCAGCCCCTCAGGCACGGCCGCGACGCACAGGCTGACCGCGGACCCCAGCGCGGCGCCCAGCGGCCGCCGGCGCAGCAGGTCGATGGCGAACAGGACGGCACCCGCCGTGACGGACAACGGCAGGAACCACCGGCCCAGCGCCTTCAGCCGCCGCTCGACACCGCTCTCCGGCGGCCCGCCCTCGGTGACCGCGTCCGCCGCACTGCCCGCCTCGGTGGCCGCCCCTGTGGCGACGACCACGGCCAGCGCCTCACCGGCCGCCACTGTCGTCCCCTGATAGAGCATGGACGTCCGGTCCGCGACCGCCCGGGCCGCGGTCGGCGCGGCGGTCTTCACCACAGGCAGCGACTCACCGGTCAGGCTGGACTCGTCGACCTCCACGCCCTGCGCCCGCACCACCCGGCAGTCCGCCGGAACCGCGTCCCCGGCCCGCAGCTCGATCACATCGCCGCGCACCAGATGCTCGCCCGCCGCCCAGGCCGCCTCGTACCGGTCGGGGCGGCGTACCCGCACCCGTGCCGAGGTGGCCTCGACCAGCCGTTCCGCCTCCCGCTCGGCCTTCTGCTGCTGTACGCCGCCGACCAGCGCATCCACCCCGAGCACCCCGCCGATGAGCACAGCGTCCAGCACCGAGCCGAGCGCCGCCGAGACGCCGCCGCCGACCGCGAGGATGGGGGTGAGCGGATTGGCCAGCTCCTCCGCGACCCGGCCGACCAGGGTGACGGCACCGTCGTGCCCGTCATGGCCCGCGAGTTGCCGGCGCCGGACGGCCTCGGCCTCGTCCAGCCCCCGGGACGACGAACCGAGCCGGGTCATCACCTGACGCACCGTCATGGCATGCCAGGGCGTACGCCCGACGGCCGCCGGAACCGAACGCCCGTGCAACCGCCACCCCGACCAGAAACCCGCCGCGATCCCGGCGATGGTCACCGCGTCGGTCACCAAGCGGGCCCGCAGCCAGGCTCGCGGGCGGGGCACCAGCAGCGCCAGGGCCGAGCCCGCCACGGCGCCGCCGACCTCCAGCCGGGAGCACAGCCGGCTGATCCGCCGGGCCTCCGGCAGGGCCGTCAGCAACAGGTGGACGACATCGGGCGGGGCGGCGACATCGGCGTCCCACGGCACATGCCGGGCCCCGGGGATCACTCCGATGCCCAGGTCCGCCCGGACCAGGGCGCGACGGGGCCGGGCCGAGACCACGGCGACACCATGGCCGTCCGACTGGAGGGAGCGGACCAGGGCGGCCGTGCGCCGATGCCCGGTGGGCGCGGCCGCGGGAAGCCCGAACCGGCGGTGCAGCCCCCGCGGGCCGCCCACGAGCCGCACCCGGCCGCACTCCCGTGCCGCGCGCACCAAGTGGTGGGCGAGCGGATGCAGTTGGGGTACCAGGGCGGCCACGGCCACCGGCCTGCCCTCCCGCAGGACGAGCATGACCTGCGCGCCCTCCTCGACCCACTGCCGTGCCGCTGCCGCCGTCTCGGCGGGTACGACGGCACGGTCCGCGGATCTCTCCGGGGAGCCGTCACGGGCGGCACCCGGCTCGGTGTCCGCGAGGCTGAACGGCCGCAGCTCCCAGGCTCCCTGACGCCGCGTCCGCAGGGTGCCGGCGCCGCGCCCGGTCCGCCGCCTGGCCGGTCCATCCGACTCGATCAACTCGTGGATCCGCGCGTGCAGTTCGTCATCGTCCGGACCCAACTCCGGGGGATCCCCACCGTCTTGAGGGCCGCCGCCGTCCGGCCCGGGGGCGCCGGGCGGCGTCAGACGCGCCACGCCCTCGACCGTCCAGCCGCCGTCGGCCAGCACCCGGGCGTCGAGAACCACAGTGTCGATGCGGTCCAGGTGGCGCAACGCGTCCGGACGCAGCGTCAGCGCCCCGCGTTCGGAGACGGCCCGGGCCACCACCGACGAGAACGACTCCCGGCCGAACTGAGGGCCGCGCGGCGTCCCCGCGATCAACAGCGCCAGCCCCCGGTCATGGCTGAGCGTGCCGATCGCCGCCAGCCCGTACGCCGCGAGGGATGCCGGAGCCGCCACATTGGCGTACCGGTCGCCCGGCCCCGGCGGCAGCGGGGCGGGCCGCTCGTACCCGGGCAGCGCGTCGTGACGGTACGTCCCCTCGTGCACAGCCAGCCGCCGCGACCAGTCCCCCCACGCCCTGCGGCGGGCCTGCGCCTCCGCGTACCGGGCCCAGGCCACGGCAGCGGCCACCGTGGCGCCCAGCGGCCGGAACGTCAGCGTCGTCACCACGAGGTTCGCCACCGCGAAGCCCCGCTCCGTGGCCGTCTCACCGAACCGGCGGGCGATGCCCTCACGCAGCGGCGGCGCGGACTCCACCAGCTGCAGCGCCGAGAGCACCACCGGCGGCAGGCCCCGAAGCCGCAACGCGTCGCCCACCGACGCCACCCCCACCCCCACCAGACCCGCGCCGAGCCGGACGGCCGCCCCGATCCACGTCTCCGCCGCCCCTGGAAAGCCGACCGAGGGCCGCGACCGGCCGGCGTCCCCGGAGCGGCGGGCACGCCCACTTCCCTCGCCTTCCGGCTCCTCGGCGGCGTCAGCGGCGGCGACGAGGCCAGCGACACGCTCGAGGTCGGTCTCCGGCCCACACCCGACGTACACGCAGCCCAGCGTGCCGTTCACCTCCGCACGGCTCACCCCCCGCACATCGCGCAGGGCGGCCTCCAGTCCGCGTGCCGTGTGCGCCCGCCCGGGCTGCCCCACCCGCCGGACCTCGATCTGCACACCCCCGGGGGTCTGCCACAGCCGCGGAGTGCGGGGCCGCAGCAAGGGCCCGACGAAGGGCAGCCCCGCCGGTACGGCGGTCAGCCGCCCCACGCCGGAGCGAACGGCGGAGGAAACGGACGACAGCGTCGAGGGCAGGACGGACGTGGGCAGCACCAACCCGGAAAGCACGGAGGACAGCACGGGCCAGATCACGGCGCCTCCACCATCGGGCGACACGGGCGTGAGCGCGCCCCACAGCTCACACGACTCCCATCAGTATGTGCACGCCCCTGCCCCACCGTCCTGCTGAGCAGCCAGGTACTGATCAGGCGGTGATCTGGGCCTCGGCGGCGGAGATGATCTCCTGGCGCTGCCTATGGCGCTGTTCGTACTCCCGCACCTGACGGGCTTCGCCGGAGGGGGCGTTCTGGAGTCGCGCGGTGATCTCACTCGGGTCCATGGCGTCGTAGCGGGCCCACGGCTCGGCCTCGCGCAGTTGCTCGATGGCTTCCAGCACGCCCTTCCGGTAGGCATGCTCGCGCTCGTAGACCTCGATCACCGTCAGATCCGCCTGGGACAGCGTGCGCAGCCGTTGCCGGATCTGATCCGTGCTGAGCTGGCTGAACCCGGTGATCGGCAGGTCCTCCTCCCGCTTGACCGCTCCCAGGAACTCCTCGCTCATCGGACCGGGCCGGGGCGTCTCCCTCCGCACGCCTTCGGCCACACCCCTCGCCTGTCGGCCGCCGCGCTGCACGAGGTCACGGGCTTGGTTGACGGCGGTCCATATCGTCTGGGCCGCGCTGTCGGCCAGGCCGGCGCTTCGGTCCGCGCTGGGGCGTGAGCCGTTGGTGGACGCCGCTACGGCGCGGGCGTGTTCGGCGAGACTGCTCTCCAGTGCGTGGAGGAGGTCCTCATCCTGGCGGCGCAGCGAGCCGAGCAGATCAGCGGTCGGCTGGTCATCGACATGTTCCGCGAGAACTTCACCGGCGCGGGAGGCCGCCAGTGCCCGAGCCGCGGTGGCGTATTCGTCCTCCGCGTTTCTCAGCTGCTGCCGCGCGTCGGCCGGCCCGCCGCCGGGCAGGACACTCCTCACGACCGCCGTCCCGATCGTGAACGGCAGCATCGCCGTACGCACCGCACCGAAGGCGACGGACCGGGTCAGACCGGCCGCAGTGCCGATCACGCCGCGAGGCTGCAGTTCGCGCACCTGGTGTCGGATGCGTTGAACGCTGTACTGAACCTCGACGGTCTGGTTCTCCAGCATCTGCCGGTGCGGGCCCGGCGGTGTGACCCTCGCATCCGCCCGGAACCGGTCGAGGACCGCGGTATGTGCCTGGCGGGCATCCTCCAATGCCGGTATCAGTTCTTCCGTCGCAGCTGCCATGAGGTGCTCCCTGAGCGAAGGAGTGGGGCGGCAGTTCGCCGCACACGACAAGCGGCTGCCGCACCACCCCCATCACTGGGCAACCGGCACCATCCTGCGGGACCCACGTCATGATCGCCCGGTGAGACGGGAGCGGGAGTGCCATGCCCCACCGAGCCAACGTGCTTGCGAACCAGTGTGGTCAACCGGGCTCGCTCCGTTCTGCGTCGGCGCCGTACGGCACGCGACGCGTTGCAGCGTCTGACCCGTCGGCAGCGCGAGGTCTTGGTGCTGCGCTACTGGTCAGACCTCACCGAAGCGCAGATCGCCGACACCCTCGGTATCTCCGCGGGACGGTCAAGTCAACCGCCAGCCGGGCTCTGGACGCTCTCGGCAGACAACTGGAGGAGATACCTCGATGACCGACCATCCCTCTCAGCCGAGCTCTTGTCCTTCCCTCCGCCGGCACATTGCCGAGATCCGGCGATTAGCCGCAGCCGGATCCGCCACGAGGCGATCGAACACCGAGTGCGCGAGGCTCTCGCCGCCCGGGCCAACACCGTGGGCTGGGGACACCTGCTTCCCCGCCACCACGACCGGACAATGACCAGCCAGAATTTCCTTGCGCTGGCTGCTGATCGGTCATCGCGACGCGCGCGCCACCGGGGGCGTCGCGAACCTCCTCCGTCACCACAATGGCGAACTGGGCAATTTGCTATAGCAGTGACCTGAGCGGCTTCAGGGTGCGATGCCCACGCCGGCGATGCGGCTCCACACGTGTTCCTGCGCGGCGGACATGGCGGGCCAGCGGAGGCCGCCGGGCCGGGGACGGACCTTCGTGGCGAACGGCGCGGGGCGGAACGCCGGATCGTGGAAGCAGCCACCTCCGTAGGTGGTGTCGAACGCGCCGCACGAACGCGCGATCGAACTGGGGGTGGGCTTCCGGCCGGTGCGCGCCCATGTGTCCAGAGCCGCCAGGGAGTTGGCGTACTCGGCGTTGCTGAGCGTGCTGTGCTCGCTCTCCCTCGTAAAGGTCTGGACGAGGTTCTTGCTTCGGTCGGCGGCCTGGACCGTGGCGCGATAGGCCGCCTCGTGCTCGACGAAGACCTGGGGGTCGTCGATCGCGTGCAGCGTGAGGACCGGGAGTGCGATCCGTCCGGTCAGGTCGCTGTCGTAGGAGAGGTCGCGGCGTGCGGTGGGGTCGGCCGAGAAGCGCGCCACGCCGGTGTTGAGTGCCTTGTCGTCGCGCGAACCGTCGTAGCGAACCCCACGGTTGCTGAACGGGTTACGGCCGTCGAGCCGGTTGGCCACGATGTCCTGGACGAGGAAGGCCGCGTACTGCATGTTCGTGGCCAGTGAGTGTTCCGGGATGCGGGTGACGGCCAGGATGTCGTCGAGGTCACGCTGCTGCTCCGGGGTCCGGTCCGCCGGGTCGGAGTCGATGCCGGTGCACTCCTGGAGTCGGCCGTGGACGTCGTCGGGTGTCATCGTGGAGTCCGCGGGCAGCCCTTGCCACAGCGGGTACTGCGGCTCGGTGGGACGGGGCAGGTTGCGGCAGTAGTACTGGTAGACCATCCGCAGGTCCACGCGCGTGTCGTAGCCGCGCGAGCCACCGGCCAGGAAGCCGTTGGTCAGCAGGACACCGTCGTAGGTACCGCCCTTCCCGCCGTGGGTCTCGGCGACCTTGGCGGCGACATTGCCGCCCCAGGACTGACCATGGAGGTAGGTGCGGTCGGGGCGGCCGAAGTGGTGGACGAACAGGCGGCGTATGTTCTCCGTGTCGGCGGCGGCCATCCTGACTCCGTAGCCGCCGCGCCAGTAGGAGGAGCCCACCCAGGCATAGCCCTCGTCGACCATGACCGCCCAGCGCTCCAGGTCCTCGGTGGTGGTGGACTCGTCGTAGGAGAAGTCAGGACCGCCGTGGGCGTGGACGACGAGGGAGCCGTTCCAGTGTTTCGGGACAGCCATCGTGTAGTACGCGCCGTTGGCGTCCCGGCCGGTGTAGCAGCGGGCCTTCCCCTCCAGGCCGGCCGGACAGGTGGCGGCAGCGGGCTGCGCGGTGTCGGCCGGGGCGGCGGGCGCAGTGCCGAGCGTGCCCACGGCCGCGGCCGCGAGCAGTGCCGTCAGCGTTGCCGAACGGCGTCCGCGGGACCGCGGACGGGCACCGGACGCGGGCACGGCAGGTGTGTTCAAGGAACTGCTCCTTCAGGTGGGGCGGTGTCAGGTGGTGGGCACGGGCAGAACCGCCAGCGGCACATGGTGCTGACCGGAGTGGACGTCACGGTCGCGCAGCGACGCCTGGCTGACGGGACGCGGGAAAGAGATCTTCACGACGTTCAGGGACGGGATGCGGAACATCTGCACGTCGGTCTCGTCGAGTCCGTAGAGCCGGGCGACCGTGGCCTCGTTGAGGAACGTCTCGTCGGCGGCGATGCGATAGCCGTCCGCGTCACGCATGAACAGTTCCATGGTGACCCAGAAGGGCCCGGCGTTCTTGGACCGGACCTCGTACGCCAGGTCGCCCAGGGTGGTGGGGGCGGTCTCAGCCATGGAGGGAGGTCTCCTCTGTCTCGGTGCGGAACATCTCGGTGCGGAACATGTCGGTGGGGGTGGTGGTGTCGACGACGTGGTTGAGCACGAACTCGTAGGCGGGACCGCGTTCGACCTCGGCCGGTGAGGTGGCGAACGCCAGGCTCGGCAGGTAATCCATGTCGACCGTCGGCAGGTGAAGCATCAAGGGGTTGGCGATCTTCGCGACGGCGGTGGCGGTGCTCTGGTCCGGCGCGTTGACGAGGAGCATGACTCCCACCTCGCGAGGCGAACCCGCTGCCGGATCGAGATCCCCGAGAACGGCGTTGTGGCCGTACAGGCGCAGGTCGAAGGCGTACTTGTCCTCGCTCAGGCCTATCGTCTGCTCCACCCGCTGCCTGATCATCGTGCGCATGAGCTCGGCCCAGTCGTCGATGTTCGCGAGGATGTGCGGATCCCGGATCGCGCTGAACGACATCGTCTCGTAGCCGGTGATCCGGGCGCCTTCGAGCTTGATGGTGTGCTGGTCGGCGACATGGAACCGCGAACCCTCGACCCGCACTGTGCGGTCGTCCAGGGCGGTGTAGACGGACTCGCGGACGTCCAGGGTGCCGTCCGGCTCGCGCATCTCGAACGGGTTCACCGTCTCGTAGAGCATGTGGGCGGCGACCAGGATCGGTGTGCAGGCGACCGTCGGATCGAGCGGCTCGATGGTGAAGCCGTCGGCGTCGACGGTGGCCAGCACCCCACCCGCGCGCGGGTCGCTGGTGCACTGCCCACCGCATTCGATGATCTTGGCAGCGTGCCAAGTCGGCCCGGCCGGCATCCCCTTCATCAGCGGATAGGCGGCGGCGATGGCGGTGTCAGTGGCGCGACCGGCGAGCACGACCTGGGCACCGGCCTCGAGCGCGGCGACGATCGGCTCGTGCCCCATCGCGCCCACGATGTGCGTGCAGCTTCGCAGCGTCTCCGGCTCCAGTTCGCCCAGCGGAGGCAGGGCATGGATCCGGCCCTCGTCCAGGCGCTCCAGGAGCGCGTCGGCGTTCTGCTCGCTGTAGATGCGGGCCACGCGAAGATCGAGGCCCTCGGCCGCCAGGACGTCGGCGACGATACCGGCGACCCAGTCGACACCGGAGTCGGTGCCGCTGGTGCCGCACGAGCCCACGATCAGCGGTATTCCGGCACCTACCGCGGCCTTGAGCAGCATGCGCAGGTCACGGGCGACCGCCGCGCGGGTGGTCTTGGGCTGCGACGCGCCGAGATAGTGGGGACCGGAGTCGGTGCTGCCCCCGTCGACGGAGATGACGTCGGCGCCGAGCGCCAGACCGCGCTCGATCGTGGCTTCGGGGAAGCCGGCTCCGAGCATGCCGGTCGGTGCCAGGACCTTGACCTGGTCAACCCGTTCGTTTTCCATGTTCCTCTTCCGTTCCTCTTCCTTGTCGGTGCCGGGCATGTGGCGGGTTCCTTGTCGCTGCCCGGCAGGTGGCGGGCGGGTGTCACCCGTCGACCCGGGCAGTGATGGTGTCGGGCAGCAGGTGGGCGTTCACCGCGAACCGGGGGCGGCCCGCGAGGGCGGCCACCACCTCGGCCGCCCCCTCAAGACCGGCGGCGGCACGGGCTTCGGCGGTCTGGCCGGCGAGATGGGAGAAGACGACGATTCCCTCGACGTCCCGCAGTGGGCTGTCGGCCGGCAGTGGCTCCTCGCTCACCACGTCCAGGGCCGCCGCGGCGATCTCGCCACCGCGCACGGCGTCGGCGAGGGCCCGTTCGTCGACGACGGCGCCCCGCGCGGTGTTGACCAGCACGGCCGTCGACTTCATCCGCCGGAAGGCGGCAGCGTCCAGGAGACCTCGGGTGCGGTCCGTCAGCGCGGTGTGCACCGACACGTAGTCGGATGCCGCCAGCAGCTCTGGGAGCGCGACGAACCGCACCGACGGATCCGACCGCTCGTCCTTGGGCACACCGGTCGTGCAGAGCACCTCCATGCCGAAGGCCTGCGCCAGCGGCACCACGGCGCGCGCTGCCGCCCCGTATCCGATCAGGCCGAGCGTCGACCCGCGCAACTCGTGACCGTCCTCCCTCGGCCACCGGCCGGCCGCGACGCCCACCGCGCTCTCCACCAGTCGCCGCGCCGCCGCCAGCAGCAGGCCGAGGGTGTACTCCGCCACGGCGTTCGCGTTGATCCCCGGCAGGTTGCTCACCGTGATGCCGAGCCGTCCCGCGGCGACGATGTCGATCGAGTCGTAGCCGACGCCGGTGCGCACGATGGCGCGCAGGCGGGGAGCCTCGGCGAGGACCTGGGCGGTCAGGGGCTCATGGCCGACGAGTGCCGCGTCGATCCCGTCGAGGGCGGCGACGAGCTGCTCGGAACGGCGTCGGCCGACCAGGGGGGCGTGCACCGTCGTGTGGCCGTGCGCCCGGAGAAAGTGATCGACCTCGTCGCCGGGCCGCAGGTAGTCCGTGGTGATCAGGATGCGGGGCACGGTTCCTCGTCTCTGGCGGCACCCGTCGCTGGGATCGCGCCGGGCCGTGTGGATGGGCTGGTCACTTGGCGAGCGTCAGGTCGGTGCGCCGCTGCAGCACGCTGATCCTGGCCACGACGATGATCGACAGCGTCGCGACTATGGCGATGTCGGTGAGCATCAGGGGCCAGCCGGTGATGTCGACCATCCCGCCGACCACCGCCGGCCCCAGGAAACCCCCGCCGGCCCAGCCGACGGTGTACATACCGGCGTAGGTCCCGAAGACCCGCGCCGAGGGTGCGAGGTTCCACAGGACGACCACCGCGTTGACCAGGAAGCAGGTGGCGCCGGCCGCCGCGAGGCACAGCGCCACGGTGGCCCCCATCGGGGTCTGGATGAGGGTCCCCAGCACCATGGCACCGGCGAAGACCGACATGCCCACGGCCATGACCCGGAGCCGTCCGTAGCGCTCGGCGAGCACGGCCGCCGGGTAGGCCGCGAGGATGAAGGCGATACCGCTGGGCAGGGTGAGACCGCCGGCGGCCCCCTTCGACATGTCGAGGGCTTCCATCCCGTACGGCGTGATCAGCGACCGGGACGCGGCCCACGCACTGCCGAAGAGGAGGATCGCGACCAGGAGCAGGAGCCGACTGCGGTCGCTGTCCTTGAGGATCTCGACGAAGGTGTCCCGGACCCGTGGCTCGGAGCGCTCGGCGCTGTGCTTCACATCGCTCTCGGCCACCGCTGCCTGGTAGGCCGGGGACCGGCTGTCGCGCACGGTGGCCGCGAGCACCCCGATCGAGATCAGCATGATGATCGCGGGGATCGCGAACGCGAGGCTCAGGTGGTTGTCGATCAGGAAGATGCTGATGAGCGCGGCGACGATGGCCGTGATGCTGGAGGCGATCTTGACCACGGCGTTGGCCCGGCTGCGTCGCTCGGGTGCGATGAAGTCCGGTACGAGCGCCTCGGCGATCGGCTTGAAGGTGTTGGCGACGAGCGCGTAGGAGAACATCACCGCGATCAGGAGCGGCAGGGACGCCGCGCTGTGCGGGATGAGGATGAACAGCGCGGCGGCGATCGGCATCCCGACCACCAGGTAGGGCATCCGTCGTCCCCAGGAGGTCCTCGTCCGGTCGGACCGGTTGCCGATCCACGGCTGGATGAAGATGCCCAGCAGGTTGTCCATGCCCATCAGCAGGCCCACGACGGCCGCGCTGGCGAGGTGCTCCCGCAGAAGCGGGGGAACCTGGGATTCGTAGAAGTTCCAGGTCGACTCCTGCGCGAAGACCGCGAGAGCGACCAGGAACGTAATGCGCCGGGTCCGTGTGCGCTGCCCTGCTGACATCGTCGTCATGAGGGGTCGTCCCTTCGCGCCGCCACCATGTCGGGCAGCTACTGGCTGGGGTGTCGGTGTGGGCGTGTCAGGTCCGGTCGACCTCGGCCACGAGGGTCAGGTCGTCGGTGATCCGGATCCGGCAGTCCGGCCCGAAGGAACAGGAGGATTCGCGTTCCTCGAAGATCGCCGGACCTTCCAGTTCGGTTCCCGGCGTGAGTGCGCGGCGCTTCCAGACAGTGGCCTCGAGCAGCCCGTGGCCAGGGAAGTGGACCGGCCGGACACCGCGGCTCGCGTCACGTCCTCGTGCAGAGCCGCCCTCCGTTGACATCTCATGACCGGGCAGCCGCATCGAGAGCCGCCAGTTCACGACCTCAGCGGCCCCGTCGAGGCAACGACCGAACACGGAGCGGTACGTGGACTCGAAGGCGGTCCGGATGCGCCCGAGACCGGCCGGGCCGAGGTCCTGCTCGGACACGCCGACCTCGATCTCGAAGCCCTGGCCGAGGTGCCGCATGTCGACCGAGCGGCGGACATGGACCAGCTCCGGGTCTGCCGGCTGGAGCGTTTCGGTGGCGCGGGTCGTCATCTCGCCGTACAGCGCGGCGACCTGGTCCCAGTCGACGTCGGCGAGAGGCGACGGCAGACTGCGGACCTCGTCGACCGTCGGAGGGGCGGCCAGGAGCCCCCAGGCGGACATGACTCCGGCGCGCATCGGCACGATCACTCGGGGGATCTTCAGCGCCTTCGCCAGTCCGTAGGCGTGGGCGGGCCCGGCTCCGCCGAAGGCCAGCAGGGCGAAGTCGGCGGGGTCCTTGCCCTGCTCGGACAGGTGCATGCGGGCGGCGGCGGCCATGCTTTCGGTGACGACCTCGACGATCCCGGCGGCGGCGTCGGTGGTGTCGAGTCCCAGAGGGCCTGCCACCTCACGCGTCAGCGCCTTGTGGGCCTCGCGCGTCCGCAGCCTCATCTCGCCGCCGAGGAAGCTCTCCGCGTCGAGATGGCCGAGCACCAGGTCGGCGTCCGTCACGGTAGGCAGCTCGCCCCCACGCCCGTAGGCGACGGGGCCGGGCACCGAACCGGCGCTGCGCGGTCCCACCTTGAGCAGCCCGAGTGCGTCGGGTGCCGCGATCGAGCCGCCTCCCGAACCGATCTCGATCATGTCGACGACGGTCAGGCGCACCGGCAGCCCCGAGCCGGGCTTGAACTTGTCGACCCGCCCCGCCTCGAAGTCGTGCTTGAGCCGAGGCCTGCCCCCCTGCACGACGGCGATCTTCGCCGTCGTGCCGCCCATGTCGAAGGAGACGACGTCCTCCTCCCCCAGCGCCCGGGCGACGGTGGCCGCGGCGATGGCACCGGCCGCGGGGCCCGACTCGAGCAGCCGTACGGGGAAACGCTTGGCGTCCTCCAGGGTGGTGACGCCGCCGCCGGAGAGCATGATGCGCAGGGGCGCGTCCATCCCCATGGCGGTCAGGTCGTCCCGCAGGTCGTCGAGGTAGCGCGACATCAGAGGCTGCACGTACGCGTTCAGGCAGGCGGTGCCGGCCCGCTCGTACTCACCGATGACCGGGGCCACGGCGCTGGAGATCGTGACGGGGAGGTCGGGGTGGGCCCGGGCGACCAGGTCCCGGACTCGGTGCTCGTGCCCGGCGTTGCGGTAGGAGTGCATCAGCGCCACGGCCAGGGCCTCGATGCCTTGCTCCGCCAAGTCCCGCACAGCCGTGAGGACTGCGCGATCGTCGAGCGGTTCGAGTTCACGGCCGTCCGCGGCGATCCTCCCGGGTACCCCGCGGCGCAGGTGGCGTGGTACCAGCGGCTGGGCCGGTCGGGCGAGCAGGTCGGTGGTGTCGAACCTCGTCTCCCGTCCCATCTCGAGGGAGTCGCTGAATCCGCTGGTGGTCAGCAGGCCGACGACCGCTCCGGTGCGTTCCAGCAGGGTGTTCGTCACCAGCGTGGTGCCGTGCACGAGGCCCGCGATGTCGCCGGGGGCCGTGGACGTCTCCTCCAGCAGGCGGGCGATCCCCGCGGTGATGGCCTCGTTGGGGGCGTGGGGCGTGGTGGGCAGCTTGCCGGGCCAGGTCAGTCCCCGGCGGGGGTCGTGCAGCAGCAGATCGGTGAACGTTCCGCCGACATCGACGCCGATCCGGACCGTGCGGCTCATCGGACCACCTCCTCACGTGCGCTCCCGCCCGCGGTCCGGGCTGTGAGCGGGTCCTGCTGACTGGCTGGGACGGTGTAGGCGGCGATCTCGTCGGCGATCAGGAGTTCCGGCTCGCGCTCCTCGGCCCGGCCGAACCCGCCGCCGCCCGCGAAGGAGATGACCACCGACGCGCCGGGGGCCAGCTGTGAGATCGACTTCAGCGGGACGCGTTCGCCGGAGTCCAGGACGACCTGTGCGGTGGCACCCGGTTCACCGCCCGCCAGGCCGAGCGCCGGATGCCGCTCGCGGTCTCCGAGCAGCACCATCTGCACCGGTCGGCTCGTCGGGTTGCGGACCTCGATGGTCTGGCCCAGCCCCCCGCGGCGTCGGCCCCGTCCGCCCGATCCGGCACGCAGCTCCTTGCGGAGGAAGTGCAGCGGGGACGCGGCCTCCAGGGCCTCGATGCTGCCGCCGCCCGAGTTGGTCGGGAAGGCGGTGGTGGACAGCCCGTCCGACTCCTTGGCCGCGCCCATGCCCGCGTTGGCGAAGAGCATGAGGCTGAAAGGCCGGCCGGAGTCGTCGGCGCCCGCGAAGCGGACCCGCAGGGCGGGGGCGCCGCCGCTGTCGGCGATGACACGGTCCGGCAGCACCGGGGCCAGTGCCTGGTACACCGCGCAGGACAGGAGGTGGCCGGTGAGGTGCCGTGCCACCACGGGCGCGGGAAACCTCGGGTTGACGATCGTGCCCTCCGGGGCGGTGACCTGGATGGACCGGTAGGAACCCCAGTTGGTCCGTGTGGACGGGTCCAGCAGGATCTTCAGCGGATACATGGAGTAGGCGCGGGTGTAGTTCAGCGTCGAGTTCGTCGCGAAGGGCACTTGGGGGGAGCTGCCGGTGTAGTCGATCCCGACCTCCTCGCCGCGCACGGTCACCGCGCACTCGATGTGCGTGGGGTGGCCGTCGACGCCGCCCGCGTCCAGGGCGGCGCGGTAGACGCCGTCGGGCAGGTCGCGGACGCCCGCCCGCATCGCGGCGTCGGTCACCGCGTGGACCTGGGCCGCGAACGCCTGGAAGTCCGGCTCACGGAAATCGGTGAGGAACTCCCGGGCGCGTCGGCGGCACACGGCGTGCGCCGCGGCCTGCGCCTCCAGGTCGCCCCACACCTGGTCCGCCAGTCGTACGTTCGCCAACAGCAGGTCCTTGACCCCCTGCTCGGCCCGTCCGGCCCGGAACAGGCGCAGCGGAGGGATCAGGATGCCCTCGGAGATCAGCTCGGTCGCGCTCATCGAGGGTGTGCCACCGATGTCCGGTGAGTGCGCCACGGTGCCCGAGAAGGCGACGAGCCGTCCTCGGTGGAAGACCGGGGAGATCATGGCGATGTCGGGCAGGTGCCCGGTGGCGATCCACGGGTCGTTCGTGATGACGCTGTCGCCGTCCTGCCACTCGTCCGCCGGGAACCGTTCGAGGACCAGCGCGGTCAGCGAACTCATCAGGGCGGCGAAGGCGGGGATGCCCGCCCGTGACTCGGCCATCGTGCGGCCCGCGCGGTCCATCAGGACCACGGTGTAGTCGTTCGACTCACGGATGATCGTGGAGAAGGCCGTGCGCAGCATCGTGGAGGCCGCCTCGTCGGTGGCGGCGGCGAGCCGGTCCCAGCGCACCTCGAGACCGACCGGGTCGCAGACAGCTCTGATCATGACGCCGCGATCTCCTCTCCGACCGCGCCTGCGGCCGAGTCACCTGCCGCCGCGCCGCCGTGGCCGACGAGTGACCCCGCGGTGATCCGGTCGGCGATGGCCTTCCCCAGCCCCACCGTGGTCCCCGTGCCACCGAGGTCGGGGGTGACCACACCGGGCTCCTCGTCCAGGACGCTCTCGATCGCGGCCACGACGTGCGCGGCCGCCTCGTGCTCGCCGAGGTGGGTGAGCATCATGGCGCCGCTCCAGATCTGGCCGACGGGGTTGGCGACACCAAGACCGGCGATGTCCGGCGCCGATCCGTGCACCGGCTCGAAGAGGCTGGGGTAGGAGCGATCGGGGTTGATGTTGGCGCTGGGGGCGATGCCGATCGTTCCGGTGCAGGCCGGGCCGAGGTCCGAGAGGATGTCGCCGAACAGGTTGCTGGCGACGACCACGTCATACCTGTCGGGCTGGAGGACGAACTTCGCGGTCAGGATGTCGATGTGGTCCTTGTCGGCGGTCACGTCCGGGAACCGGGCGGCCATCGCGGTCGCGCGCTCGTCCCAGTAGGGCATGGAGATCGAGATCCCGTTGCTCTTCGTCGCCCAGGTCAGGTGCTTGCGCGGGCGGGACGAGGCGAGTTCGAAGGCATAGCGCAGGACACGGTCGACGCCGGTGCGGGTCATGACCGTCTCCTGGACCACCGTCTCGCGATCGGTGCCCTCGAAGATCCGGCCGCCGATGCTGGAGTACTCGCCCTCGGTGTTCTCCCGCACCACGTAGAAGTCGATGTCGCCCGGCTGGTGGCCGCGCAGCGGACTGCGTACGCCGCGCAGCAGCCGGACGGGACGCAGATTGACGTACTGGTCGAAGCCCCGCCGCAGCTGGAGCAGGCTGCCCCACAGCGACACATGGTCCGGGACCACCTCCGGCCATCCGACCGCGCCGAAGAAGATCGCGTCGAACGCGCCGAGTACGTCCCGCCAGTCCTCGGGCAGCATCGTGCCGTGTCGCAGCCAGTAGTCGGCGCTGGCGAAGTCGAACTCGGTGACGTCGAGTGCGAACCCGTGCACCTCGGCAGCGGCCCGCAGGCACCTCAGGCCCTCCGGGACCACCTCGCGGCCGATCCCGTCGCCCGGAATCGCTGCGATGCGATAGCTCTGCGGCACGAATCCACTCCCCAGTCCAGGTGATCGATGCGCTCGTCCGGCGATGAACACTCTGTCCAGGAGAGGAGGAGTTCCGGCCCGCGGCGCGACTGGGTCCTACCTTGGCCAGCGGTGACACCCGTTACAAGGCCGTAACGGGCAAGGTACGTTTTCCGCTGTGGAAAGCCCCCGGCGCTCTGGTCGCCCCTGGTCCGAGAGCCGTTCCGTCGTGGACGACCTTCAGTTCTTCCACGTGGTCGCGGCGAGCGAGACGCTGACGGCCGCCTCGCGAGAACTCGGTTGCTCGCTGCCCGTCGTCAGCAAACGCCTCAGCGCGCTGGAGCGCCGTCTGGATGTCCGGCTCGTCCAGCGCGGCGCCCGCCGACTCGTGCTGACTTCGGAGGGTGAGCTGTACGCGGCGCGCGTGGAAGCGATCCTCGACCAGGTACGAGAGCTGGAGGACACGATCACCGACACGGCCGCGGGGGTGCGCGGATCCCTGGTCGTCGAGGCCACGCTCGGTCTCGGACGCGCCCACATCGCGCCGCTGCTCGGCGAGTTCGCCGCGGCCCATCCGGAACTGCGCGTCCGGATGCAGACATCCGCGCTTCCGCTACGGCCCCACCAACGTGAGTTCGACGTGGCCGTCCACGTCGGCCTGCCGCCCGACTCATCGCTGCGCATGCGGCGGCTGGCCAAGAACCGGCGCGTGCCCTGCGCGGCGCCGTCCTACCTCGCCGAGCACGGCACCCCGGCCGGCGTCGAGGATCTGGCCCACCACAACTGCATCGTGCTGCGGGAGAACGAGAGCGATTTCGCGCTGTGGCGCTTCGGGGACGCGGACCGTCCCCGGCATGTACGGGTGCACGGCAGCCTGTCCAGCAATGACGGCGACGTGGTGACCGGCTGGGCGCTGGAGGGCCGAGGCGTGATCATGCGCTCGGAGTGGCACGTCAGGCCGCATCTGGACCGTGGCGAACTCGTCCGGGTCCTGCCGCACCTGTCGACACCGGCCGCCGACATCTACGCCCTCCTCGAGGAGGACGGACATGTCCCGCGACGTGTCAGCGCGCTCATCGACTACCTCGCCGCACGGCTCCCGCTACGGCTGGGACACGCGAAGGACCAGTCCGGAGCCGCGCGGGGCGCCGGCTAGGCCTGTCGAACGCACCTGACGGTGCCGGAGTCGAACCGTCAAAAAACCCTCAGGTTCCCCGTGAGGCGGTCGTCAAGTCCACTCAGAAGGATGTGGCGGGTCGTCTTCCGAACAGTGAGGGAATCATTGATGGCTACGCTCTTGTACCGGCTGGGCGCGTGGGGTGCTCGGCGGTGGCGAAGGATGTTGATCGGGTGGCTCCTCGCCCTCGGTGCGGTGGTCGGTCTCGGCCTCTCCGTCGCCGGCTCCTTCACGGACAGCAGCTCCATTCCGGGCTCACCGGCCCAGACCGCACTGACCAAGATGGAACGGCACTTCCCCGAGCCGGACGTCCAGTCGGCGCAGGTCGTGTTCCAGGCACCGGCCGGCCGCAAGGTGACCGAGGCGGATCTGCGTACGCCGCTGGAGGCCATGGGCCGGGTCCCCGGGGTGAGCGAGGTCAGTGACCCGTCCGAGAGCGGGACCGTCTCCGAGGACGGCCGCACCGCGGTGGCTGAGGTCACCTTCACCACCAAGGAGGCCGACGACGTGCCCGAAGGCACGTTGGACGCGGTGAAGGCCGCGGGGGACGAGGCCCGGCAGGCCGGCCTGAGGACCATCTACGGCGGTGAGCCCTACGAGACCTCGCATCCGCCCGTGGGACCCGGTGAGCTGGTCGGACTGGGCGTGGCCCTGGTCATCCTGGTGATCACGTTCGGGTCGCTGCTCGCGGCGGGTCTGCCTCTGCTCACCGCGGTGCTCGGGATCGTCGGCACGATGGCCGCGATGATCGGTCTGGCCACGGCGTTCGACGTCTCCGACAACGCACCCACCCTGGCGATCATGCTGGGTCTCGCCGTCGGTATCGACTACGCCCTGTTCATCGTCTCCCGGCACCGCGCCCAGCTCGGCACGGGCATGCCGGTCCGGGAGTCCGTCGCCACGGCCACCGCCACCGCGGGCAGCGCCGTGATCTTCGCCGGAGCCACGGTCCTCATCGCGCTCTCCGGTCTGTCCGTCGCCGGTGTGCCGATGCTGACCTCCATGGGCCTGGCGTCCGCCGGAGCGGTCGCGGTCGCCGTCATCACCGCGGTGACTTTGCTGCCCGCGCTGATGGGAATGGCCGGTCACAGGCTCACGCCCAAGGCACCCCGGACCGCCACCCGACGCCGCCGGTTCCTGCCCATGGGCCGTAAGCGCGGCGCGGGGCAGGCGGCGCACAGCGGCCGGACCGCCACCATGGGCGTGCGCTGGACCGAGGGCGTCCTGCGCCACCCCGTACGCAACCTGATCCTGGGCACCGCCGCGCTCATCGCCCTGGCCATTCCCGGCATGGAACTGAAGCTGGCGCTCACCGACGAGGGTTCCGCCGCCACGAGCGGCTCCAGCCGCCAGGCCTACGACGTGATCAGTGACGCCTTCGGTCCCGGCGCCAACGGCCCCCTCGTCGTGCTCGTCGAGAACGACGATGCGGCCACCGTCACCTCCACGGCCACCGCTGTCGCGGACGAGCTGCGCGGGGTCGACGGCATCGCGGACGTCAGCGGTGTCGACATGGCCGAGGACGAGACGGCGGCCCGGATCCAGATCATCCCCGAGACCGGCCCGCGGTCCGAGGAGACCAGCGACCTCGTCTCCCGGCTGCGCACCCAGATGCAGCCACTGGCGCAGTCCAGCGGCTCTTACGTCGCCGTCACCGGTATGACCGCGGTCAGCATCGACGTCTCCGACAAACTCAGCGGCGCACTCGTGTCCTTCGTGATCGTCGTCGTCGGCCTCTCCCTGCTCCTGCTGATGATCGCGTTCCGATCGATCGCCATCCCCATCAAGGCCACCATCGGGTTCCTGCTGTCCGTGGGTGCCGCCCTCGGAGCCACCGTCGCGGTCTTCCAGTGGGGATGGCTGGCCGGCCCGCTGGGCGTGCCCAGCCAGGGCCCGGTGGCCAGCTTCGTGCCCATCATCGTGATGTCCGTGCTCTTCGGACTGGCCATGGACTACGAGGTGTTCCTCGTCTCCGCCATGCGGGAGGACTACAACCGCCACGGCGACGCCCGCACCGCCATCCTCAACGGAGCCCGCGACGCCGCCCGCGTGGTAACTTCTGCCGCGCTCATCATGGTCTCGGTGTTCGTCAGTTTCCTGTTCTCCCGCGACGCCGACATCATGCCGATCGCCTTCGCCCTGGCCTTCGGAGTCATGGTCGACGCCTTCCTGGTCCGTATGACCCTCGTGCCGGCGGTCCTGGCGCTCCTCGGTGACCGGGCCTGGTGGCTCCCGCGACGTCTTGACCGCGTACTGCCCCATCTCGACGTAGAGGGCGGGAACTTCCACGCTCCCCAGCCGGCGGCTCCCCACGTCCCCGTCAAGGAATCCACCCCAGCAAGCCTGTGACAACGCGATGATCAGCAGAGCCGACACCGGAACCACCGAGTTCGCCGCACCGGCGGCAACGGCAGACATCGGGCGGCCGATGCCGCCACCAGGAGCACGCATGAACGCCGTCAACACGCCGGGTACCGCCGACCGTGTCCTCGTCATCGACGACGACCCCGGCATCAGGCGCCTGCTGATCTCGGCACTCCAGTTCGCCGGATTCGAAGTCGACGTGGCGGGCGACCTGACCGAAGCCCTCGACCAGGTCGCCCGCCGCCCCCCGAACGTCGTCGTCCTCGACGTGATGCTCCCCGGCGCCGACGGCTTCGAGATCCTCCAACTGCTGCGCGCCCGCGCCATAGACGTACCCGTCCTCTTCCTCACCGCCCGCGACGCCGTCGAGGACCGGGTACGAGGACTGCGCCTGGGCGGCGACGACTACGTCACCAAACCCTTCAGCGTCGTCGAAGTCGGCGCCCGCTTGCAGGCACTGCTGCGCCGTGCTCGCAGCGGAACTCCCGCCGCCGAGGAGACACACCTGCGGTGTGGCGACCTCACCCTCGACGACCCCCGCCACGAAGTCCGCCGAGCAGGCCAGCTCATCGACCTCTCCCCCACCGAATACCGTCTGCTGCACTACCTGCTGAGTCACCAGGGGCAGGTCCTCTCCCGCGCCCAGATCCTCGAGGCCGTGTGGCAGTACAGCTTCGGCGGGGACTCCGTCGTCGTCGAACGCTTCATCTCCAACCTCCGGCGCAAGATCGACCATGGCCGTACGCCGCTGCTGCGCACCGTGCGCGGCGTCGGCTACAGCCTTCGAGAGCAGGACGACTCTTGACACTCCGCGGCCGTCTTCCCTGGGCCTTCTCCAGCGTCCGCCTGCGTCTGCTCGCGGGGCTCGCCGTTCTCCTGGTCGTCGGCCTGGTGGTCAGCGCCGTCATCAGCGCCGTTCTCCTGGATGACTTCCTGGACAAGCGAAACCAGGACACCCTCAAGGCAAACGCCGAGCGTCTGACACGGGTCATCGGCCAGGGACCGCAGACCGCCAACGCCGACCAGCTCGGCGCCCTGCTCGGCTCGCCCCTGGGCACAGTGGCCGTCGACGAGGACAACAAGGTCCTGCTGAGCACCGGTTCCGCATCCGGGGCCGCCGACGAGCTGGCCGCGCTCAGCGTGACGGCACCCGCGGGAAGCGTCGTCACCTTGGAGGGGGGCGACCTCAGCGCCGTACGCATCCCCAGTCCCGGCCTGGTCATCGACCGCGGGCCCGCCGAAGGCACCGTGACACCCGCGACCGTCATCCTCACCATCGACACCTCCGTCGACGACGCCACCACCGACGCGCTCATCAGACGGCAACTGGCGTTGATCGGCGGCGCGTTGCTGGTGCTGCTGGGGCTGTCCGTCATCGTTCTGCGCCTGGGTATGCGGCCGCTCGCCCGCATGGCCCGCAGCGCCGACGCCATCGCCGCGGGCTCCCTGACCGAGCGGCTGCCCACCCATCGCAACGGCAGCGAAGCCGACCTGCTGGCCAAGGCGGTCAACCGGGCGTTCGACGCCCAGGCCCGCGCGGAGGCGACCGTGCGCTGGCTGGCCGCCGACACCTCCCACGAACTGCGCACCCCTCTGTCCACCATCTCCGGATGGCTCGATCTGCACCGCCAAGGCGGCCTCTCCGGACCTGGCCTGGAGACCGCACTCGAGCACATCGAGAACGAAGTGGGGCGGATGCGCCTGCTCGTGGAGGAACTCGCGCTGCTCGCCCGCCTGGACGCCGGCCGGCCCGTCGAGCAGGACGACGTGGACCTCACCGTCCTGGCCGCCGGCGTCGTCGAGGACGCCCAGATCATCTACCCCCAACGCGACATCGCCATGGCACCCACCCTGCCCGCACCCGTCATCGGGGATGCCGCCCGTCTCCAACAGGTCCTGCGCAATCTGGTCGGCAACGCCGTCCAGCACACCCCGGCTCAGACCTCCGTGCGCGTCGAGGTCACCCTCAGCCGTGACACCGCAGAGCTGAGTGTCATCGACAACGGTCCTGGAATCTCCCCCGAGGACCTGCCCCGCGTCTTCGAGCGGTTCTGGCGTGCCGAGGCCAGCCGGAGCCGCGCCTACGGCGGTTCCGGTCTCGGCCTGGCCATCGTGGAGGCCATCGTCCACGCCCACCACGGACAGGTGGCCGTGTACTCGGACGTGGGGGTCGGAACCACCGTCACCATCCGGCTCCCGCGCGGCCATCGGCCGTGATGACTCACGCACGGCATCTGACCGGAACTTCTGCGCCGCGCTCATCGCCCTCGACGAGGCCGCCGTCACGGCCTGAACGCCGGGCACGGGAGGCGTAGAGCCTGTGCGCCTGGCTGAACGCCGTTGAACGTGCGGGCACCTCTGTGCAGTCGATCCCCTTACGAGGCCGCTTGCAGCTGGTTCGCGATGAAACTCGTGTGGGTGATGCCGGGCACGATGAGCCCGCTCTCATAGGCGAAGGCGATCAGGTGCCCGCGCCGGCGGAGTCCGAGCTTGCTGAGCATGTGCGTGATGTGGGTCTTCACGGTGAGCGGACTGAGGTCCAGGTCGCGGGCGATGGAAGCGCTGTCCTGACCGCGCGACAGCATCGTGAGGATCTCGCGTTCTCTGAGGGAGAGATCGCCGGTGAGTTCGGGCGTGACCCGTGCCTGAGCCGTGTTGACAGCCGGAGCCGTGCCCAGGGCCACGACAAGCCCACCCCGGCTCACGGTTTCCAGGGCCGCGATCAGCTGTGACGCGCTGACGTCGGCGGCGAGAATACCCGTGGCGCCGGCGCGCACCTGGGCGTCGACCTCCTGAGCACGGGAAGCGCCGAAGACAACGGTCCGGGCCACGGCACAGGTCTCGCTGATCAGAGCGGTGAAGTCGTCCGGCTCATCCGTCTGGACGGAGCGGTCGAGCAGGACGAGGTCCGCATCGACGCCGCCATGGAGCAGGTCCCTGAGGTCGTCGCTGTGCACGGCGGCGGCCACCCTCATGGAGCTGCTCGAATCGATCACCTTGGTGAGGGCGGCCCGCACAAGGGACGGCCCGCCCGCGACAATTACTTGGTTCACGGGTCCTTCCTCTGCCTCACGGACCGGGATGACTCGACACATCATTCACACCGCACTTGACGGTCGGCCCGCAGTCAGCCTGAGCGTTTCTTGACGGCCGCCTCAGGGATTCGTCCGCCCGCAACCGGTTGACAATCCTGCTGTAGCAAATACCGTACTGCCTCATGGGACAGCTTCCGCAGCTCACGGTCTCCGCGACCTTGGGTGACCAGGCGTACACGGCGATCCGTGAGGCGATCGTCTCGGGCGTCCTCGAGCGGGGTCAGAAGGTGACCGAGCGGGGGCTGGCCGAGTCTCTCGACATCAGCGCGACACCGGTACGCGAGGCGTTGCGCCGCCTGGAGCAGGACCGGCTGGTGGAGAGGACCGGCCCCCGCTCCGTGCGCATCGCGAAGTATGCGGAGGACGAACTGCGGGAGTTCTCCATGATCGGCGACTCGCTCCGTGCGCTGGCCGCGCGGCTGGCCGCGGAGAAGTCAACCGCGGCACAGAGACTGCAGATGCGTACCGTCCTCGACGAGGCCGACCGCCTGTGCAGCCAGACCGCCGAGGTCAGTCCCGGCAGCGCCGACGAGCGGAAGCTGATCGAGGAGATCCTGTACTGCATGCGACAGTTCCATGAGCTGGTAGACCAGGCCAGCGGGAACGCGACCTTGCTGCAGATGCTGCACATGGTCGACGCCTTCGGCCCGGACGAACGACGCAACAGCGTCCTGTCCGAGATCAGCGACGAACGGCGCAGCGCCGTGGATGCGCGCTATCACCAGCACCGTGCCATCTACGACGCCATCGCCGCCGGAGACGGCAGGCGGGCGGAGGAGCTGATGAACGCGCACAGCCAGTCGTCCAGCTCCTCCCTGATCACGGCGCGCTTCTCGCACTGAAAGTCACCTGAAGGGGTCACTCGCCCGCCCCCCTCAAGAAGCTATAGCAAATAGCTGATGAGGAACGTACATGCTATGGCATATGGCAAAGGAGCCGCGATGCCCGACATCTCCGCGCCAGTGGAAGGGCCCTCCGACGGAAAGTCCACCGCCCCGCGGCGAATGAGCGCCGGCACCGTCCTGTGGGTGACCCTGGCCGTCTTCGCCCAGGAATCGGTGTGGAACTTCTACGACGCGCAGGTCCCCTCCGAGCTGCGGCAGTACATCGCCTCCGCCGGCCTCGTCGGGCTGATCATGGGTATGGACAACGTCCTCGGGGTCCTGATCCAGCCCTGGATGGGATTTCTGTCCGACCGTCGCACCCGCGACGGCAAGGGCCGTTGGGCGATCATCCTGACCGGAGCCGCCCTGGCCTCGGTGCCCTTCGCCCTGATCCCCTGGACGCACAGCCTTCCGCTGCTCATGCTCTGCGTCGTCGGCTTCGCGGCCATGGCCAACGCGTTCAAGGGCATCACGGAGACCCTGGTCTCCGACTACGTCGCCCCCTCCCACCGGGGCAAGGCCCAGGGCTTCGTGAAGGCCGGCGTCAGTCTCACGATCGTCGTCTCATCGCTGATCAGCCTGCTCGTCGTCGACCGCAGCATCACCCTGGCGTTCGCCATCCCGCCCGTCCTCATGCTGCTGTTGCTCACCACGTCCTGGTTCTGCCTGGGCCGCCGACACCACGCCGCCACGCTGTCGCACGCCGGTGAGCCTTCCGCCCCCGAGACGCACCCCGCCGCGAACCCACCATCGGCCGACTTCGCCTCACCCTGGGCGGTCATCAAGGACATGGTGCGCGGCCCGTCCCGCGCCCGGGCCCTGCTCATGCTGGGCATCTTCTGCTTCGCCGGCATGTGGTCCGCCCTGCGCTCGCTCATGACCCCGTACGGAACCGAGGCACTGGACCTGTCCCGCGGCTCGGCGGGTGGGCTCGCGCTACCCGGCGCCGTGGCCTTCCTGGTCTGCGTCGTCCCCCTCGCCTACGCCTCGTCCCGGTTGGGCCAGGTGCGCGCCATGCGCTACGGCGTCGGCGTGTTCATCGTCGGCCTGCTCATCGGCTTCTCCGTCCCCACGGTTCCCGGCACGGTCATCTCCATGGTGATCGCTTCCGTGGGCTACGCGGCCTTCGCCGTCAACGCGCTGGTCGCGTTGTGGAACCTCGCTCCCAGCAGACACGTCCTGGGCACCTACACCGGCCTGTACACCGTCGCCTCGTCCACCGGTGCGGCACTCGGCCCCGCCCTGCTCGGCCTCACCGTCGATGCGACCGGATGGCGCTTCATGCTCCTGAACGGCGCGGTGTTCGCCACGATCACCTTCGCCGTCTTCACCCGCCTGGCCCGCCGTACCACTCCCCCCTCGCACTGACCCGTCGCCCCACGCCCCCTCACCAGGAGAGACAGAGACCCACATGGAGTTGCGCATCCTCGCTCCCACCGGAGCACTCGGCGCCGGCTTCGACGCCGCCGCCTTCCGACGCGGCGTCGCGGCCCGCCCGCACGTCATCGCGTGTGACGCCGGATCGACCGACTCCGGACCGGCCGCACTCGGCTCGGGCAACCCCAAGCTCTCCGACCAGGCCGTCTCCCGCGACCTGCGCCTTCTGCTCACCGCGCGCGACGAACTGGGCGTGCCGCTGATCATCGGATCCTGCGGCACCAGCGGCCGGGACACCGGAGTCGACCGCGTCGCCACCCTCGTACGCGACATCGCCGCGGCGGAGAACCTGCACTTCAAACTGGCTCTGATCTACTCCGACCAGCCGACCGAACGTCTCCAGCACCTCTACGACGCCGACCGCCTCCAGCCGCTGCCGCACGCCCCCGAGATCGACCGGGAGCTGTTCGCCCGCAGTCACACGGTCGCCATGATGGGTGTCGAACCCATCCAGGAGGCTCTGGACGTCGGCTGCGACGTCATCCTGGCCGGACGCGCAAGCGACACCGCGCTCTTCGCCGCGCTCCCCCACATGCTCGGCGCCGACCCCGGCCTGACCTGGCACATGGCCAAGACCATCGAATGCGGCGCCGCCTGCGCCATACCCCCGTCCGCCAACGGCCTGCTCGTGCACCTGCGGGACGACCACTTCGATGTCACCACGCTCGCCGAAGGCAGCCGTCTCACCCCCCGGTCCGTCGCCGCCCACACGCTGTACGAGAACGCCGACCCGTATCGCGTCGCGGAGCCGTCGGGCACCCTCGACACCAGCGACGCCACTTACGAGGCGATCGACGAGCGCACCGTCCGGGCGCGCGGAGCACGCTTCGTCCCCGCGAACGGCTACAGCAACAAACTCGAAGGAGCCGAACTCGTCGGCTACCAGACCGTCATCGTCGGAGGAGTGCGCGACCAAGTGGTCATCCGGCGCCTGCCCGACCTGCTCCCCTTCGCCAAGAAGTACTTCGCGGAGAAGATACTCGACGTGTTCGACGGCGTCGTGGACCCCGATGACGTCGACATCGACTTCCGCCTCTACGGCGACGGGGCCGTACTGGCCACCGCGGAACCGGAATCGCTGCACCCCCGCGAACTCGGCGTCCTGATCACGGTTACGGCACCCGACCAGCCAACGGCCCACGCGGTCGCCACCTTCGTCGCGCACGCCAGCAGCCACCTGCCCATACCGGAATACGACGGGCTGGTCTCCACCCTCGCCTACCCGTACTCCCCGCCCGAGATCGACCGCGGCCCCCTCTACCGGTTCACCCTCAACCACGTCGTCACCGGAGTCAGTCCCACAGAACTGTTCCGCACCACCACCGAGGAGCTGTGACCCATGACCACTCTGCTCGACTACTGCTCCCTGGTGCGGTCCAAGAACGCCGGTCCCTTCACCCTCACCTTCGACTTCATGTGCCACGACCAGGCCGCCTATGACGCCCTCGTCGCCAGCGGCTTCCTCAGCAGGGAACTCTTCGCCGACCTCTACGGCGCCGACCCCGCCGACATCCTGCTCGTCAACCACCCGCTCGCTCTCGCCGTGAAGGTCTCCCTCCCCCGCCCGACAGTCCAGGGCGATCTGCACGACAGCGACTGCTACGCGGGCCAGCAGTACGCCCCCCTGATGGACCTCGCCGTGAGCGACGTGGACAAGGAGCACCACGGATGACCGCCGAACGCCCCCTGACCCCCTGGGACCTGCCCGCCGGGCACCCTGGCATCACCTTCCTCACCGGCCCCACGACGTTCTTCGCCCTCGCCCGCGACCCCCGCTTCTCCTACTGCCTCTACGTCCCCGCCGACCACACCCCCGCCGGTCCACCCCTTCCCCTGGTGGTCACCGTCCACGGAACAAGACGCCGCGCTGAAGCACTCCGTGATGCCTTCGCCGACTTCGCCGACCGCCACGACTGCGTTGTCCTCGCCCCGCTCTTCCCCGCCGGAATCACCGGCCCGAACGACGTGGACAGCTACAAGCTCCTCTCCCCTGCCGGATTCCGCCCCGACGAAGCCCTGCTCGACATGGTCGACGAAACCGCGGCCCGCTGGCATGTGCGCGCCGACCGCTTCCACCTCCACGGCTTCTCCGGAGGAGGCCAGTTCGCCCACCGCTTCGCCTACCTCCATCCCGACCGAGTGGCGTCCCTGTCGGTGGGCGCCCCCGGGCGCGTCACCCTCCTCGACCCCACGACGACATGGTGGCACGGCACGGCCGACATGAAGGAACAATTCGGGACCGACGCCGACCCGGCAGCTCTACGCGGCCTTCCCGTGCAACTGGTCATCGGCGAGGACGACACCGACGCAGCCGAACTCGCACCCGACGACGAGCGCCGGCCCGTGCCCGCGGGAACCAACCGCATCGAACGCATCAACGCGCTGCGCGCCAACTGGCGCGAACACGGCATCGACGTACGCCTCGACATCGTGCCCGGCACCGGTCACAACCACTTCGCGGTCCTCCCCGCGGTCCAGCAGTTCCTCGAAACCCAGGTGTCCGCGTCCCCCAGCTGATGCCCGACCGCGACACGGGCAGGCGGGCCGGCCCGACCTTCGCACGCTGCGGCCAACTCCTCGCCTGATAGGCAGCCAAGGTTGTACAGCCTGGGCTGTCTATCTACCATGAGGGCATGCTGCCAGCGGATGAAGTGCCCTTGACCGAGGCCGCCGTTCAGGCTGCCGGCGACATCTGGGTGGTGGTCGGCCGGCTCCGCCGCAAGCTGCACGCCCTGGAAGCGGCGGAGGAACCGACGGGTGGAGACGGGGGCAGGGAGAAGGAACCGTCCCCGCCGCAGAGTTCCGTCCTGCGCCGCCTCGCCAGGAACGGCCCCGCCTCTGCCAGTGATCTCGCCGCTGCCGAGGGCGTACGGCCTCAATCAATGGCCAAGACCGTCATCGCCCTTGAAGAGGCCGGACTCGTCTCGCGCAGCCCCGACCCCGATGACGGGCGGCGGCAACTCGTCTCGCTCACCGACCGGGGCCACGAACGGCGCAGGGGCGAGCGCCTCGCCCGGCAGGCGTGGCTCGCCCGCGCCCTGCAACAGCACGGGACCGAGGAGGAGGTGCGGGCGGTCATCACCGCCATGGCGCTGCTCGACAAGGTGGCGCAGGCGTGACTCGGACAGCCGCGCGCAGGCAACGTCGGGCAGAGAGGGGGGCTTCGATCGTCGCCTGATCGCACCGATGATCCTGGGCTCGATTCTCAACCCCATCAACTCCTCGATGCTCGCGGTCGCGCTGATCCCCATCGGCCGCGCCTTCGACGTACCGCCCTCGCAGACGGCATGGCTGGTCTCCGGCCTCTACCTCGCGACGGCCGTCGGCCAGCCGGTGATCGGCCGACTTGTTGACGCGTTCGGTCCGCGTCGGCTCTATCTGCTGGGCACCGCGCTGGCCGGCCTGGCCGGACTGCTCGGCACCCTCGCGCCGAACCTGTGGGTGCTGGTCGCCTCCCGCGTCCTCCTCGGATTCGGAACCTCGGCGGCCTTCCCGGCGTCCATGGCGCTGCTGCGCTCCGAGTCCGAGCGCACCGGCCGGAAGAACCCGAGTGGCGTCCTCGCCGCGCTGTCGATTTCCAACCAGGTCATCGCTGTCGTCGGCCCGGCCCTCGGGGGCCTGCTGATCGGCACGGGTGGCTGGCACCTGATCTTCGGCATCAACGTGCCGCTGTCGCTCATGTGCCTTGTCCTGGGCGCACTGTGGCTGCCACGCGCGACGCCCCCGGGCAGGATGGCACGCATCGATGTGTCGGGCATGCTGTGGTTCGCCGGATCGCTGACCGCGTTCATGTTCTTCCTGATGAACCCGGCAGTCGCACACTGGTATCTGCCAGTGCTGGGCCTGGCCACGGGCTCGGTGTTCGTCCGCCGCGAACTCCGCACCGACCAGCCGTTCATAGACCTTCGGGTCATCGGCGGAAACGCACCGCTGCTTGCCACGTTCACCCGGCAGTGCCTCGCCTACACCACGTCGTACGCCTTCTTCTACGGCTACAGCCAGTGGCTCCAGGAGGGCCGAGGGCTGAGCGCGCCGCAGGCCGGTCTGCTTCTGCTGCCGCTGTCGGCGACGGCCATCGGTGTCACCGCACTCACGGGACGCCGTAGCCAGGTGCGGGGCAAAATCATCGTCGGCGCGCTCTTCCAATGCCTCGGCTGCGCAGCGTTGTTGCTCCTCAGTGCGGACACTCCGGTCTGGCTGCTCGTCGTGCTCAGCGCGGTCGTCGGCATCCCTCACGGGCTGATCGGGCTGGCCAACCAGAATGCCCTGTACGCGCAGGCCGATCCGGCCCGCATGGGCTCGTCCGCGGGACTGCTGCGTACGTTCATGTACATCGGCGCACTGTTTGCGGCGGCGGCGAGCGCCGTGTTCTTCCACGATGGCGCCACCAGTTCCGGACTACATGCCATGGCCTGGCTGCTCATCGGCGTGGCCGCATCGTTCCTGCTCCTCTGCATCGCCGACCGGTCATTGAGCGGCGTCGGCACAACACCGTTGACGAAGTGAGTTAACGTCGATAACTTATCGCCATTAACCCAGATGGGAGCAGTCCGTGACCACGCTTGCCGCCGAAGATGTCTACGCTCTCGCGCCGTACGCCAAGACCCTCGGAGTCGTGTTCGACGAGATGACGGCGGCCGGCGTTCGAGCCACGCTGGCGCACGATCTCTCGCTGTCCACGGTGGGCGGCGGCTTCCACGGAGGAGCGTTGATGGGACTCGCCGATGTGAGCGGTGCCGTATGCGCCGCCCTGAACGGTCCGGTCGGCGGCGCACCGGCCACCGTGGAGTCGACCACGCACTTCCTTCGGCCGGCACACACAGACGTCGTCGCGACAGCTCGCCCCCTGCGGGTGGGTCGCAACACCGTCGTCGAGGTCAACGTGCATGACGCCCAAGGCGAACTGTGCGCCCGGGTGACCCAGGTGGTCACCGCCGTCAACCCGAAGACATCCTGACGTCGCTCTCCCCCGAAGGCTCCTGTCTGTGACCGGCTCCCGCGTTCGCGCCGCCAAGGGCCAGGGCGGTCTGCTCCGCGACCAGCTTCTCGACATCGCCGGTCAGCTACTCGAAGACGGTGGCGCCGACGCTCTTACGATTCGCGCGGTGGCGACAAATGCGGGCGTCACCCCGCCGGCCGTCTACCTCCACTTCGCCTCGAAGAGGGAACTCGTCCACGCCACGTGCCTGCGCGTGTGGGATTCACTGTTCATCGAGTTGGAAACGGTGTCCCGGGGGATCTCGGACCCTGTGACGGCGCTCTACGAAACCTGCGTCGCATACATCGCGTTCGGGCTTCGCCATCCGTCCCAATACCGACTGGTGATGGATGGCGAGGCTACCGAAGCCAGTCGCCAGAACGAAGACGCGTGCTTCCGCTATTTCCGGGACAAGGTCACCGCCTGTCTCAATGCCGGAGTACCGGTGGAGAGCCGGACCGAAACCGCCAGACTGCTCTGTGCCGGCGTGCACGGCGCGGTTTCCCTCCTGATCCACCAGGAACGTGACGCATGGCCGCCCGACACCGCTCGCTATACCACCCGGGCGGCGTCCTCAGCCGTCCACGGCGCACTTCTCACCGCGTCTCACGCGTCCAGACCTTCGATATCTGCCGTGCTGCGGTCGGACTGAACCACGTTGGTGCCGAGCACGGCAAGTAGCTCCAGTTTGGCGACCGAGTCGGTTCCGACGGCCGGGGTGAACCAGAGAAGTCGTTGCCGTCCGTCCTCGCTGAACAAGCTAAGGCAATTGACCTCGAGTAGCCCGAGTTCTGGATGTATCAGACGTTTTCTGTCATGGCGTCGGAACTCGACATCGTGCCGTGCCCAATGTTCGCGGAACTCGGGGCTGCGCGCGGTCAACGCCGTGACGATTGCGGTGACTTCGGGGTCGTCGCCGCGCCGGGCCGAGGCCGCACGCAGGTCGGCGACGAAGGATCGGGTGACCTTGGTGTGGTCCTCGGGCGGGTACAGCGTCCGCGCTGCCGGGTCGGTGAACCACCGGTACAGGAAGCTCGCGCTCCATCCGGTCGTGGACGGTGGCGGGCCGAGCAACGCACGGGCCAGCGGGTTCTGTACGAGCATGACGCGCAGGTCGGTGACCACCTGGGCCGGTGTGCCGTCCAGGCGGTGCATCAAGTCCAGCATCCCCGGGTGGACGTGGTCAGCCGGACCACCGGGCGGGGGCACCGGACGGCCCGCCAGGGCAAAGAGGTGATCGCGCTCCTCCCGGCTCAGTCGGAGTGCCCGGGCGAGCGCGGCGAGCATCTGCTCGGAGGGCTGGACGCCCGCCCCGCGCTCCAACTCGATGTAGTAGTCGACCGAAGCACCGGCCAGCTGAGCGACCTCTTCACGGCGAAGACCCAATACACGGCGGCCTCGCCCGGTCGGTAGGCCGACATCCGCGGGTCGTATGCGATCACGGCGTGACTTCAAAAAGCCGCCCAGTTCGGAAAGGTTCACACCCCCACTCTGATCTGACCGCACCTCGCTTGCCAGGGGTTGCCAACCCCTGCATCAGAAACCCTTGGTTGCCGTCTGTGCGGGAGTTACGGCGCCGTCGCCAGGCGGGGCAGAGACGGTGCGGGATGGTGGATGCGGCCGGTGCCGTGCGACAGGGGCAGGCCCGTGCCGCGGTGGGCGTGGGCGATGATCTCCGCGGTGATGGAGATGGCTGTCTCCTCGGGAGTACGGGCACCGAGGTCCAGGCCGATCGGTGAGTGCAGCCGGGCCAGTTGCTCCTCGGGAACGCCGGCTTCCAGGAGCAGGTCGCTGCGGTGGCCGTGGGTGCGTCGGGAGCCCATGGCGCCGACGTAGCCAACGGGGAGGGCGAGCGCCAACCGCAGCAGGGGGACGTCGAACTTGGCGTCGTGGGTCAGGACGCAGACGGCGGTGCGGGCGTCGGTCTCGGTGGCCGCGAGGTAGCGGTGGGGCCAGTCGGTGACGATCTCGTCGGCGTACGGGAAGCGGGCCTGCGTGGCGAAGATGGGGCGGGCGTCGCAGACGGTGACGTGGTAGCCGAGGAAGCGGCCGGCCTGGCTGAGGGCAGCGGCGAAGTCGACGGCGCCGAAGATCAGCATGCGGGGGCGGTCTGCGTGGGTGTGGACGATGACGGTCAACTTCTGGGGGCAGGCGTCGGTGTCGCCGCCGACCTCGATGCGGGCGGTGCGGCCCGCACGCAGGAGTGCGCGGGCGTGCGCCACGACCACCTGGTCCTCGTTCTCGCCGCCGAGCGTGCCGTCGTGGGGACCGCCGTCGGGGACGTGGAGGGTGCGGCCGAGGAGTTCGCCGGGGCCGTCGATGACGTGGGCCACGGCGCAGGAGCGCCCCGCGACCACGGCTTCGAGGGCAGCGACAAGGTGGGGCTCGGCGGTGGGGTCCACGCGCTGTACCAGCACCTCGATCTCGCCGCCGCAGGTCAGGCCGACGGCGAAGGCATCGTCGTCGGAGTAGCCGAAGCCGGCGCGGGCGGGTGGCCCGCCGTGTGCGAGGACGTCTTGGCACAGTTCGTAGACCGCCGCTTCGACACAGCCGCCGGAGATGCTGCCGACGGCGGTGCCGTCCGTGTCGACGGCGAGGGCGGTGCCGACGGGCAGCGGTGCACTGCCACTGACCTGGACGACGGTGGCGAGGGCGAAGGGGCGGGCCTCGCGGCACCACTGGCGCAATGTGTCCGCGATGTTCAGCATGGCGGGCTTTCCGTGAGATCGGCGAGTTGAGGGGACCGCCGCCGCGCCCTGGGCGAAAGGGCACGGCGGCGGCCATGGTGTTCAGAGCAGGGCTTCGGGAGTGATGGGCAGTTCCCGGATCCGGCGGCCGGTGGCGTTGAAGACCGCGTTGGCGATGGCGGGCGCCACTCCGACAATGACGATCTCACCGAGTCCCTTGACGCCGATCGGGTCGGCCTCGTAGTCCTCCCCCTCGATGTAGATCGCTTTCATTTCGGGCATGTCGGCGTGGGTCGGCACGAGGTAGTCGGCGAGGTTGGCGTTGACGATCCTGCCGTCGCGGTGGTCGGTGACCGTGTGCTCGAGCAGAGCCTGACCGATACCGCCGGTCATGGCCCCGATGGCCTGGCTGTCGGCGAGTCTCGGGTTGATGATCCGGGCGGCGTCGTACACGCCGACCATGCGTCGGACCCGTACCAGGCCGAGGCGGGCGTCGACGGCCACTTCGGCGAACGTCGCGGCGTAGGCGTAGAAGGAGAACTTCTCCGATTCCGACGCGCCGGCGTACGAGCCCATCGCTTCGAGGTGACTGCGGTTGTTGCGGGCCAGGAGGCGCTGGTACGTCTCCCCGCGTGTGGGCTCGTCCTTCACATACAGCCGACCGCCTCGTACGACGATGTCTGCGGCGTCCGCTCCGTACAGCGGTGAGTCCTCGTCCTTGACCGCGAGCGTGATCGCCTGCTTGCGCAGCTTGTCGCAGCCGTCCTGCACGGCGGATCCGACACTGGCCATGGTCCGCGAGCCGTGGTGGCCGGGGGCCGGGGGCATGAGGGAGTCGCCGAGCCGGAAGGTCACCTGACGCATGGTCAGGCCGAGGGCGTCGGAAGCGACCTGGGTCATGGACGTGGCCGTGCCGGGGCCCATGTCGCTGGTCGAGGACTGCACCAGGGCGGTGCCGTCGGCGTCGAGCCTGACCGAGGCCTGGGCCTCGCTGCGCTCGGTGTCGTAGACACCGGCAGCCATGCCCATACCGATGAGCCAGTCACCGTCACGCGTCGAGCGGGGCTTGGGGTTGCGCCGGTGCCAGCCGAACTCGCGGGCGCCCGCGCGGTAGCACTCGCGCAGGCGGCGGGTGGAGAACGGCCGCCCGCTGGACTCGTCATCGGCCGGTTCGTTGCGCAGCCGCAGCTTCAGCGGGTCCAGGCTCAGTTCGTGGGCGAGCTCGTCCATCGCCGACTCGATGGCGTAGGAGGCGGTGGAGTAGCCGGGACCGCGCATGAACCACGGCGTGCTCACGTCCAGCGGGACGTGACGATAGGCCTGGCGGACGTTGGGCGTGCTGTAGAGCATCCGGCCGGGTTGCAGAACGCCTTCGCTGTGCCTTTCGTAGCGGGAGCTCTCGGTGCGGATGTCGTGCGCCGACGCGGTCAGGCGGCCCTGCCGGTTGGCGCCCAGCCGCAGTTCGTACTCGTACGCGGGCCGGTATCCCACGCCGAAGTACAACTGCCTGCGGGTGAGCACGAGTTTCACCGGGCGTTTCACTTCGCGGGCGGCCAGGGCCGCGATGACGGAGTGCACCCAGGCGCGGGCGGCGCTGCCGAAGCCACCGCCGACAAACGGCGAGATGACGCGGACGTGGTCCGGCGGAATGCCGAACTCGCCGGACAGGGTGGACACGGTGCCCTGCACGTCCTGGGTCTTCTCCCAGACGGTCAGCCGGTCACCGTCCCAGTGGGCGACGATGCCGGCCGGCTCTATCGGGTTGTGGTGGTTGCGGGCCATCCGGTACGTCAAGTCCAGCTGGACCGGGGCCGAGTTCAAGGCTCCGTCGGCGTCGCCGCGTGCGTATGTCTCCGGTTCGTCGGCGGGGTCGGCCACGCTGATGTCGGTCGAGACAGGCTCGGCGTCGTAGGCGACCTCCACCAGGCTCGCGGCGTGCTGCGCGACCTCCAGCGTGGTCGCCAGCACGACCGCGACGGGCTGTCCGAAGAAGCGGACCCGGTCGTCCTGGAACGGGCGCAGCGGCTCACCCGGCGGGAATCCCCCTTCGACGGGCGGCAGTTTGGGTGCGTTGAGGTGGCTGATCACCTTCAGGACGCCGGTCTGGCCTTCGGCGGCACGGGTGTCGATGCCGGTGACACGGCCACGGCCGACGCTGCTGTCGACGATGACCGCGTGCACGACCCCGTCGGGGCTGTTGTCGGCGGCGTACTTCGCTCTCCCGGTCACCCTCAGCCGTGCGTCGACCCGGGGCACCGCCGCACCGACCGCTGCCTGTGGCTGGCTCATGTGGTGCCTCCTACGGTGCGCAGCTGGCGTTCGACGGTGCGTTTGAGCAGCTCGGCCTTGAAGCCGTTGTGCGTGAGGGGGCGGGCCCCGTCGGCCGCGTGCCCGGCGGCCTCGGCCCACAGCCGGTCCGAGGGGCGTTCGCCGATGAGGGCTTGCTCGACGGCGGGCAGCTTCCAGGGCACGGTGCCCACACCGCCGGCGGCGACCTTTGCCTCGCGGATCACGCCGCCGCCGATGTGCAGGGCGACCGCGGCCGAGGTGAGCGCGAACTCGTAGGACTGACGGTCGCGCACCTTCAGGTAGCCGGACCTCAGTGGGCGCGGATGGGCCGGGATCTCCACAGCGGTGATCAACTCACCTGGTTCGAGGGCCTGTTCGCGGTTCGGGGTGCTGCCCGGCTGGAGCAGGAACTCAGCGAAGGGCACGGTGCGTTCGCCGTCCGGGCCCAGCAGGTGGAGGGTGGCCTCCAGTGCGGCGAGGGCGACCGCGAGATCGGAGGGGTGCGTGGCCACGCAGCTGTCGGAGGTGCCGAGGATCGCGTGGCTGCGGTTGTAGCCGTCCCGCGCCGCACACCCGGAGCCCGGCTCGCGCTTGTTGCAGGCGGCGGTCACGTCCCGGAAGTACGTGCACCGGGTGCGCTGCATGATGTTGCCGCCGATGGTGGCCATGTTCCGCAGCTGAGCCGAGGCGCTCAGCTCCAGCGTCTGGGAGATGACGGGGTACAGGGAGCGCACCTTGGAATGGGCGGCGGCCTCGGCCATGCGGACCAGGGCGCCCATGCGCAGGCCCCCGCTCCTGGTGACGGTGACCTCGCGCAGGGGCAGGGCGCTGATGTCGACCAGCGAGCCCGGGCGTTCGACGGTCTCCCGCATCAGGTCGACGAGCGTGGTGCCGCCCGCGATGTAACGCCCGCCGCGCCGACCGGCATTGAGGGCCTCTCGCGTGTCCGCGGCCTTGGAGTAGGTGAAGGGGTACATGGGAATCGGTCCTCACTTCCGGCCGGCGGCCTGCTCGACCGCGCGCCCGATCTTCACGTAGCAGCCGCACCGGCAGAGATTGCCGCTCATCCACTCCCGGATCTCCTCCGGGGAGCCGGTGTGACCCTCCTGGACGCACCCGACGCCCGACACGATCTGGCCCGACGTGCAGTAGCCGCACTGGAAGGCGTCCTGGTCGATGAACGCCTGCTGCAGGGGGTGCAGCCGGTCGCCCTTGGCCAGGCCCTCGATGGTGGTGACCTCGGCGCCGTCCAGCCGCACCGCCAGCGTCAGGCAGGAGTTGACCCGCTGTCCGTCGACCAGGACGGTGCAGGCGCCGCAGGCACCGGCGTTGCAGCCCTTCTTGGAACCGGTCAGGTCCAGGTGCTCGCGCAGCAGGTCGAGAAGCGAGGTGCGGTTGTCGATCGCGACGGTGTGCCGGACGCCGTTGACCGTCAAGGAGACGCGGCTGCCGGGCGCCGCCTCGGCAGCCACCGCCGCCACGGCGCCGAGCGGTGGCGCCCCGGCGACCAGGCCACCGGCCACGACCGCTCCCCCGACGGCCGTGCTCGCGGCGATAAAGGTACGCCGGGACGGCACGGAGGGGGACACAAGGGGGTCGATGGGGGAAGTCGCTGCTGGGTCGGGACGTTCGGTGGACATGTCCACGCTCCCTCGGTGTGGGTACGGGTGGTGAAGGGCGTACCGGTGGTCGCGTCGATCGCGAGGGTGCGCCGGTTGCTCAGACGGGCTGTTCCAGGTATCGGACACCACTTGACTCACAGTCATCCAGAGGTTGTTGCCCCAAGCATCGAGACACCCGATGCACCCGGGGAGGCCAACACGTCAGACGATGCTGGGCAGGCCGGTGATCCGGCTCAGGTCGTGGAGTGCCTGGGCGTTGTCCCGGAAGTGCACGGCCTGCCAGCCCTGGGCCCGGGCGGCCTCGCAGTTCTCGGCGAGGTCGTCGATGAGGACGCAGTCGCCGGCTTCGGTGCCGGCCGTCTTCGCGGCCAGGTCGAAGATCCTCGGGTCCGGCTTGCGGACGCCCACTTTGCAGGAGTCGATGAGGCAGTCCACCTCCCCGGCGGGCGCAACGATGGGCTGCCAGTAGGGCTCCCACTCCACGACATTGTTCGACAGGATCCCGACGCGGAAGCCGTTGTCCCGGGCGTAGCGCAGCGCGCAGACCATGACGGGGTTGGCCATGACGCCGTCGAACCACTGCTCGCCGAAGGTCTCCAGCCGTGCGCGGGACAGATCGATGCCGGGATGCCTGCCGGCCAAGGCGCGGGCCAGGGCGCGGCCCCACGTCGCCTCCGTGATGACGGCGAGTTCGACGGGGGCGAGCGTAGGCATGTTCATCTCCGCCGCGACGTCCTTCATGGCGGTCTTGAGTTGGTCCGGTGTGATCCCCGTCTTCTGGTGGTAGGCGTCGTACAGCTCATCCAGAGGCGGTGAGAGAACGCCGCCGCAGTCGAACCAGATCATGGGCATGCTCCCTGGGGTCGAAGGCGGGGGATGCTCAGTCGGCCTGGAGGGCCAGCGGGACGGTCTCGGGAACGAGCCGGCGACCGATGGGGGTGGCGCACAGCAAGCCAACCTCGGCTGTGGAGATCACTGCCTCGTCCTGTGTGGTCCGGAGACGGAAGGTCACGCCCGGCCGGTCGGTTTCCTCTTCATCGACCAGTTCGGCCCGGCAGGTGGTCGGCAGTTCGAACTCGCCGAAGCGGGTGAAGGCAGCGACGCAGCGGGTCAGGGTGAGCCGGTGCGGGGAGAGGCCGAGCAGCTCGTGTGCCGTGTGCAGTGCCGTCTGCCGGTAGGCCTCGAATGGTCCACCAGCACCTTGGCCACCAGTTCGCGGCCGATGACCGCCGAGTCCGACAGGACGACGTTGTACGGCGAGTGCCGTCCCACCGACGCGGGATGCAACCGTCCGGTACCGGGGTTCGCGCGCGTGGGTTCGGGGCCGAGGCCGGAACGGCCGCGTTCGCGGAGGTCCTGCCAAGCCTGGGGCGGCATCCACTGGATGGTCATGGCCATGGAAGCAGCGTCACGACCGTCCAGGGCCAGCCTCATCCGCAGCGTCACTCCGACCAGTTCGCCGCGGCGGCGTTTCTCCGCCTCGATCTCGACGCCGAGGAGAGCGTGACCGGGTCTGTCTCCGATGAGCAGCGCCCCGTGGTCCAGCACGGCCAGGTCGCCGTCGTTGAAGGTGAACTTGTTGTCGGGCGGTGCACCCAGGTGCTCGTGGGCCACCAGGATCGACGTCTGGCGAAACACCTCGAGCAGCAGAGGGTCGTAGGCCGCAGGTGTCGCGAGGTGATCGTTGCAGTAGCTGTGCACTCGGGGAATTTGCGCCGCGACGAGGAATTTCGCATCGGTTTCACGCTTCGTATCTGTCAGGAATACCTCACAGACGGCAGCACGGTGAACCAGATGCCGGGAAACCGTAGCCGAATATAAAAGGCCATTGGAAGCCGACCTGGACAAGCCTGTTTCCTCCTTCAAGCTTGGGTTCGAAAAACCGGGTTCGGAACACGCACCAGGCTTCACCACTTGACCCATGGCTATCCAGAGGTTGTTGCAGCAAGCATGTTTATATCTGCCGGCGGCCATGGAGCGGCGCGGGATTCGACAGCCCGGCCGTCACGCAACGATGCGAACTCGTTCGCCGCCACCCCCTCCACAACCGCCGCTACCGGACGGTAATGTCGCGCCCCGCCGGACGCACGTGGCCGGCGGGTGAGCGCGAAGGAGCCCTCATGGCGATGGACATGCCGGCGGAGATACAGGCGGCCCACGACCGGTGGGAGCGCATGTGGACGCACCGGGAGCACTTGCTCAAGGTGGCCCGCCGCAGGTCGATGTCCCTGGAGGACGCCGAGGACGCCGTGCACGAGGCGATGCTGCGCGCGGCGGAGCGCCCCGACCTGGACGACGAGCGGCTCGCCGCCTGGCTGACCACGGTGACGATACGGCTGTGCGTCGACCGTTACCGGCAGGTCAGCCGGGAGGCCGAGGTGCGCAGTAGCCCGACGCTGATCGCTCCCGGACCGGTGCCGGTCGATGAGGCGGTGTGCGACCGGGCCGAGGCCAGGTGGCTGGCCGTGCGCAGCGGGGAGCTGCCCGCGCGCCAGGCGGAGGCGATCCGGCTGAAGTCGGAGGACCTGGACGTGAGCCAGGTCGCCGTGCGGATGGGCCTGAGCTATCGGACGGTCGAGTCGCTGCTGGCCCGCGCCCGCCGGACGCTGCGCAACTCGCTCGCCGGCACGCTCGGCCTCGCGCTGTTCCTCTGCGGCCGGGGTAGGCCGCGGGCGAGCCATGCCCAGGCCTTGGCGGCGGCCTCGACGGCGGCGACGCTGGCCGTGGCCGGCTTTGTGCTGCCGTACACCGACGACTGGGACGGACAGGGGGCGGCGCCACGGGTCGCCGTCTCCCCGGAGCCGGAGGCGTGGCAACAGCCGGACGACGAGAAACAGGCGGCGACGGCTCCGGGCGGGCGCGAGGCCCCGGACGCCTCGACCACCGCCGCCCCGGACGTGAGGCGGACCCCGGGCGACCGGTCGCTGCTGCCGCTGTCCGTGCCGCCCCTGCCGAAGATCTCCGCGGCACCTGACCTGTCCGCTCCCGAGGTGCCTGACGTGCCCGAGGTCCCGGAACTCCCGACCGTCTCGGACGTCCCGGACGCGCGCGACCTGCCCCAAGCCGTGCCGAGCGCCCCCACCCTCCCCGCCGCCCCCGAGGCTCCGACCGCACCCACCGCGCCCTCCGCTCCCACCACACCGGTCGACGCGCTGCCGTAGCCGCCACGCACCCCCGCTCCAAAGAATTCGCCCCCACCCCTCCCGACCCCCACTCACCCCCGTCCGAAAAAAATCCGCATCCGCCGCGACGGACGCCCCGCCCCTCCCCGTAGAGCAGATGTCGGAGCTGCTCCACGGCTGAAGGGTGAACCGGATGGGTGTCGAGATCTGTGTGGAAGGGCTGACCAAGTCCTTCGGTCACCAGGTCATCTGGCAGGACGTCTCGCTGACGCTGCCCGCCGGGGAGGTCTCGGTCATGCTCGGCCCCTCGGGTACGGGCAAGTCGGTGTTCCTCAAGACGCTCGTCGGACTGCTCAAGCCGGAGCGCGGGTCGATCACGGTCCAGGGCAGGGACATCACCAAGCTGCGTGAGCACGACCTGTACGAGGTGCGGAAGCTCTTCGGCGTGCTGTTCCAGGACGGCGCGCTGTTCGGGTCGATGAACCTGTACGACAACATCGCCTTCCCGTTGCGCGAGCACACCCGCAAGCCGGAGAGCGAGGTCCGGCGGATCGTGCTCGAGAAGATGGACATGGTCGGTCTGATCGGCGCCGAGGAGAAGCTGCCCGGCGAGATCTCCGGCGGTATGCGTAAACGGGCGGGACTGGCCCGGGCGCTCGTCCTCGACCCGGAGATCATCCTCTTCGACGAGCCGGACTCGGGACTCGACCCCGTGCGCGTCGCGTATCTCAACCAGCTGATCGTCGACCTCAACGCCCAGATCGACGCGACCTTCCTCATCGTCACGCACGACATCGCCTCGGCCCGCCAGGTCCCGGACAACATCGGACTGCTGTTCCGCCGCGAGCTGGTGATGTTCGGGCCCCGTGACCGCCTGCTGACCAGCAACGAACCGGTCGTACGGCAGTTCCTCAACGGCCGGATGCAGGGGCCGATCGGCATGGCGGAGGAGAAGGACGCCGCCCAGGTCGAGCAGGAACTGGCCCAGATCGGCGAGCACATCGAGACCGAGCACCTCACGCCCCGGCTGCTGCCCAGCCCCGGCATCCCCCGCCCGCCCCGCTGGCAGGCCATCGCGCGCCGGGAGGAGGAGGTGGCGCACGCATGAGCCTCAATCCCGTCGGCGCCCTGCGTCACTCCGGCAGTCTCTTCGCGATGGCCCTGGACGTCGTACGGACCGTCCCCAAACGGCCATTTCAACTAAGAGAGTTCATCCAGCAGGCCTGGTTCATCGCCAGCGTCACGATCCTGCCGACCGCCCTCGTCTCCATCCCCTTCGGCGCGGTCATCGCCCTCCAGATCGGCAGCCTCACCCGGCAGTTGGGCGCCCAGTCCTTCTCGGGCGCGGCCTCCGTCCTGGCGGTGCTGCGCGAGGCCTCGCCGATCGTGACCGCCCTGCTCATCGCGGGCGCCGGCGGTACGGCGATCTGCGCGGACCTCGGAGCGCGGAAGATCCGCGAGGAGATCGACGCGATGCAGGTGCTGGGCATCGACCCGATCCACCGGCTGGTCGTGCCGCGCGTGCTGGCCTCGATGGTGGTGGCGGTGCTGCTCAACGGCCTGGTGTCGGTGGTCGGCGTGGCGGGCGGCTACTTCTTCAACGTCGTCCTCCAGGACGGCACTCCGGGCGCGTATCTGGCCTCGTTCACCACGCTCGCCCAGCTCTCCGACCTGTGGGCGGCCGAATTCAAGGCGCTCGTGTTCGGCGCGATCGCCGCGATCGTCGCCTCGTACAAGGGACTCACCGCGAAGGGCGGCCCGAAGGGTGTGGGTGACGCGGTGAACCAGTCGGTGGTGATCACCTTCATGTTGCTGTTCGTGACGAACTTCGTGATGACCGCGGTGTACTTCCAGGTCGTCCCGCAGAGGGGCTGAGCGATGAGACTTCTCGACCGCCCCCTGAAGTCCCTCGAGGACCTGGGCGCTCAACTCACCTTCTACGGCCGCTCGCTGGCCTGGACCGGCCGCACCCTGCGCCGCTACAAGAAGGAGATCCTGCGGCTGCTCGCCGAGGTCAGCTTCGGCCGGGGCGCGCTCGCCGTCGTGGGCGGCACGGTCGGCGTGATCGCCTTCCTGTCGTTCTTCACCGGCACGGAGGTGGGCCTGCAGGGGTACGCCGCGCTCAACCAGCTCGGCACGTCCAACTTCGTGGCGTTCCTGTCGGCGTACTTCAACACCCGGGAGATCGCCCCGCTGGTGGCCGGGCTCGCGCTGTCCGCGACGGTCGGCGCCGGGTTCACCGCGCAGCTCGGCGCGATGCGGATCAGCGAGGAGACCGACGCCCTGGAGGTCATGGGCGTGCCCTCGCTGCCGTTCCTGGTGACCACGCGGATGATCGCCGGATTCGTCGCCGTGATCCCGCTGTACGTGGTCGGGCTGCTGTCCTCGTACTTCGCCGCCCGCACCATCACGACCGGCTACTACGGGCAGTCGGCGGGCACCTACGACCACTACTTCCAGCAGTATCTGCCCCCGGTCGACGTGCTGTGGTCCTTCGGCAAGGTGCTGGTCTTCGCCGTCGTGATCATCCTGGTGCACTGCTTCTACGGCTACTACGCGAGCGGCGGTCCGGCGGGCGTCGGCGTCGCGGTGGGGCGGGCCGTGCGGACGTCGATCGTGGCGATCAACGTCCTTGACTTCTTCCTGTCGTTGGCGATCTGGGGCGCCAACACGACCGTACGGATTGCAGGGTGAACCGCCGTATGAGGGTACTGAGGCTGCGGTTGTACGGCGTCGTCTTCATCGCCGTACTCGCCCTGCTGCTGTCGCTGTCCGTCGCCGTCTACCGGCAGGCGTTCACGCCGGTGGTGCGGATCACGCTGGAGGCCGACAGCCTGGGCAACCAGCTGGACCGGCGGGCCGACGTCAAGCTGCGCGGGCTGCTGGTAGGCGAGGTGCGCGCGGTGCGGGCCGACGGGACGAAGGCGACGCTCGACATCGCGCTCAAGCCGGAGCACGTCTCGCACATCCCGGCCGATGTGCACGCGCGGCTGCTGCCCAAGACGCTGTTCGGCGAGAAGTACGTCGATCTGGTCGTCCCCGCCGGCTCGTCCGCGCGATCGATCCGCGCCGGCGACGTGATCACCCAGGACCGCACCCGCGTCGGCATCGAACTCCAGCAACTGCTGAATGATCTGCTGCCGCTGCTGCGGACCGTCCGACCCGGCGAGCTCAACGCCACGCTGTCCGCGTTCGCCACGGCCCTCGAAGGGCGCGGCGACCGGATCGGCGCCAACCTCACGCGCGTGGAGGCCTACTTGCGCAAGCTCAACCCGCATCTGCCGTCCCTGAAGGAGGACATCGCGCGGTTCGCGGACGTCGCCGAGGTGTACGGCGACGCGGCGCCCGACCTGATGCGGATCCTGCGCAACACGGTGATCACCAGCCGCACGCTGGTGGAGAAGAAGGATCAGCTCGCCGCCGCGCTCATCTCGACCACGACCGCCGCCGGCACGGCGGACGGCTTCCTCGACCGGACCGGTGACCGGCTGATCACCCTGGGCCGGGTGTCCCGCCCGACGCTCGATCTCTTCGCCCGCTACTCGCCTCAGTACCCGTGCCTGCTCGACGGACTGGTCCGGCAGGAGGAGGCCTCGGAGGAGGCGTTCCGTGGCGGGAGGATGCGGATCACCCTGGAAGTCGTACGGCAGCGACCGGCGTACGAACCCGGCGAGGAGCCCTCCTACGGCGAGCGGTCCGGCCCGAACTGCCGGGGCCTGCCGCACCCGAGCGTGCCCGCGCCGCACACCAAGCTCAATGACGGCACATCCGAGGTGTCCGGCACCCGCGCCGAACAGCGCGCCGTCGGCTCCCTCGTGGCCCCCGTCCTGGGCGTGCCCGCCGACGAGGTGCCGCCGGTCGCGACGCTGCTGTTCGGGCCGATGGCCCGCGGGACGGCGGTGAGCGTCGCATGAGCACGACGAAAGCACGCCGGACCGCCGGACCGCTGATCAAGTTCAGTCTCTTCGCCCTGGTGACGATCCTGGCGACGGCCCTGCTCGCCGCCACCATCGTCAACATCTCCTTCACCCCCACAGACACCTACCGCGCCGTGTTCAGCGACGTCACCGGCCTGGAGGAGGGCGACGACATCCGCGTGGCCGGGGTGCGGGTCGGCGAGGTCGAGGGCATCCGGATCAAGGACCGGACCCGCGCCGAGGTCACCTTCACGGTCACCGAGGAGCGCCCGCTGCTCACGAGCACAGGTGCGGTCGTCCGCTACCGGAACCTCGTCGGGCAGCGGTACGTCGCCCTGACCGAGGGCGTGGGCGACGGCACCCGGCTGCGGCCCGGCGCAACGATCCCGCTGTCGCGGACGCAGCCCGCGCTGGATCTAAACGCGCTGCTGAACGGCTTCAAGCCGCTGTTCGCCGCGCTCAGCCCCAAGGACGTCAACCAGCTCGCGACCGAGATCATCAAGACCCTCCAGGGCGAGGGCGGCACGGTCAACAGCCTGCTCGCGCACACGGCTTCGCTCACCACGACGCTCGCCGGCCGGGACAAGCTGATCGGCTCGGTGATCGACAACCTCAACACCCTGCTGGGGACGCTCGACCAGCGCGGCGCCCGTTTCTCCGGGCTGCTCAAGCAGCTGCGCCGGGTGATCTCGGGGCTGTCCGCCGACCGCAAGCCGATCGGTGAGTCGCTGGTGAGCATCGGCGACCTGACGGAGGCGACATCGGGGCTCTTGCAGGACGCGCGTCCGCCCCTCAAGGACGACATCGCCGAGCTGACCGATCTCACCGGGACGCTCAATGACAACGAGAAGACCGTGGAGGGCGTGCTGAAGCGGCTGCCGAACAAGCTCAACGAGCTGACGGGGACGGCGTCCTACGGCTCGTGGTTCAACTTCTACCTCTGCGACTTCGACGGCCGGATCGTGCTGCCGAAGACGAAGCAGGTGCTCACTCCCGAGATGCACGTGGCGAGGGCGAGGTGCGCGGGATGAGCATCCGGGTCCGAAGGAAGCGCAAGCCCCAGCCGCTGTTCAAGGTGCGCGTCGAGCCGCCGAGGCTGCCGCGCGTCCGGCTTCCGCACCTGCCTCCCTTCCGCGAGCAGAACCCCGTGGTGATCGGCGCCGTAGGCCTGACCACCCTCGCGCTGCTGGCCGTGGCCGCGTTCAACGCGGACAGCCTTCCGGTGATCGGCGACGGCGAGACGTACAGCGCGGCCTTCGCGGAGGCGGGCGGCCTCAAGCCCGGCGACGAAGTGCGGATCGCCGGGGTCAAGGCCGGCAAGGTCGAGGAGGTCGATCTGGACGGCGACCACGTCAAGGTCACCTTCAAGATCAAGGGTGACCCGGGGTTCGGCACCGCGACCGGGGCCTCGATCCGAGTCAAGACGATCCTCGGCGCCAAGTATCTGGCCCTGCACCCCAAGGGCCGGGGGCAGTTGAAGCCCGGCACCGAGATCCCGCTGACGCGGACCGTCCCCGCGTACGACGTCGTACAGGCCTTCAGCGATCTGACGACCACCACTGAAGAGGTGGACACCGACCGGCTGGCGACGGCCCTGGACACCATCTCCACCACCTTCCAGGACTCGCCCGCCGAGGTACGGGCGTCCATCAAGGGCCTGTCGAAGATCTCCCGGACGGTCGCCTCGCGCGACAAGGCGCTCGGCGAACTCCTCGACCATGCCAACGGCGTCACGGGCGTACTGGCCCAGCGCACCGAGGACTTCACGGCCCTGGTCAAGGACGGCGACGCGCTGTTCAAGGAGATCAGCAAGCGGCGCCAGGCCATCCACAAGCTGCTGAAGACCTCCGCCGCGCTCGGCGTCGAACTCTCCGGCCTGGTCGAGGACAACGCCAAAGAGATCGGCCCCGCGCTCAAGGGCCTGAACCAGGTGGTCGAGATGCTCGAACGCAACCAGTCGAGCCTGGACCGCAGCGTCCGGCTGCTCGCGCCCTACGTCCGCGTCTTCTCCAACACCCTCGGCAACGGCCGCTGGTTCGACTCCTACGTCCAGAACCTGGTCGCCGCCCCGGTGGTGCCGAGCACGGGAGGCTCACGATGAAGCGGCGCCTGGCACTGCTCCTCGCCCTGACCCTCGTCGCCACGGCCGCCTTCGTGCTGTGGCCGCGCCCCGGGAAGGTGCGCGTCACCGCGTACTTCCCGCGCACCGTCGGCATCTACCCCGGCTCGGACGTTCGCGTGCTCGGCGTCCGCATCGGCGGGGTGAAGACGATCACGCCGGAGGGCGGCCGGGTGCGGGTGGAGCTGGAGTACGACGCGGGGCACAAGGTGCCGGACGACGCCCAGGCCGCGATCATCAACTCCTCGGTGGTCAGCGACCGTTATGTGCAGCTGCTGCCGGTGTACCGGGAGGGTCCGGCGTTGCGGGACGGCGCCGTCATCCCCGAATCGCGCACGGCCGTACCGGTCGAGCTGGACCGGATCTTCGACAGCTTGCACACCACCGCCGAGGCGCTCGGCCCCGAGGGCGCCAACAAGGACGGCTCCCTGTCCCGGCTGCTCGGGGTGAGCGCGGACAACCTGGAGGGCCAGGGCGGGAACATCCACCAGACCGTGAAGGACCTCTCGGAGGCGGTCACCACGCTGTCCGACGGCCGCGGGGACCTGTTCGGCACCGTGCGGAACCTCCAGGTGTTCACGGCGGCGCTGGCGGCCGACGACAAGAGCGTGCGGTCGTTCAACACCAGCCTCGCCGAGGTGGCGGAGCAGCTGGCCGGGGAGCGCAAGGATCTCGCGGCGGCACTGCGGAACCTGGGCACCGCGCTCGGCGACGTGTCCGCGTTCGTGAAGGCCAACAAGAAGTCGCTCACCTCGAACGTGAAGGGCCTCAGCAAGGTGACCAAGGTGCTCGTCGACCAACGGGCCGCGCTGGAGGAACTGTTGGAGGTCGCCCCCACCGGTCTGTCGAATCTCCAGAACGCCTACAACGCCTCCTCCGGCACGCTCGACACCCGCAACAACGCGCAGACATCACAGGATCCGGCCGCGCTGCTGTGCTCCATTCTGCGGACCACCGGTGACGAGGGCGGCGCGAACCCGGACTGTGCGGAGCTCAAAAAGCTCTTCGGCTCCCTGCCCGAGGTGCCGAAGGCGCCCACCGTGCCGAGTACGGGCACGGTCGACCGGACCCTCGGCGGAATCCTGGGGGGCCGCGCATGAGGCGCAAGGCAGGTGCGCTCGCCTGGGCGGCGGTCGGTTCGCTGCTGCTGTCCGGCTGCGAGTTCAATGGCTGGTACGACGTCGAGCTGCCGGGAGGCGCGGCCTCGGACGGCCGCGCGTACCGCGTCACCGTCGAGTTCCGCGATGTCCTCGATCTGGTGCCGCAGTCCGCCGTGAAGGTCAACAACGTGACCGTGGGCGCGGTGGAGAAGGTCGAGCTGGACGGCTGGCACGCGCGAGTACGGCTGCGGGTCGCCGACTCGGTGAAGCTGCCCGCCAACGCGGTCGCCGAGCTGAGGCAGACCAGCATGCTCGGCGAGAAGTACGTGGCGCTGTCCGCCCCGCCCGGCTCCGATCCCGTGGGCCGGCTCCGCGACGGCGACCGCGTCCCGCTGAGCCGCAGCGGCCGCAACCCGGAGATCGAGGAGGTGCTGTCCGCGCTCTCAGCGCTCCTCAACGGCGGTGGGGTGGCCCAGCTCAAGACGATCACCGTGGAGCTGAACAAGGCCCTGGCGGGGCGCGAGAACCGGGTCAAGTCCCTGCTCAAGGAGCTGAACACGTTCCTGGGCGGCCTGGACGACCAGCGCGAGGACATCATCCGCGCGCTCGAGGCCGTCGACCGGCTCGCGGGGCGGCTCGGGAAGGAGAAGAGGACGATCGCCAAGGCCGTCGACACCATGCCACCCGCCCTCAAGGTGCTCGCCGACCAGCGGCGCGACCTGACCAAGATGCTCACCGCCCTGTCGAAGCTGGGCACGACGGGCACCAGGGTGGTCAAGGCCTCCCGGGACGACACGGTCGCCAACCTCAAACAGCTGCGGCCGATCCTGGAGCAGCTCAACAAGGCGGGCGACGATCTGCCCAACTCCCTTGAGCTGCTGACCACTTACCCCTTCCCTCGCAACGCGGTCGACGCCATCAAGGGCGACTACGTGAACCTCGCCATCACCGCCGACCTCGATCTGGCGAGCATCTACGGCAACCTGACGGAGAAGCCGGGTGACGAGGGCGGCACCCCCGACGCACCGGACCTGCCGGATGCCCCGGAACTCCCCGACGTACCCGATCTACCCGGCCTGCCGAGCGTGCCGACGCCCGCACCCGGCCTGCCCGACGCACCGACGGCCCCCTCCGCGCCGTCCGACGGCGGCCCGCTCTGCCCACCGGTGTGCACCGCCGCGTACGGCACCGGCGCGTACGGCACCGGCACCGCCCGGGGTCTGCCGCCGGGGATCGACCTCGCCCTCGCGGAGCTGATGCTGAAGGGGATACAGCCGTGATCACACGTACGGTCAAGGCCCAGTTGCTCGCCTTCGCCACGGTCACCGCCGTCGGCGTGTCCTACGTCGGCGCCGAGTACACGGGCCTCGTCGACAGCCTCCTCGGCCGCGGCTACACCGTGCGGGCCGACTTCCCTGATTCCGGAGGCATCTTCAAGGGCGCCGAGGTCACCTACCGCGGGGTGCCGGTGGGCCGGGTCGGCGCGTTGAAGCTGACCGGCGCGAGCGGGGTCTCGGTCTCGCTCGACATCGAGGACGGGGCGCCGCGCATCCCGGCGGACACGCTTGCCGTGGTGGCGAACCGTTCGGCGGTGGGCGAGCAGTACGTCGACCTCCAGCCACGCACGGCCGGTGGGCCGTATCTGCTTCAAGACAGCACGATCCCCCGCGACCACACGCGCGTGCCGCTGCCCACCACGGATCTCGTCCTCAGCCTCGACCGGCTGGTCAACTCGGTCGGCAAGGACGATCTGCGCGTCACCGTCGACGAGTTGGGCAAGGCCTTCTCCGGCACCGGCCCGCATCTGAGCAGGCTGGTCGACTCGGGCAACGCGCTCGTCGAGTCGGCGTCCGAGTCGCTGCCCGAGACGATCTCGCTGATCGAGGACTCCCGAAAGGTGCTCAAGACGCAGGCCGACCAGGGCTCGTCCATCAAGGCGTTCTCACGCGATCTCGCCCTGCTCACCGCACAGTTGAAGTCGAGCGACGGGGACCTGCGCAAGCTCATCGGCAACGCGACACCGGCGGCCGTCGAACTCAACTCGCTGCTGAAGTCGGTCGAGCCGCGGCTGTCCGTGCTGCTGGCCAACCTGATCAGCGGCGGGCAGGTCACGCTCGCGCGGCTGCCCGGCGTGGAGCAGGCCCTGGTCACCTTCCCGGTGGTGGTCGCGGGCAGCCACACCGTCGTCCCCGGCGACGGCACCACCCACTTCGGCCTGGTGGTGAACGCCGACGACCCGCCGCCCTGCATCCAGGGCTACGGCACCGCCCGGCGCGACCCGGCGGACACCAGCACTCGCGAGGCGAACACCGACGCCCGCTGCACGGCCCCACGCGGCAGCGACACCTCGGTGCGCGGCGCGCAGAACGCCCCCGGCGCGTCCTCGCGCGGCGGGGCCAACCAGGCGGCGTACGTCACGCCGTACGACCCGGAGACCGGCACTCTCACCGGCCCGGACGGAACGCCCGTCGAGATCGGCTCGACGGGCGGCCAGCAGACCGTCTTCGGAAAGGAGTCGTGGCAATGGCTGCTCGTCGGACCGATGGCATGAACGGGCTCGTGTTCCATGCGACCCGGAGCCTGATCACCCGAGCCGGACGAGCCGGACGCTCCAGAGCCCTGTCCGTGGGGCTCGTCGTGGCGACCGTCCTGACCACCGCGGCGGCGCTCTGGCTGAGCAGCCTGCTCTACGACCAGCGCCAGGCGGAACAGCGCCGGCAGGACATCCTGGCGGCGGCCCGGCAGTCGGCGCTCAACTTCACCTCCCTCGACTACCGGCGCTACGACCGGGACAGCGGCAATGTGCTCAAGAGCGCGACCGGCGACTTCAAGAAGGAGTTCGCCGCGCAGACCGAGGAGTTGACCGAACTTGTCGCGCGGAACAAGTCCGTGTCCGAGGGCCAGGTCCTCGACGCGGGCATCGTCCGCTCCGACGAGCGCTCGGCCCGTGTGCTCGTGGTCGCCGACAGCAAGGTGACCAACACCGCCGTGCCCAAGGGAGAGGCACGCACATACCGGCTGCAGCTCGACCTCGTCCACGAGGACGGCCGCTGGCTGACCTCCGACGTCGAGTTCGTGGGCTGAACAGCGCCGACCACCGCCGTATCACCCAGTGAGGAGTGAGACCGTGGCGAAACCCACCACCCGAGGCCGCGGCGCCGGTTCCCCGACCCGGCACACGATGACGGCGGCGGCCCGCGCCGCGGCCAGGCGCGCGGAACGCGGCCACCACGACGCCGGCCCGGCGACCGCGGTGGCCGAGGCGCCGTCGCTCGCCGGGCGCACCGTGGTCATCGAGCCCCCGGACGGCTGGGACGACCCGCCGGAGCCGACGCCGAAGGACTTCGCGGAGGACGACTCCGGCTCCGGTGCGCGGCGTTCCCGGAGAGGACTGCTCACCGTGCTCGTGGCCGTGCTGCTGCTGGCGGTCCTGGTCGCCGTCGCCGTACTCGGACAGCGGTACCGGGAGGGCGAGCAGGCCGAGCAGGCGCGCGTGCAGGCCCTTGAGGCCGCCCGGAAGGCGGCGCCGGTCGTGCTGTCGTACGACCACCGGCGTCTGGACCGGGACTTCGCCGCGGCGGGCGACCGGCTGACCGGGACGTTCCGCGACGAGTACCGGAAGACCACGCGGACCGTGGTCGGGCCGACGGCGAAGAAGTACGACGGGGTGGTGAAGGCGACGGTGGCCACGGCCTCCGTCGTGTCGGCCTCGCCGGACCGGGCCGTGGTCCTGCTCTTCGTCAACCAGGTGACCGAGAGCACCCAGGTCACCGGCTCCCGGGTGGATCTGAACCGGGTGCGAATGACGATGACCCGTACGTCCGACGGCTGGAAGGTGAGCGCCGTCAACGCACTCTGAACTGCCCCTCCCGAGCGCCCCCGCGTCCCTCGCGCGGGGGCGCTCTTTTTTGCCGGTCGCTCTTGACAGCCGCCGCAGGCCACAGGCAGTCTTCCATTAAGCAGAAACGAACTTCCGCAATACGGAATATCGATCGCAACGGAAGGGAGCGCCGGCCCCCATGGGATTCGCAGAGCAGCGCTTCAACGTCAACCTGTCGATCCTCTTCACGGAACTCCCGCTCCTGGAGCGCCCCGCGGCCGCCGCCGCGGCCGGCTTCACCGCGGTCGAGCTGTGGTGGCCCTGGGTCGACTCCCCCACCCCCGAGCAGTCCGAGCTCGACGCCCTCAAGAAGGCGATCGAGGACGCGGGCGTCCAGCTCACGGGCCTGAACTTCTACGCCGGACAGCTCCCGGGCCCGGACCGCGGCGCCCTGTCGATCCCGGGTGAGGAGTCGGAGAGGTTCCGCGCCAACATCGATGTGGCGGCGGACTTCGCGCAGTCCCTGGGCTGCAAGGCGCTCAACGCCCTGTACGGCAACCGCGTCGACGGCGTGGACCCGGCCGAGCAGGACGCGCTGGCGCTGGAGAACCTCGTCCTCGCGGCGCGGGCGGCCGACCGAATCGGCGCGATCCTGCTGATCGAGGCCCTGAACCAGCCCGAGTCACCGCGGTACCCGCTGGTGTCGGCCCCCGCCGCCGTCGGCATCGTCGACAAGGTCAACTCGGCGACGGGGCTCGGCAACGCGCGCTTCCTCATGGACCTCTACCACCTGTCCATGAACGGCGAGGACTTGCCGCAGGTGATCGAGCAGTACGCGGCGAAGACCGGCCACGTGCAGATCGCCGACAACCCGGGCCGCGGCGCTCCGGGCACGGGCTCGCTGCCCCTGGAAGACCTCCTCGACCAGCTGAAGAAGGCGGGCTACGACGGCTGGGTCGGCCTCGAGTACAAGCCGGGCGACCGCCCGAGCGCCGAGGCCTTCGACTGGCTGCCCCGCTGACCCCCGCACCGAAAGGCACCCCATCATGAGCAACCTTCCCAAGATCGCGTGGATCGGCCTCGGCATCATGGGCTCCCCCATGTCCGAGAACCTGATCAAGGCGGGCTACGACGTCACCGGCTTCACCCTGGAGCAGGACAAGCTGGACCGGCTCGCCGCCGCCGGTGGCACCGCCGCCGGTTCGATCGCCGAGGCCGTGCGGGACGCCGACGTGGTCGTCACGATGGTGCCCGCCTCCCCGCAGGTCGAGGCCATCGCGTACGGCCCGGACGGCATCCTGGAGAACGCGAGGTCCGGCGCGCTGCTGATCGACATGTCCTCGATCACCCCGCAGACCTCGGTCGGCCTGGCGAAGGCGGCCAAGGACAAGGGCATCCGCGTCCTGGACGCGCCCGTGTCCGGCGGTGAGGCCGGTGCGATCGAGGCCGTACTGTCGATCATGGTCGGCGGTGAGCAGGCCGACTTCGACACCGCGAAGCCGATCTTCGAGGCGCTGGGCAAGACCATCGTGCTGTGCGGTCCGCACGGCTCGGGTCAGACCGTGAAGGCCGCCAATCAGCTGATCGTCGCCGTGAACATCCAGGCGTGCGCCGAGGCCGTGGTCTTCCTGGAGAAGTCGGGCGTGGACCTGACGGCCGCGCTGGACGTCCTGAACGGCGGGCTGGCCGGCTCCACCGTGCTGACCCGCAAGAAGGACAACTTCCTGAACCGGGACTTCAAGCCGGGCTTCCGGATCGACCTGCACCACAAGGACATGGGCATCGTCACGGACGCCGCCCGCAACGTCGGCGCGGCCCTGCCCGTCGGCGCGGTGGTCGCCCAGCTGGTCGCGTCCCTGCGCGCGCAGGGCGACGGCGGCCTGGACCACAGCGCACTGCTGCGTGCCGTCGAGCGCCTCTCCGGCGCCCAGCTCTGACGAGCCACCCCGAGACTTCCGGGCCGCGGCGGCGCTGACAACTGTCCTGTCGCGCCCAGGCGCCGCCGCGGCCCGGAATCAACTTCAACAAACTGTTGACGTCCAGTTCGCCCCACTCCTAGGCTCCACAAAGCGGAAGTTCTTTTCCGAAACTTCCCGCTGACACCCGCATGGAAGGTCCAGATGTCGAAGCGCGTGCTCACCACCGAGTCCGGCGCCCCGGTCGCCGACAACCAGAACTCCGCCTCCGCCGGCATCGGCGGCCCGCTCCTGCTCCAGGACCAGCACCTCCTGGAGAAGCTGGCGCGCTTCAACCGGGAGCGGATCCCGGAGCGCGTGGTGCACGCCCGCGGCTCCGGCGCGTACGGCTACTTCGAGGTGACCGACGACGTCACCGGCTTCACCCACGCCGACTTCCTGAACACGGTCGGCAAGCGCACCGAGGTCTTCCTGCGCTTCTCGACCGTCGCCGACAACCTGGGCGGTGCGGACGCGGTCCGCGACCCGCGCGGTTTCGCGGTCAAGTTCTATACGGAGGAGGGCAATTACGATCTCGTCGGGAATAACACCCCGGTCTTCTTCATCAAGGACCCGATCAAGTTCCCCGACTTCATCCACTCGCAGAAGCGCGACCCGTTCACCGGCAAGCAGGAGCCGGACAACGTCTGGGACTTCTGGGCGCACGCCCCCGAGGCCACGCACCAGGTGACCTGGCTGATGGGCGACCGCGGCATCCCGGCGTCGTACCGCCACATGAACGGCTACGGCTCGCACACCTACCAGTGGACCAACGCCGACGGCGAGGTCTTCTTCGTCAAGTACCACTTCAAGACCAACCAGGGCATCCGCTGCCTCAGCAGCGAGCAGGCCGCGGAGATCGCGGGCAAGGACCCCAACTCCCACCAGACGGACCTGCTCCAGGCGATCGAGCGGGGCGTCAACCCGTCGTGGACCCTGCACGTCCAGGTCATGCCGGCGGCCGAGGCGGCGGACTACCGCTTCAACCCCTTCGACCTGACCAAGGTCTGGCCGCACAAGGACTACCCGCTCCAGCGCGTCGGCCGGCTGGTGCTGGACCGCAACCCGGACAACGTCTTCGCCGAGGTCGAACAGGCCGCGTTCTCCCCGAACAACTTCGTTCCGGGCATCGGCCCCTCCCCCGACAAGATGCTCCAGGGCCGCCTGTTCGCCTACGCGGACGCCCACCGCTACCGCCTGGGCGTCAACCACACCCAGCTCGCCGTGAACGCCCCGAAGGCGACGACCGCTCAGAACTACGGTCGCGACGGCTTCATGGCCTCCAACTCCCAGGGCCGCCACGCCAAGAACTACGAGCCGAACTCCTACGACGGCCCGGCGGAGACCGGCCGCCCGCTGTCGGCCCCGCTGGCGGTGAACGGCCACACGGGCACGCACGAGGCCCCGCTGCACACCAAGGACGACGACTTCTTCCAGGCGGGCGAGCTGTACCGCCTGATGTCCGCCGAGGAGAAGTCCCGCCTGATCGCGAACATCGCCGGCGGCCTCTCCCAGGTCTCCCGCGACGACGTGATCGAGAAGAACCTGGCCCACTTCCACGCCGCCGACCCGGAGTACGGCAAGCGGGTGGAGGAGGCCGTCCACGCCCTGCGCGAGGACTGAGAGGTCTGAGAGGACCGACCAAGACGGCCCGCGACAGCCGAACGGCCCGGATGAGGGGTGGCCGGAGGCAGGGCGCGGGCAGGCCGGGGACCGCGGCGGCTTGCGAGCCAGTGCGGTGGTGAAGGACCCGAGTTCCCCTTCTCGACCTGAGGGAAGGCGTTCCAGGCTCCGTCGCATCCGCCGCGGCCCCAGCCATACAAGCCCCGTCCGGCAGCGCGAACGTCCTGTCGCGCCCAGCCTCGCGCCGCCGGACGGCCACAACCCTAGAGCCTGTGTCACATCCCCGGTCGGGCGCCCGACGCCTGGCACGCACGCTCGCCGCGTTGCCGAAACGTCCTAGTAGCTCCTCCCCCATCGAGGACGCTCCGGCGCCTTGCGATCGCACGCACCAGACGCCGCGCGCTGATCCGACCGGGGATGTGACACAGGCTCTCACCGGGCTGAAGAGCGCCGGATACGGACGGTCCCGTATCCGGCGCTCTTCGGTGTTCCCGGGGTGCGGAACCGGCGCGTCCGCAGCAGCCTGAAGGCATGGCACATCCAACGGAGCATCCGCACATCGTGGTGCATCCGCCTGCCCTGGACGGCTCCCGGCGGGTCACGTCGGGCGACGAGACACTGGGGATCGCCACGCACGAGGACGACGTGAGCGAGATCCTGCGGCTGGCCGACCTGTATGTCACGGACCTCGCGGAGAGCGACTTCATCGAGTGGCAGGGCGGCGGCCCCGACGACTGGCCGGGCCTGTCGGAACACCACGAGCACCATCAGCACCACGAGCACTGAGCCACGTACGCCACCGGTCGTACGCGGTCTACGGAACCCTCAAATCATCCTCTGAACAGCCTGCCGCACGGCATCAACCGGCCTCTCGTGGGGGCACATTGGTGTCATGCCGGGCCCGCCGGCACGGGGGCGGCGGGCCCGTAGCGGCCCAGTGAGCACACGCAGAGGGGCGGCCCAGCCTTCCGGCTGGACCGCCCCTCTCGCGGTTACGCCTGTCAGACCTTCAGCGTCTTGATCGACGTCGGCGCATGGCCGGGCTCGGTCGCGAGCTCCTCGAACTCGACGACGTTGCTGATGTCGTTGGTCGTCGACATGGAGATGTTGGTGATCCGCTCCAGGATCGCCTCGACGACCACCGGCACCTGGAACTCGGCAGCGAGCTTCTTGGCCTTCTCCAGCGCCGCGCCCAGTTCGTTCGGGTCGGTCACCCGGATCGCCTTGCAGCCCAGGCCCTCGGCGACCTTGATGTGGTCGACGCCGTAGACGCCGATCTCGGGCGAGTTGATGTTCTCAAACTCCAGGTTGACCTGGAAGTCGATCTCGAACGCCCGCTGCGCCTGGCGGATGAGGCCCAGGTAGGAGTTGTTGACCAGGACATGGACGTACGGGATCTTGTGCTGTGCCCCGACCGCCAGCTCCTCGATCATGAACTGGAAGTCGTAGTCGCCGGAGAGCGCCACGACCTGTGCCTCCGGGTCAGCCTTGGCGACGCCGAGCGCGGCCGGGACGGTCCAGCCGAGGGGGCCCGCCTGGCCACAGTTGATCCAGTGGCGCGGCCGGTAGACGTGCAGCATCTGGGCGCCGGCGATCTGCGAGAGGCCGATCGTGGAGACGTACCGGGTCTCCGGGCCGAAGGCCTTGTTCATCTCCTCGTAGACACGCTGCGGCTTGATCGGGATGTTGTCGAAGTGCGTACGGCGCTGGAGGGTGGCCTTCTTCTCCTGGGCAGCAGCCGCCCATTCACCCCGATCAGGCAGCTTGCCCGCCGCCTTCAACTCCCGTGCCACCTCGACGAACAGCTCAAGCGCGGCCTTCGCGTCCGACGCGATGCCGTAGTCCGGCGCGAAGATCTTGCCGATCTGGGTGGGCTCGATGTCGACGTGGACGAACGTCCGGCCCTCGGTGTAGACGTCGATACGGCCCGTGTGGCGGTTGGCCCAGCGGTTGCCGATGCCGAGGACGAAGTCGGACTCCAGGAAGGTCGCGTTGCCGTAGCGGTGCGAGGTCTGCAGGCCGACCATGCCGGCGTTCAGCTCGTGGTCGTCGGGCAGGACGCCCCAGCCCATGAGGGTGGGGACGACCGGTGTGCCGGTCAACTCGGCGAATTCGACGAGGAGTTCAGCGGCGTCGGCGTTGATGACTCCGCCGCCGGCCACGATCAGCGGGCGCTCGGCGGCGTTCAGCATGCCGATCGCCTTCTCGATCTGGGCGCGGGAGGCGGCGGGCTTGTAGACCGGGAGGGGCTCGTACGTGTCCGGGTCGAACTCGATCTCCGTCAGCTGGACGTCGATCGGCAGGTCGATGAGGACGGGGCCGGGGCGTCCGGATCGCATGAGGTGGAAGGCCTGCTGGAAGACGCCGGGGACCTGCGCGGCCTCCAGGACGGTGACGGCCATTTTCGTGACCGGCTTGGCGATCGAGGCGATGTCGACGGCCTGGAAGTCCTCCTTGTGGATCACGGCGGTCGGGGCCTGGCCCGTGATGCACAGGATCGGGATGGAGTCACCGATGGCGGAGTACAGGCCGGTGATCATGTCGGTGCCGGCGGGGCCGGACGTACCGATGCAGACACCGATGTTGCCGGGGTGGGTCCGGGTGTAGCCCTCCGCCATGTGCGAGGCGCCCTCGACATGCCGGGCGAGGGTGTGCTGGACACCGCCGGAGGCCTTGAGCGCCGCGTAGAACGGGTTGATCGCCGCGCCCGGGACACCGAACGCGTTGCTGACGCCCTCGCGCTTGAGGATCTCGACTGCCGCGCGGGCAGCGGTCATACGAGCCATGGAGTACTCCTGCTTCGGCTGTCGGTTCGCACTCCCGTCGCGCCCCGCGGTGAGTACTTCCGTTTGTTTTCCGTATAGTGGAATTGCTTTTCTGCTATCTGGAATCAATGTAGGTGGGGCGGGGAAGGGCAGTCAAGAGACGGACAAGCAGGCGTTTTCTGGAGGACGATGGCCTCGCTGTCCCGGTGTGCGGTCGTGATCTCGTCCTGGAGTGGGCCATGTCCGAGAGCGTGTCGGTACGCTGCCCCGCCTGTCGGCGTGAGCAGCTCTACTCGGCGCCGTCCTATCCGTGCGCGTGCGGGGCGCCGGTGATCCCGCCGCTCGATCCGGCGGGGACCGCGACGGCCGTCACCCACCCGGTCTGGGACGAGCAATGGGTCACCGTGCGCTGCGCCGCGTGCGGCCGCAGCGACCAGTGGCCGCGGCCGGAACTGGGCTGTCCCTGCGGAACGCTGCTGCGGGTCCCGGTGGCGCGGGCGGATGCCGAGGGCACGGTGGCCGAGCCCGCGCCGCCCGTCCCCCGTCGCGCTTTCACCCCGGTGACCATCCGCACGGCCCGCGACGCGGTCACCGCCGCGGCCCTGTATCTGCGCTGGCTCGGCTACCAGGACATCCGCCGGGCGGACCAGCGGCCCCCGTCCGGCATCGGCCTCGCCGCGCGCGGCCTGCTGGCCCAGGTCGATCCGACCGTGCGCCCGGCCTCACTCCGGGACGTGGAGTGCCTGTGGCTGACGGCCATGACGGAGTCCGCCGGTTGCGTCTACTTCTCCCTCGCCGGCTATGCCACGGATGCGCGTAGCCGCGCCGACGACCTGGGCGTGCCGCTCTTCGTCCTCGATCTCACGGGGACGCCGCAGCCGGTCAACAGTCTCGCGGACGACCTGGATGCGGGGGCCTGCGGCGCGTGAGCGGTCCCCTGGAGGTGCCGCGATATGCCGTCGGTTCTCTGCGGCGCCGTCGTGGCTGGTCGCGCAGTTCCCCGCGCCCCTTCGGGGCGCGCTTGACAGCCCGGCGTCAGAGCGACCTCGCGGCCTCCTCCCGCAACTCGACCTTCCGCACCTTTCCCGACACGGTCATCGGGAACGCCTCCAGGATCCGCAGCCGGCTCGGGATCTTGTAGTGGGCCAGGCGTCCGTCGCAGAAGGACCGCAGTTCCTCCAGGGTCGGCGGGGCAGCCGGGTCGCGGGGGATGACGCAGGCGAGGACCTCCTCGCCGTAGCGTTCGTGCGGTACGCCGACCACCTGGACGTCCGCGATCTTCGGATGGGCGTAGAGGAACTCCTCGATCTCGCGCGGGTAGATGTTCTCGCCGCCCCGGATGATCATGTCCTTGATGCGGCCGACGATCTCCACGTAACCGTCCTCGCGCATCACGGCGAGGTCGCCGGTGTGCATCCAGCGGGCGGCGTCGATGGACTCGGCGGTCTTCTCGGGTTCGTTCCAGTAGCCGAGCATCACGCTGTAGCCGCGGGTGCACAACTCGCCCGGGACGCCGCGCGGTTGGGTCGTGCCGTTCGCCGGGTCGACGATCTTCACCTCGATGTGCGGGAGGACGCGGCCCACCGTGCCGGTGCGGTGCTCCAGGTCGTCGTCGATCCGGGTCTGGAGGGAGACCGGGGAGGTCTCGGTCATGCCGTAGCAGATGGAGACCTCCTCCATGTGCATCTCGGCGACCACCCGCTTCATCACCTCCACCGGGCAGGGCGAGCCCGCCATGATCCCGGTGCGCAGCGACGCCAGGTCGTACGTGGCGAAGTCCGGGTGGTTCAACTCCGCGATGAACATGGTCGGTACGCCGTACAGCGAGGTGCACCGCTCCTGCTGCACCGCCTCCAGGGTGGCTTTCGGGTCGAAGGAGGGGGCGGGGATGACGATGCACGCGCCGTGCGTCGTCGCTGCCAGATTTCCCATGACCATGCCGAAGCAGTGGTAGAACGGCACGGGGATGCAGATCCGGTCCTGCTCGGTGTACGCGATCGACTCACCGACGAAGTAACCGTTGTTGAGGATGTTGTGGTGGGACAGCGTGGCGCCCTTCGGGAAGCCCGTCGTGCCCGAGGTGTACTGGATGTTGATGGGGTCGTCGCAGGACAGGTCCTCGTACGCGGCCGGCGTTCCCCGCGCGATCAGCGCATCCCAGCTCGGGTCACCGATGAAAGCGGTCTCCCTCAACTGCGGGCACTTGCCGCGCACTTGCTCGACCATCGCCCGGTAGTCGCTCGTCTTGTGACGGAGGGAGGCGAACAGCAGCGAGATGCCGGCCTGGCCCAGGACGTACTCGACCTCGTGGGTGCGGTAGGCCGGATTGATGTTCACCATGATCGCGCCGATGCGGGCGGTGGCGTACTGGACGAGGACCCATTCGGGGCAGTTGACCGCCCAGATCCCGACCCGGTCCCCCTTGGCGACCCCGCTCGCGAGCAGTGCGTACGCCAACTCGTCGACGTCCGCGGCGAATTGGGCGTACGTCCAGCGCCGTCCGGACGGCACGTCGACGAGCGCCTCCCGGTCCGGCCACGTGGCGACCGCGCGGTCCAGGCTGGCGCCGATCGTGTCGCCGAGCAGCGGGGTGTCGCCGGTCCCATGGGTGTACGAACTCAACGAGCTCACCGGAAGTCCTCCTCGCGGTATTCGGCGTCCGAGCTGGCGGCGGTGGCCTCGCGCAGTTCGATGCGGCGGATCTTGCCGGAGACGGTCTTGGGCAGCGGGGCGAACTCCAGGCGGCGGATGCGCTTGTACGGGGCGAGAGTCTCCCGGGAGTGCTCGAACAGCACCTTCGCCGTGTCGGGACCCGGCTCCCAGCCCGCCGCCAGGACGACGTACGCCTTCGGCACCGCGAGGCGCAGCTCGTCCGGTGCGGGCACGACGGCGGCCTCGGCGACCGCCTCGTGCTCCAGCAGGGCGCTCTCCAGCTCGAACGGGGAGATCTTGTAGTCGCTGGCCTTGAACACGTCGTCCGCCCGGCCGACGTACGTGATGTAGCCGTCGGCGTCCCGGGAGCCGATGTCTCCGGTGCGGTAGTAGCCGTCGGCCATCGCCTCCGCCGTACGCTCCGGGTCGCCGTGGTAGCCGGTCATCAGACCGACCGGGCGGGCCGAGAGGTCGAGGGCGATCTCGCCCTCCGCGGCGCCGGAGGCGCCGGAGACCGGATCGAGGAGGTCGACGCGGAAGCCGGGGCTGGGGCGGCCCATGGAGCCGGTCTTCAGGGGCTGGCCGGGGCTGTTGGAGACCTGGACGGCGGTCTCGGTCTGACCGAAGCCGTCGCGGATGGTCACGCCCCAGGCCCGGCGGACCTGCTCGATGACCTCGGGATTCAGGGGCTCCCCCGCGGCCACGGCCTCGCGCGGCGGGGTGCGCAGCTGGGTCAGGTCGGCCTGGATGAGCATGCGCCACACGGTCGGCGGCGCGCAGAACGTGGTCACGCCCGCCCGGTCCATCTCCGCCATCAGCCGGGCCGCGTCGAAGCGCGTGTAGTTGTGCAGGAAGACGGTCGCCTCCGCGTTCCACGGCGCGAACAGATTGGACCAGGCGTGCTTGGCCCAGCCCGGGGAGGAGATGTTGAGGTGTACGTCGCCGGGCTTGAGGCCGATCCAGTACATGGTGGCGAGATGCCCGATCGGGTACGAGGCGTGGGTGTGCTCGACGAGCTTGGGGCGAGCGGTCGTACCGGAGGTGAAGTAGAGCATCAGCGGGTCGTCGGCGCGGGTCGGGCCGTCGGGTGTGAAGTCGGCGGGGGCTTCGTAGGCCTCCTCGTACGACAGCCAGCCCGCGGGCGCGTCGCCGACCGTGATGCGGGTGTAGTCGCCGGGCACCTCGGCGAACTTGACCGTGTCCTCGGGGCGCACGATCACCTGCCGGACCCGGCCGCGCTCGACCCGGTCCCGCAGGTCGGCGGGGCCGAGCAGCGGGGTGGCCGGGATGACGACGGCACGCAGCTTCATCGCGGCCAGCGCGGTGATCCACAGCTCCGCCTGGTTGCCGAGCATGACGAGGATCCGGTCCCCGGCACGGACGCCCTGCCCGCGCAGCCAGTTGGCGAACTGGTCGGAGCGCACGGACATCTCACCGAAGGACAGCCGGACCTCGCCGCCGTCCTCCTCGACGATGTGCAGCGCGGTCCGGGCGTTGCCGTGCGCGATGGCGTCGAACCAGTCGAGCGCCCAGTTGAAGTGGTCCGGCCGAGGCCAGGTGAAGCCCTCGTACGCGGCGGCGTAGTCTTCGCGGTGCTCCAGCAGGAAGTCCCGTGCCCTGCGGAACTCCTCCGTCGACGTCGTCATCCGTCCTCCTCATCACCGGAAGCCGGTCGGGCGGCTCCCCGACCTGCTCCAGGTCTCCCTACCCCCGCCGGGGCACCGCTGTCACGCGCCTGGGTCGAGCCCGCTGCGACGACCACTATTCATTCACTCGTGCTTTGAATTTCCCTATGCTCCACCCCCGCTGCTCACCCTTGTTATTTCCCTCACCTCGTCACACGTCCGAATTTCAAAGACCCGTTGCCTAATATTGGCCCGGACACGACACACGGAGGGGAGCGGTGACCGTGCGACGGGACTTCAAGGAGCCTGCCAGATGCCGCCCCGACCTGGTCATCGGCCGGGAGGAGCAGGTCGCTCAGGCGCGTGAGCAGCTCGGCCGGGGCGGCAGCGTGCTGCTCCACGGTCCCGCCGGAATAGGAAAGTCGACACTCCTGCGGGCGCTGGCCGCGCAATATGCCGACGCGGCACGGACCGTGCTGCGCTGCTCGGCCACCGAGTCCGAATCCCATCTCCCCTTCCTCGCCCTGGCCGACCTGCTCGGACTGGCCCTGGACGAGGTGTCCGACCAGCTGCCCGCCGCCCAGCGCACCGCCCTGGAGTCGGCGCTCACGGGCCGCGGCGAGTCCACCCTCCAGCGCGACGGACTCGCGCTGCGCCTGGCGGTGCTGTCCGCGCTGCGCGCGCTCGCCGCCGCGGGCCCCGTCCTGATCGTCGCCGACGACCTGCAGTGGCTGGACCCGGCCAGCGCCGAACTCCTCGGCTTCGCCGCCCGCCGCCTCGGCGACACCCCGGTGCGCATGCTGTGCGCGGTACGGACCGAGGGCCAGGAGTACGACCGTCATCTACGCGCGTCCCCACCGGACACCCTCGCGGTCCGCCTCAACCCGCTCTCCCGCACCCAGGTCTCCGACCTCCTCGACCACCGCGGCTACACCGGCCTGTCCCGGTCCACGGTCCGCGAGATCCACCGCACCAGCGGCGGCAACCCGCTGTTCGCCCTCGAACTGGGCCGCGCGCTCGCCGAGAGCCCCGCCCGCCCCCGGCCCGGCGAACCGCTGCCGGTGCCGACCTCGCTGCGGGCCCTCGTCCTCAGCCGACTGGAGAACCTCTCCGACGAGGTCCGCCACACCCTGCTCGTGGCCAGCGCGGGCGCCCGCCCCACACTGGCCCTGCTGCACGCGGCCGGCCGTGAGAACGCCGAGGCCGAGACCGCCCAGGCGGCCACGCTGGGCCTGCTGGCGACCGAGTCCGAGGGTCCGGCCGTACGGTTCGCGCATCCGCTGATCTCGGCCGCGCTGTATGCGGAGGCCGCCGCGCAGGAGCGGCGGGCCGCGCATGTCGCGCTGTCCACCGCGGCCTCCGACCCGATCGAGCGGGCCCGGCATCTGGCCCTGGCGACGACCGGCACCGACCCGGAGGTGGCGGCCCGGCTCGCGGAGGCCGCCACCCTGGCCCGGGACCGGGGCGCACCGTCCGTGGCCGCCTCCCTCGGGCTGCTCGCGGCCCGGCACACCCCGGCGGACGGCGAGCCGACCCCGGAGGTGCTGCGCCTGCAGGCCGCCGAGGACGCGATCACCGCCGGGGACCTGGACCTCGCCCGGGACATCGCCCGGGAGGTGCTCAGCCGGACGACCGTGCCCGAGGACCGGGTACGGGCCTGGATCATCGTGATCGACACGGCGGGCCACGCCATGACCGAGGTCGACTCGGTCTTCCCGCAGGCCCTCGCCGACGCGGGCGACGACCCGAAGCTGCTCGCCCTGATCCACTACCAGCTCGCCTGGCGGGGCCTTCTGGTGGAGGGTGACTTCGACGAGGCCCGCCGGGCGGCGGCGTACTCGGCGGAGCTGGCCGAGCGGGCCGGCGACCGGTACACCGAGCTGATGGCGCTCTCCTTCCAGGCCCAGATCGAGACCCTCATGGGCCACACGAACGCCCCCGCGACCATCCGGCGCGCGCTGACGGAACCTCAGGACCCGCGGGTGGCCTGCCATCACAACGGGGCCGGCTACTCCCGGTTCCGCTGGCTGATCATGAGCGATCAGCTGGCCGAGGCGCGGGCGACGGTCACCGCGCTGCTGCGCGAGGTGCGGCGGCGCGGCTCCGTCGAGAGCGAGGTGCACTTCCTGCGCGGGGTGGCCGAGACCGAACTGCGGTCCGGGCACTGCGGCCGTGCGCTGGACCTGGCCCGGGAGGGTCTGCGGCTGGCCCGGGACAGCGGGATCGGCGAGGTGGCCTCCGCCGTCCTCACCTCCATCGCGGAGGCCTCGGGCGGCGAGGTGGACCGGGCGCTGGCACTGGCCAGGGAAGCGGTCGAGCACGCCGAGGAGGGCGGCGACCAGGTGTACATCTCCCGGGCCCTGGCCGCCCTCGGGTACGCCCAACTGGTCGCCGGGGACGCACCGGAGGCGGTCCGCTCACTGCGGCGGGTACGGGAACTGGAGCAGGCGCTCGGCATCACCGACCCGGCGCGCGGCCGCTGGCACGGCGACCTCGCCGAGGCGCTGGTGCGGATCGGCGAACCGGCCGAGGCGCAGGACCTCATCGACGTCACCCGCGAACAGGCGATGCGGCTCGGCCGCGAGAGCGTGCTCGCCGTACTGGACCGCGCGGAGGCGCTGGTGCGCGCGTCACGCGGCGAACACGACGCCGCCGTCGCCCAGTTGACGTCGGTCCAGGACCGCCTCGCCAAGCTGGGCTACGGCCTGGAGGAGGCCCGGACCGCGTTCGTACTGGCCTCGCTGCGCACTCGGCGGCCCACTGGGACGTCGTACGACGAAGCGGCGCGGCTCTTCCGCCGGTGCCGGGCGTTGCCGTGGCTGCGACAGGTGGACGCGGCGGCGGACGCGAGCCCGCCGGAGCCCGTAGCGCAGCAGCCGGTCGCGCTCGACGGGCTGGAGGGCCTCGCCTCGATGGAGCGTCAGGTCGCCGCGCTCGTCATGGAGGGCGCGACGAACCGGGAGATCGCCGGGCGTCTGTTCATCAGCGTCAAGACGGTCGAGGCGACCCTGACCCGGGTCTACCGCAAGCTGGGGATCCGTTCGCGCGTGGATATCGTCCGACTGGCGGCAGGACGCCGCGCGAAGTGAGACCGGTGCGGGTTTACTGGGCGCGACCGAGGGTTTTCCCTCCCCAACTCCCTTAGGGGGTTCCCTCATTGGGAGGAGGCTGTGCGCCCGCTTAGCGTATGGCCATGCCGCTCGCCCGGGCATACGGGGGTCGGTCCCGAGACCCCCGTGCAACCCCCCACACCCGTGCGACCCCCCACCGGCAACCTCTTGAGGAGACTCATGTTCGGGCTCACCCGTGCCACGAAGACCGCCGCCGCCGTCGCGGCGACCGCTGCCGCCGCCGCGACCGCGCTGCTGACCGCCCCCACCGCGGTCGCCGCCCCGCAGCCCATCGTGGGCGGTACGACGACCACGACGACGGCGTACCCGTTCATGATGCAGATCACGGACGCCTCGGAAGACCAGTTCTGCGGCGGCACGCTCGTCTCGGCCACCAAAGTCGTCACCGCCGCGCACTGTATGACCGGCGAGAGCGCCGGCGACGTCAGAGTCGTCGGCGGCCGCACCTACCTCAACGGCACGAACGGCACGGTCAGCGAGGTCACCGACATCTGGGTCAGCCCCGACTACACCGACGCCACCAACGGCGACGACGTGGCCGTGCTGACTCTGGCCACCTCGATGCCGTACACGACCGCCCCGTATGTCTCCGCCGACGACACCGACGTGTACGCGACGGGCGCCACGGCCCGCATCCTCGGCTGGGGCACCACCTCCGCGGGCGGCAGCTCCTCCAACCAGCTGCGGACGGCCACGGTCCCGCTCGTGGCCGACTCGAGCTGCGGCAGTTCCTACGGTTCGGACTTCGTCCAGTCCGACATGGTTTGCGCCGGTTACGAAGACGGCGGCGTCGACACCTGCCAGGGCGACAGCGGCGGTCCCCTGCTCATCGGGGGCGTCCTGGCAGGCATCACTTCCTGGGGCGAGGGCTGCGCGGCAGCCGGTTACCCGGGTGTCTACACCCGGCTGACCACGTTCTCGGACGAGGTCACGGAGCAGATCGACTCGTGACCCGGCAGTTCTCCTGAGCAACCCCTCAGGTGAAAGACCAGGGGGCGTTGCGGGCTTCCACGAGCAGCCCGCAACGCCCCCTATCCATGTCCGCCCGCCCCGGGTTTGAATGGCCGCCTCTACGGAGGTGATGGTCATGGTGTCCGCCGACCGGCTGCTGGCCTTCGCGGCGATGTCGCTGCTGGTGGTCCTGATCCCGGGCCCCAGCGTGCTGTTCGTCATCGGACGTGCGCTGGCCCACGGCCGCCGGACCGCGGTGGCGACGGCGCTCGGCAACGTCTTCGGCTCCTATCTCCTGGTGGTCGCGGTCGCCGTGGGCATCGGCTCACTGGTCGAGCGGTCCGTGACGGTCTACCTCGCGGTCAAGCTGGCGGGCGCGGCGTACTTGGTGTTCCTGGGCGTGCAGGCCTTCCGGCACCGCAAGGAGCTACGGCTGACGGCGACCGGGCCGGCCTCCGCCCGCCCGGCCCGCGGGGACCTCCGTACGCTCCTCGACGGCGCCCTGGTCGGCGTCACCAACCCCAAGGGCGTCGTGTTCTTCGCCGCCGTACTCCCCCAGTTCGTGGACCACTCGGCGGGCCAAGTCCCCTTGCAGATGCTGGTGTTGGGCCTGATCCCGATCCTGATCGGCCTGGTCACGGACACCCTGTGGGGCCTCACCGCGTCGGCGGCCCGCGCTTGGTTCGCCCGCTCGGACCGGCGGCTGTCCCTGATCGGCGGGGCGGGCGGCTGCACGATGATCGGGCTGGGTGTGACGGTGGCGGTGACGGGCCGGGCGGACTGACTCACGACGCGGGGATCACGGTCCCGAAGCGGATGTCGTACGACGAGTCCTTGTGCATCACCTGGAGCATCCGCGCCCCCTCTTCCGTCACCTCAGCGCGCTGGGCCTTGGTGAGCGTGCCGAAGGGCTCGATGACGAGGGCGCCGTCGAGGATCCGCCACACGCCGGCGAGGAAGCCGTCGACGAGGAACGGGCAGTAGACCGTGTTCACCTGCCAGGTACGGCCCCGGTTCGGCGGCGGCACCACGCGGGTGCGGTCGGCATGGGAGAGGAGCAGGTTGTCGAACTCGGGCAGGAAGCGGGGCGGGGCCGGGGTGTCCGGGTCGGGGCGGGGGGCGTCGGGGAGGTCGAAGAGTTCGACGCCGTTGTCGTCCCGGAAGGTGGCCAGCTGAGGGCGGAGGCGTTCGAAGGCGGGGCGCATCCGGGTCAGGCCGCACCAGGTCTGCATGTCCTTCACGGAGGCCGGCCCGAAGGCGGCGAGATAGCGCAGGACCGTGGCGTCGGCGGAGGCGGCGGGCTCGGTGGGACGCCCCAGCCAGTGCTCGACGCTGGTCAGGGAGACCTGGGTGCTCCTGCCCCACATTCCGCGCGGGGTGACCTGGACGAGGGGCAGTTTGCAGCGGGCGGCGACGGCCAGGGACTGCGGGTCGGCGTCCGGCCACTCGACGCTCAGCGCCTCACGCAGCTGCTTCATCGTGCGCGGCCCGTCCTCCACGAGCTCACGGGCGAGTACGGCGAGCCGGTCCAGGTCGACACCGACGAGCCCCTTGCGGAAGTAGTTGATCTCCCGGTCCCGGGCGGGCTGCACCAGCGGACGCAGGGTGAGGCTGTCGTCGGCGGTGTGCAGATGGATCGTCGAGCGCATGGTGACGATACGCACCACCTCACGGCGCTCCAGCAGCCCCGACAGCTCCTCGGGCCTGAATCCGTCGAGCCGGGCGGCGAGCGCGTAGTACGGCGCCTTGACCTCCTGGGCCTGGAGACCGACGAGATGCTCCACGGCCGCCAGCGCGGTCAGCGGCGAGCGGCGCAGCAGCAGCTGCCGGTCGAGGGTCGCGCGGTTGAGGGCGCGGATGCCGAGCACGGGGGCGGTCGCGGACGTCGTCTTCGTCATGCTCCGCACGCTAGCCCCGCTTGCGGACACCTTCTGTCCGCAACTCTCAGCCGATTCCGTGCCACCCATCCACCCGCCCGCCCCGATGTCGTATGCCCCCGTATATCCTGCTCCGTGATCAACCGCTCCGCTGGAGCATGACCAGCAGGGACTAGCAAGGGACTAGCAAGGGACCAGCGAGGGACCAGCAGGGAGGTGCCGCCATCGCCGCGAAGAACTCCAGGAAGTCCGTCTGGCGCCGCGCCCTGAACCACCAGCCGCCGGCACCCGAGACAGAGCCCGAGCCCGCCCCGTCCTCTCCGGCATCGGCGGACACCCCCGAACAGGGCAGCGTCGTCCAGGCCGTCCTGTACCAGGACGGCATTCGCGTGTCCTCCCCCGCCACCCTCGCCGAGACCTACCACGAGCTGCGCGAGAAGCCGGCCGGCATGGCATGGATCGGCCTCGCCCGCCCCACCGAGAGCGAACTCCTCTCCTTGGCCGCCGAGTTCGACCTCCATCCCCTCTCGGTCGAGGACGCGATGGAGGCCCATCAGCGCCCGAAGCTGGAGCGCTACGGCGAGACGCTCTTCGTCGTGCTGCGGGCGGCCAGGTATCTCGACGCGCCGGAGGAGGTCGACTTCGGCGAGCTGCATGTGTTCGTCGGCCCCGACTTCGTGATCACGGTCCGCCATGGCGCGGCACCGGACCTGTCGGCGGTCCGCCAGCGCATGGAGGAGTCACCGGACCTGCTGAAACTAGGCCCGGAGGCGGTGCTCTACGCCATCCTGGACGCGGTGGTAGACGGTTATGTACCCGTCGTCTCGGGCGTCCAGAACGACATCGACGAGATCGAGACGGAAGTCTTCAGCGGCGACCCCGAAGTGTCCCGCCGCATCTACGAACTCTCCCGCGAAATGGTCGAGTTCCAGCGCGCCACCCGCCCCCTCGTCGGCATGCTGCACGGCCTGATGGCCGGCTTCGCCAAATACGGCACGGACGAGGAACTCCAGCGCTACCTCCGCGATGTCGCCGACCACGTCACCCACACCAGCGAACGCGTCGACGGCTTCCGCCAGGCCCTCACGGAGATCCTCACCGTGAACACGACCCTGGTCACCCAGCAACAGAACGCGGAAATGCGGGCGTTGGCGGAGGCGGGGTTCGAGCAGAACGAGGAGATCAAGAAAATCTCTTCTTGGGCGGCGATTCTGTTCGCTCCGACGCTGGTGGGGACGATCTACGGGATGAACTTCGACCGGATGCCGGAGTTGCACTGGGTACTCGGATACCCCTTCGCTATCACCCTAATGGCTATCGTATGCACCAGTTTGTACGCGATCTTCAAACGGAAAGACTGGCTCTGAGTAGTCACCGCGAGAGGCGCCGCCACGAGGAGTGGCATCCTCGATCGCACGCTCCGACGGAGCGTCTGAGGCTGCTGGGGAGAATCTGGGGAGAATCAACCGCGGTCCGATGCGGGCGGTCTGCTGCGATCGCGGACGTTGACCTGCGAGAGCTTCGCCGCTATGGCGCCATCTGGAAGCGGTGGTCCGCACGGAGAGTAGTGGGCTTCCGAGTCGGAACACCAAAAACGGATGGGCACAGCAGGTTGCTGCGCCCATCCGTTTCGCGGGTTGTGGAGAGTGGACGTCTACGAGGCCGTGGCAACGGCGGCGGGGTGGCCGAGCAAGGCATCGATGGCCCCGCGCCCCTTGCCCCCGGCCTCGGGCATGAAGTGGGCGTAGTAGTCCAGGGTGATGGTCGGGCTCGAGTGCCCGAGCCAGCGGGCCAGGGTGACGACGGACTCGCCCGCTTCGAGGATGACCGAGGCGTACGTGTGCCGGAGCACGTGGAAGCCGTCCTTGCGAGACGCCTTCCACCGCTCGTCCTTCTTCCGCATGGGGATGACGCCTGCGGCGGCCAAGGCCGGCTTCCACACCTCGACGTTGAAGATGTTCGCGCGAAGAGCGTTGCCGTACGTCGTGGTGATGACGAGCGGGAACTTCTTCGTCTCCCGATCGGGCTCCGGACCGCCCCACGGCAGCTCCACCTCGACCGCCGGATACTCCATGAAGTACTGGGCCAGGGCCGTCGCGACCGACGGAGGCATGTCGACGACGCGGGTCTTGCCGCCCTTCGGCAGGGTGAAGTACAGCCGCCCACCGAGGAGTTGTACCTGCCGACGGATACGCAGCACTCCGCGGGCGAAGTCGACGTCCTCCGGCGAAAGCCCGAAGACCTCACCCTGCCGCAGCCCGCAGCCCAGTGCCAGCACGACTGCAATGCGGTAGCGCGCTTTGATCGCGTCCCGTACGCGCTGCGCGATCTCCAGCGGCCAGGCTTCTCGCTGATCCTCCGGCACCTTGGGCCACCGCACGGACTTGGCCCGCATCGGGTTGCGGACCAGCCGCTTGTCGTCGATCGCGGTCTCGAAAATGTTCGAGAGCGAGCCGAGAATCTGCCGGACGTAGCGCGGCGAGCATTCGTTCTCCAGCGCGGCGATGTAGCCACGTAGAACGGCCGGGCTTATGTCCCGCAGGGCGACGGTGCCCAATTGAGGCCGGATGTGGAGGCGGACGCGCTCGTCGATGCGTTTGACCGTGCCGGGAGCGCCGCGAACTCCTGTCTGCCAGAAGCGTGTCACGTAGTCGTCCAGCGAGATGGAGCCGTCGCGGGGGTCGACGAACTCGCCGCGCTCGCTGTCGGTGCCGGCCCTGCGTAGCCACGCCTTGGCGTCTTCCAGCGCGTCGAACGACTTGTCCCGGACTCCGGGGATACCGGCGACCCGGTACCGGGAACCCTTGCCGTAGCGGGCGGTGCGTTCCCGCTTGCCGGTGGCGGGGTCTTTCTTCTTCTTGATCCAGCGGTCTTCGATGTAGCCGGCCAAATGGTCCCTTCCAGGTAGATGACGGAAGTAGCAAGATCAGGCGCCCGTCAGGCGCTTGTCTCGTAGTCCGGGCGGGCCTGAGGTGCCGCATTGAGGGGACTCAGGGTCGTGTTGGAGCGCGAATCGGCCTGCTCCTGTTCACGGACCCAAGCGTCCAGGGCCTCCAGCCGGTACATGACGCGGCCGCGTCGGCCCATTCGGAAGCTCGGTGGCCCTTGGCGCCGATGCCGCCAGACGTACAGGGTGTGGGGCGAAAGGCCGAGGTACTCGGCCGCGTCTCTCACATTCAGAAACGCTCTGCCGACGGTGGCAGTGAGCTGCGGCGCGATGGCGGGGCAGAGAGCAGACGCACGGGCATCGGCGGTTTCAGGCATGAGTGGTCCTTGAAAGGTGGGGCGGGAAGGCTCCCGGCGAGTCGCGATCGGACGGGCCAACGGACGGACCAGGATGGGGCAACCAGCTCTGTGAGGAGTGGGGCCCGACGTCACAGTGGTACTGCGGGGTGCGTGCCCGCGCTCCGCGGGCCAGCCGGAGCGCGGGCCGCTCCTATCGCTTGCGCTTCGGAAGGACCATCGCCTTGGCCAGGTGACCCCAGTCGATTTCGACATCCCCCCGGCGGAAGCAGTACGGGTAGCGAAGCGCCAGCCAAGCCGGGGCCACGCCGGCCAGTTCAGCAACCGCGAAGGGCGAGATGCCCATCCTCAGCCACTCCGCCAGGCAGGACTCACGGAGGATGGAGATGGGCTCCCCCAGACGCCACGAGTACAGGTCGTCCCGGGGCAGGACGGCCTCCTGGGCCTGCTGCCACACCCGCCGGCAGACGGAAGCCGGAAGCGGCCCACCGCGCCTGCCGGGAAACAGCAGATCGTCTTCCCGCAGACCAGCCCCATCGATCCACTCACGCAGGAACTCAACGAACTGGAGGTGGAGGGGAATCTCCCGTGCCACTCCTCGATGACGAACTGTCAACACACCCCGGTCGCCCTCCGGGAACACCACGTCGCGGACTCGCAGAGCGCGAGCTTCGCCCGGACGCAGCGCCTGCTCCGCCACGGTGAGCATGAAGGGGTACATCGAGCGATCGTCAGCCGCGTGCCCGCGTATCCACTCCAGTAGCGCTCGAACCTGCTCCGTGGAAAGCAACCATTCTTCTTCTATTACGTCGACGGACACAGCTATGAACTCCTCAGGGAGAAGGGAGGAAATGCGCCACGCGGGGATCCGCGCGACAGGTTCAATACTCCGCACGATCCCCGGTTTCGGTAACCGGGGATCCCGTGCTATAAGGCCACTGGCCTCCATGAGGCTGATGCCGGATTGACTTCAAGGGGAGCCACTGGTGAGTCATCGCGACCTTCAGGAACCGGTCTAGGTTGACTTGCACAGGGCCTTCTATTCCAGTCCGTTCAGGCCCCAACTTGTCTGCCGTCGGCGAATCGCCCCGATGCCCGCCACCTCGGCAGGACACTTCGGCAACACTCGCCTCGGAGCCTGAAGCGGTCGAACAGAGCAAGCGTCTTCTAAGCGCCTGGTCTATCGCGACGGCACATCGCGTACGCCGTACCGCAACTTGAACGGTCTTACAGATCTACCGCAAGGCCGCAGAGATCCTCCCCTGCGCCTTACTCGGGCGACAATCTCAGCACCCGAATATCATGGATTAGAAATGCGGTTGGATCGCAGGTAAGGCGAGCCCACATTCAGCCCCGAATCGCCGCATTCGAATTACTCGCTGCGGCCAACGAGTTCATACTGAAAGGGCGGGTAGAGACCGCCAACGAGGCTATTGGCATTAACCGTCGAAGAGATCCGCTTGCTCCCAGTGAGCTGGTGCTGGCTCGCCCGTGTCAAGCAAGTTCCCAAGTTGCGCGGCATCTTCGGCATCCAAGCCCAGGATCAGTCGGAGAGTTGTGCCGAGCAGCTCGGTATATGGAACCAGCGCCCTCGCTCCCGGTGGACTGGCGGTCCTGCTGACGAAATTGCAGCGCAGAGGGACGCGAGTGGGGGTAAGGGCTTGCGCTTCGACCACGCCTTCCTCCTGTCCCAACGCGGCGCTGATCCCATCCAGTTGCGGATCATGGGTCACGTCTTCGCCCGGGGCGTCGTAGCCGATGCTGCGGTTGGTCATCAGCATCCGGATCGAGGTCAAGGGGATGGCAAACCTGGCGGCCCGTTCCCGGACCTCGGCCAGCAGGGGCGCCTCGTACTCCTCTGGAGCATGGAGATCCTTACGGCTGGCGGCCAGGAAGGCCACGAAGTCAGATCCGCGCAGGCCGAGATGTCCATCGTCGATGACCCAGCGCCAAGCGCCCCCGGCCCTTACGGTCTCCGATTCGACCACCATGCACACGTGCGCCTTCCATGCTTGCACTGCGCTGCGCATCAACCGCTGGAGGTTGGGTGTGTCCGTGATGTCGGTACGCAGCAGCGTCTTGGCGTCCACGAGCGGTCGGATGCGACGCCAGAAAGCCTCATCCGTGATCTCCGGAGAGGAGAGGAGCAGGCTCAGCGAGGTCTCGTCGAGGGATGTCTGGTGGGGAACATTGGCCGGGAACTCGGACAACGAACGGCCGCTGCCCTGCCACATGGCCGCCATCAACGTGGACATGCGGCGCGACACATCAGGCACCGTGTGCCGAGAGACTTCGGAGAGGGCCAGCCGAGTGGGGTCGGCTTGGCCCTCGCGGGCCGCCTCCACTCCCGAGCCGACCATGTACAGGAAGCGCTCCACCTGGCGCTCCCCCATGATGCCGCGACCGCCCTCGACGATCGCGTCGGATGCCAAAGCGGTCGGTGTCCGTGTAGGGGCGCGGGCAGGCAGCGCTCCAAGTCCGGAGGGATCGAGCACCAGGGTGTGACGTTCCTCGGCGACGGTGTCCAGTTGGTCTCGTGCAGGCCCGGACCCGAGACGGGCGAGTGGCACCACAAGCGGCTGCTGTTCACGCTCGAAGAGCTGAACATCAGATGCCAAGAGTTCAGGATCAGAGGACGCGCGAAGGTAGACACGTCGTTCGGACCTGCGGGTGCCGGCGCTCCACGTCATCAGCAGGTCCGGAACGTAGGTGTGGTTGAAGAAGTCCGTCCGCACAATCCGCGCGGTTGGGTACACGTCCAGGAGACGCCGCTGGATCACATCCTTGACGCGCTCGACCGCTTGCCGCGGATCGGGGTGGTCGAGAGCACTGTCGATCTCCGGCGCCACCGGCGTCACCATGACGACCTCCCCTGGCTGTTGTAGAAGTTGGCGACGACTCCACGCCAGTCGTCCAGCGGTACCAGCTTCTCCTGCTTCTCTGACATCACGACTAGCCAGAGCCGCTTGGACAAGTCCTCCACAAGCTCGTCCTTGATCGACTCGGCAGCCGCTTCCGGATCCTCGATGCCGAAGATCCGCAGCGACTCCGCGAGGACGGCCTCGCGGATCGTCTGCGGGCTGGTGAGCAGGTCCCAGTCATTGGCACGGAAGGGCGCCCAGCTGATCCACATGTAGTGGTCGCCGAGCATGTACTCCTGGCTCAGTGCCACGTAGCACTTGGCCAGAAAGCTCTTGTAAGCGGGGCCCTGGTCGCTCGCGTTCTTGCGCCACTTCACCTCGGCGCAAAACATCTGGCCGTCCCACTCGCCGCCCCGCATCATTCCGCCGAGGTCGTACGAGAAGGGCCGCTCGTTCCCGTTCGGCCATCGCAAGGTGAGCTTCCGCGCCCACGCACCATCGATGTTTGTGTAGGACTGCGACACACGCATGGTGCCTTCAAGCCACCGCTTGACCCGCTGCACCGCCTCGGCGCCCTTGACGTGCTCTTCTTCACCCGGCACGGCGCAAGAGTATCTTTACGTACCATCTCCGATACAGAATGCGAGGAATCTGGCAGCTGTTCACACGTGGTCGTTGGCCACGACCACGACTGCGGTCCCTGTCTCGGCCGCGAGGCCACGGAACTCGTTCAAGCGAGCGCCCCATGAACGATTTCAGCCTCAGTACTCATCGTCCAGCCTGCCGCTCGGGCCGGTGCGGACTCCAGCCCTTCAGATACGGCTGAAGTTCATCCGGCGCCGGATCACGCGGAGCCGGCATGCTCGGAGGGTTAAGCAGCGGGTCGATTCCCCGCGCATACGATCGTGCCCACTCCAGCCAGAGTCGGGGCGAATGCAGGGTCTGCTCGCCCAAGTCCCCGTCCAGCTCAGCGAGACGACGCTCCAGGGCGTCGCAGTACTCACCAATCACGACGACTTCCCGCCAGCGACCGGCCTCTTCACGCAGCACCTCGGCGAACTGCTCCCGGACGGCAAGCTCCTTCGCTTCCTCCATAACCTCCCGCCAGCGCACTGCACGCTCTTCTCTCGCGCGTTCCTCGCTCTCCCTGCGCCGGGCGTCTTCCACCGCTCGCGCCTCGATCTCCCCGAGAACCAGCCCCAGAGACTGTTCAAGGGTCCGGCTCTTGCGGTCCCGCCAGCGGCCGGGTCTGCCGGTCAGCCCGTGGGCGACCTCCACGACGAGACGCGAGGACCGTTCCGGATCCGTGGACTCGGGAAACTCCTGCCTGATGGTGACCGGATACGCGAAGCCGTCGACAACGACGTCCATCCCACCCTCGCGCGGGAAGTAGGACGACCCGACCTTCCGCACCTCGTGCCCGCGCCGCGCCGCCTCGGAGGCCAGCCCCTGGAGCATCAGAAGCGATCTGCGGCGCAGCGCAGGCGGCATCACCAGCCGCCTCACGTCATCCTTGAGCGCAGCCACAACCGGATGAAGGGACGCCAGCCGCGTAGGCACCCTGACCGCCGACGTACCCGTCTTCGGTCGCTGACTCCGGGCATTGGGATGCGGACCCTCCGCGAGGAAAAACTCCAGACCGAGCCGACCGTACGGCACCTTCTCGATGCGCTTCCCCTCCGGCTCCATGCCGTGCCGCTTCGCGTAATTGACGACCCGCCGCCATTCCGCGATCTCCTCGTCATCGGCATGGGCGAAGCGGACGTGCCCTTCAGCGAGGAGCCGTTCGACCAACTCACGAGCTTTCGCCCGCCGCGCACGAGCGACGGGCCGCTCGCCATACGACGCCGAAGACTCGACGGGCACCGACGGCCCACCGTGATCGGCAGGCACCGCGTCGTCAGGATGGCGGCCATGGCGCAGATAGAACCGGCCAGCATCCGTGACCTCCACACGAGCAGCACCGCCACCCTTGTCCACCGTCAACAGCCCACGGTCACGCAGGGCATACGCCGAGCGCCAATCCCCTGGCGCCCAGGCTCCGGGTTCCTCACCGGCCGCGAGCCGCTCAAGAAGCGCACGCTGCCGTTCGTTCGGAGCAGGCCGTCGTTCCACGGCATCCAGCCCACACCGCGCAGGCCCGCCCTGTATAGACCCGAAAGGGCGGCTCCGTGCCGTGGGAGTCCCCCTCGGACTGCTCTGGGACTTCCGGCTGCATCGCCGGGAGCGTCACCAGCCCTCGACACTCCACCGGCAGTCGCACATGGCTAGGGTCTGACGTGCCCAAAAAGCGGCCTGACACTCCATCAGAACGAGCGTCAAATGAGCGTCACGAGCGTCATTTCAGCGTCAAGATATCGCCCGTAACGCCCACACCGCACATAATGCGCACGCACGAAACCGCAGGTCAGGCGCCCTTTGTGACCGGTTCAAGGATCGCAACGCACTCCACGTGATGCGTCATCGCGAAACATGTGGACACGAAAGCATGTGGAAATACGTGCAGCTCAACAGCGCGCGACATGCAAATCCGGCATACGGGTCACGTCGTTACGGGCATAGTGTGCGCTACGTGCGCCATCATGACGCACGCCGCGTGCGCAACCGAGCGCTTCAGACCGAACGAGAACTGCAGCCCTCACCTCCGCGAAGGAGCAGCACTGCACGCCACGGAAGGGGCTATTTCGCGGCCCGGGCCGGGCGCTTCCAGGCCGCGCTCACCGAAAAACGCCAAGGCCACCTCGGAACGCTGTCGCCCCAGCTCGCGTGGCTGCGAACGTACGGATCCGCGCAGCCGAGGTGTCACGCCGGTCACCGGCGGCCGGTGAACCGCTCCACTCCGACGACGCCGAGCGCGGTGAGACCGATCTGGATGGCGAGTTCGATCCAGGCGATGCCCTTGGTGTCGGCGACGTTGAAGGCGCCCGCGATGGCCGTGCCGGCCAGGGCCGCGACGATGCCGACCAGGATCGTCCACCAGATGCCGATGCACTGGCGGCCGGGGATGACCAGGCGGCCCGGGACTCCGATCACGACGCCGATCACGATCGCGGTGAAGATGCCCGAGATCTTCATGCCCGTCAGCCTCTCCTTGACCCGACGGTTCGACACAGCTGTCGAGTTACGGGTTCCCCCGCAGCGGCGGTGCAGTAGCTTCCGCGCCAGTCGGGCGGGGCACGGAGAGGATCGCCAGGCGCTCCTCCAACTCGTCGAGTGCTCTGCGCGCCGTCGTGATGCGCTCCCGTAGCTCCTGTTCCGACAGCGGCCTGGGCGCGGACGGCGGGCCTGGGTCCGTCTGCTCCTGGTCGTCGGCCTGCTCCACGGCCCGCGCCTCCTCAAGGGAGGTGATGACGACACTGATGAGGACGTTGACCAGAACGAAGGAGGCGATGAGGACGTAGCTGGCGTAGTAGAGGATGCTCCAGCGAGAGATCTCCAGGCCCGCGCGGACGGCGTCACCGAGGCCGTCGAGCGTCATGAGCAGGAACAGGGTCAGGACGGCGCGGCCGATCGAGCCGAAGTGTTCGGGGTCGGCGCGGGCGAAGAAGACCCAGCCCACCATCGCGTAGACGTACAGCAGGAGTCCGCCCACGAGCAGGAAGCTGACCGTGCCGGGCAGGCTGCGGCCCACCGCGACGAGCACGATGCGCAGTTGGGGCAGGAAGCGGGCGGCGCGCAAGACGCGGGCGAGGCGGAGAAGTCGCAGCACGGTGGTGTTCTGCCGGACGACGGGGAGGAACGCGCAGGCCACCACGAACTCCTCAGGGTCTCGACCGAGCCGGATGGAATCGGCGAGCAGGGAGCTGACTCGGCGCGCTGTGGACTCAGTGGCGGAGGATGGCGCTGGCCGCCGACCGGCGGACCACGGCCCCGCGGAGGCGTGCGGCTGGCATGGCTTTCTCGATGTCCTGCGACAGCAGTTGTCGACGACCACGGCAGACACCTGCGGCTCGAGGAAAGTCGATGCCGACGAGTTCGGGAGACGGTTGTTATGCCCTGTAGCCAGCGCTTTGCTCACGCCGGCGAAGAGCGCGGACGACTCACACATGCCTCCGCCGTTCTGCTGTTCGCTGCTTGCCCGAACTGGCAGCCGAGGTGCCTCCCGAACAGCGCGAGACGCTGTTCTTCAACGCCGACAGAGCCAGGCGCGTCCGATGAAGATCTTGAGTCAGCCGCCCAACGACTCGTTGGGCAGCGATGGCGACACCCCCCTGCCGAGCCGCCCTCGCATTCCGGCTCACACCCGCTTTGGGTATGCAAGTTCATCTCCGGCAAGAACAAGCAGAACGCCGTCAAGTCGATGGTCGTCACGGACGGTGAAGGTCGTGTGCTGTGGTGCAGCCCAGCACGGCCCGCAAGCTGCGCGGATATCACTCACGCCCACCAGTTAGGGCTGGTCAGGCTCTTGGCCGGCGGGCCCGCGGGGAGTCACGATCAAGGTGTCGGCCGGAGGCTGTGAAGCCGGATGAATCGTGGGTGGCCGGCCGTCCGCCGCGCCGTCCCCCGGAGGCGAAGCCGCAGAGCCCGCGTCGGGTTGCCCGCGCTTGATGGCCGCGTCTACCGCGGCACCGATGCGGCGCAGTGCTGCCAGCTCCTGAGGGCCGAGATCATCGATCAGGTACTCGCGGACTGCGGCGACGTGTCCCGGCGCCGCCGCCACCACTACGTCGTAACCGGCCTCGGTCAGCGTCGCGGTGGTGCGCCTTCCGGAACCGGGGATCCGCTTCCGTGCGAGCAGTTCGCGCTTCTCGAGCCGACCGACGACATGGGACAGCCTCGACAGTGACGCCGCCGTTCGCGCGGCCAGCGTGCTCATCTGCATGGTGCGGTCCGGCTGCTCGGAGAGGACCGAGAGCACCATGTACTCGAAGAAGGTCAGCTGAGCCTCGCGCTGCATGCGCGCATCCAGCGCGGCCGGCAGGCTGATCATGATCGCTGAGTTGGCCAGCCACGCCGCCAGCTCGTCGCCGTTCAGCCATCGCGTCTCGGCAACCGGACCGGTGGACGCCTCCGTGCCGGAGCCTTCGTCGGCACGCGCCGTCGCCTCGGATGTCGGCCCGTTCCGTGGTCGCCGACGGCGCCGGCCGTTCGTGTCATCTGCCGTGCTCGCCATGAGGACATCCTAGACCCACTTATTGACGCGTCAAGTTCGAAGGAGTAGAACTTGACGCGTCAAGTTCGCTCTGCGGCGCTGAGGCCCGCCCCACACGGAATGGACAACAGATGCAGTCCACGTCGCTCGGCAGGCTCGATGTCCCGCGCATCGGCCTGGGTGTCATGGGGATGTCGGCGTACTACACCGGCGCCGGCCGGGACGGAGCCGAGTCGATCCGCACCATTCGTCGCGCCGTCGACCTCGGTGTCACCCATCTGGACACCGCCGAGGTGTACGGCCCCAACATCAACGAGGCACTGCTGGGTCGCGCGATCAAGGGCCGCCGGGACGAAGTCGTCCTCGCCACCAAGTTCGGCCTCATCTCCCACACCGGCCGGCCGGGCCCGGACAGCACCCCCGCCAACATTCACACGGCTGTCGACGGCTCACTGCGGCGGCTCGGAACCGACCGCATCGACCTCTACTACCAGCACCGGGTCGACCCCAACACTCCCATCGAGGAGACGGTGGGGGCGCTGAGCGAGCTGGTGGAGGCGGGCAAGGTCCTCCACATCGGACTGTCGGAGGCGGCAGCGGCGACCGTCCGCCGGGCCCATGCGGTCCATCCCGTGGCCGCTGTCCAGAGCGAGTACTCGCTCTGGGCGCGGGACCCGGAGGCCGAGGTGCTGCCCACGCTGCGTGAGCTCGGCATCGGACTGGTTCCCTATGCACCGCTGGGACACGGCTTTCTCACCGGTGACATCCGCACCCTGGACGGCCTGGACGCCGCCGACTGGCGTCGCTCCAATCCCCGGTTCACCGGCGACAACCTCACGCGCAACCTGCGCATCGTCGACCAGGTACGCGAGGTCGCCGACGAGGTCGGGGCCACGCCCGCGCAGGTCGCGCTGGCCTGGCTGCTCGCGCAAGGAGACGGCATCGCGCCCATTCCGGGGACGAAACGCATCGACCGCCTCAAGGAGAACAGCGCCGCCGACGGCATCCGACTCACCCCGGGCCAGATCGCCCGCCTGAACAACCTCACACCGGCGTCCGGCGAACGCCATGCCGAGCCCGACATGGCCGCCGTCGACCAGTGAGTCAAGCGCGCACGCACCGATTCGCCCCGCGCACCACACCACGTCCTGCTTCAACGAAAGAAAAGGAACACCACATCATGTCAAGCAATCTCATCCGGGTCGGCATCATCGGCGCGGACACGAAGGCGAGCTGGGCGGGCGCCTCGCACATACCCGCGCTGGCGGCACAGCCCGACTTCCACCTGGCCGGTGTGGCGACGCGGCACGAGGAGAGCGCGCGCGGCGCTGCCGAGGCGTTCGGCGCCGAGCGTTGGTTCGCGGACCCCTACGCGCTCATCAGTGACCCTTCGATCGACCTCGTCACCGTCGCGGTGAAGGTCCCCGCTCACCGCGAGCTCGTCCTGGCGGCCCTCGCGGCGAACAAGGCCGTGTACGCGGAGTCGCCGCTGGGCGCGACCGTCGCGCAGACGGAAGAGATGGCTGAGGCGGCCGGCTCACTGCACACCGCGATCGGCCTGCAGGGCCGGCTCAACGCCTCGGTACGCCGCGCGGCGGAGATCATCGCTGAGGGCCGGCTCGGGCGGCTGCTCTCGGCGCGAGTCGCCGCGACGACCTTTGGCAACGGCCCGGAGTCGGTGAGCGCGTACGAGTACTTCGACAAGGCAGCGTCCGGAGCCGGTTTCCTCACCATTGCCGCGGGCCACGTCCTGGATGTGGTCGAGGCCGTTCTCGGCGACGTCACCGAGATCGACGCCCGCACCGAACTCCTCTGGCCTCAGGTGAAGTTGGTCGACACCGGCGCGATATCCGTCCGCGAGGTCCCGGATCACCTCGACGCCATCGCCAAGACCTCCTCGGGGGCGCCGGTCGGGGTGCAGATCCTGGCGGGCGTGCCCGCCTCCGACGCCCACTTCAGTCTGGAGGTACGAGGATCGGAGGGCTGGCTGAAGCTGACGGGCGACCACCCCGCGGGCGTTCAGGTCGGCGACCTCACCCTCTCGTCTAGCGTCGACTTCACCGCGCCCGACCGCCCGGTCGCCACCGGCGCGGGACCCACCGCCGCCGACATCTGGAAGGGCGCTTCCATCAACGTCGGCGAGGTCTATGCCAGCCTGGCCCGCGACATCACGAACGGCACCCACCACACCCCGGGATTCCAGCACGCCGCCCACAACAGCCGTCTCATCGCCCGAGTCGAACAAGCCGCCCGGACCGGCGTCCGGCGCTGACGCCACCGCACCTCGCGGCACGGTGCCTTACTGCCGTGACGGATACGGCGACCGATCCGCGGGCACGGGTGGCCGACATAGGTTCGGACTCGCTGAAGGGTTCCTGAGACCCACCACCCCGATCAGGGAGTCGTTGATGATGTCAGTCCCTCGTCACCATGGCGCTCGCGGCGCTTCGCGGCAGGCTCACGGCGTATGACCACCTCCGCGCGCGCCGCTGTTCTCGAAGCGCGGGACGGGCCCTTCGATTTCCGCGACATCGAGATCGAGGACCCGCGGTCCGACGAGGTACTCGTTCGCATGGTCGCGACCGGAATATGCGCGACCGACGCTCACGTGCGGGCACAGCGCATGGCGACGCCGCTGCCGGTGGTGCTGGGGCACGAGGGAGGAGGGGTCGTCGAACGCGTGGGGGCCGCTGTCACCACCGTCGAGCCCGGTGACCACGTCGTCCTCTCCTACCACTCGTGCGGCCGCTGCAAGCCGTGCATGTCCTCGCACGCGGCCTACTGCGACAACGTCTGGGCGGCCAACTTTGCAGGTGCCCGCTTGGACGGCTCGAACGGTCTCCACGTCGCCCACGGTGCTGAGCCGCACGGTCACTTCTTCGGCCAGTCCTCGTTCGCCACCCACGCCCTGACGCACCAACGGAACACGATCAAGGTCCCCCGCGATCTGCCCCTCGACGTCATGGCTCCGCTGGGGTGCGGGCTCCAGACGGGCGCGGGGGCCGTACTCAAGGCCCTGGCCGTGCCGGCGGGAGCGTCCTTCGCGGTCTTCGGCGTGGGAGCGGTGGGCCTGGCGGCGGTCATGGCGGCACATGTCGCGGGTGCCACCACCATCGTCGCCGTCGACGTCGACGCCGGCCGCCTCGACCTGGCCCGCGATCTCGGAGCGACGCACCTCGTCGACCCCGGCCGGGTCGAGGATCTGACCGGCGCGCTCCGGACCGTCGACGAACGCGGTCTGGAGTACGTCCTCGACACCAGCGGCCGCGCGGAGAACCTCGACGCCGGGGTCGGCGCCCTGGCACCGATGGGCCGATTCGGCTTCGTGGCGTTCCACGAAGGAGCGGGCGCCGTGCTCGACGCCGGCCGGCTCACGCTCGGCCAGTCGCTTCAGGGCATCATCCAGGGCGACGCCGTCTCGTCGCTCCTGATCAACGACCTTGCCCAGCTCTATCGAGCGGGCCGGTTCCCCATCGACCGACTGCTGTCCTTCTACGACTTCGCCGATATCAACACCGCGTTCGAGGATGCGGGCTCAGGCCGCGTCACCAAGGCAGTCCTTCGCTTCACGTCACCGGGATAGACCACCCGTTCGACAGCTTCCCACGAACACAGAGAGGAGCCCGTCGATGTGCCAGAGCAGTCAGATACCCATCAACGTCGAAGAAACCCCGAGCTTCTACGGGATCGACCACTACGGGTTCCCCCGCGCGGGGGCGGACGACCCGTTGGACCCCGCGGGCTATTACCCCCCGTATTTCCAGAGCGAGCACTTCCAGAAGTACGGCTACCACGTGGAAGAACTGCGCGGCGGCTTCTACTGGGTCACCAGTGCCGGCTACGACGCCGCATTCGTGGTGACCGAGGAGGGCGTGGTCGCGATCGACGCACCCCCGACGCTGGGCGAGAACATGCTGGCGGCGATCGAGGACGTCACCGACCGACCGGTGACCCACGTCATCTACAGCCACTGGCACGCCGATCACATCGGCGCGGCCTCCGTGTTCGGACCCGACGTCGAGATCGTCGCCCACCGCATCACCAAGGAACTCCTGGAGCGCTTCCCCGACCCGAAACGCCCCCTGCCGACGAGGACGTTCGACGACGAACTCGTCCTCGAAGTGGGCGGCGTGAGCCTGCAGCTCTCCTACCGGGGAGAGAACCACTGCCCCGGCAACATCTTCATCTACGCACCGCGGCAGAAAGTGCTCACGGCCGTCGACATCGTCAGTCCGGGAAGCGTCACGTTCATGCACTGCGACGCCTCGCAGAACATCTCCGGCTGGTACGAGGCTCAGTCCCAGATCCTCGAATACGACTTCGACTACTTCGTCGGCGGGCACCACATGCATTACGGCACCTACGAGCAGGTGAAGCTGTGCGTGGAGTACTTCACCGACGTGCTCGAGGGGGCGACCGCGGCGGTCGAGCGGTTCAGCCGCTCGGATGCGCTCGCCGACATCGTGACCGGCACCGGCTGGGACAGGATCTTCGTCGGTACCGAGAACTGGATCAGCTCCATGGCGAACTACACCACCCGCCACGTCCTCGAGAAGGAGACGAGCGACGGCCGGCTCTGGTGGGAACGGCTGGCGGGAGCCACCACCCAGACCAAGTACCACGCGTACACCGTGCTGGAGTCGATCCGCCTCGAACGGCCCCGGCCCGACTACCGCCTGCGGGGCGAGAATCCTCCGGTCTTCCTGACCTGACACCGTTCTGAACGGTGCGAGCAAACCCTTGTATACGAGAAGGATCACCATGAAAGCCGTCGTCATCACCTCGTTCGGCGAACCCTCCGTGTTGCGGGTTGCGGAGGCTCCGCGACCGGTGCCCGGTCCGGGTCAGGTACTGGTGCGGGTTCACGCCGCCGGGGTGAACCCGGCGGAGATCCAGGCACGCGCCGGAGCGTTCCACCTGCGTGCTCCCGCCATCATCGGATTCGAGTTCGCCGGCGTCGTCGAGGCGGTCGGCCCGGGCGTCGACGTGGGCGTGGTCGGCGACCGCGTCGCCGGGTGGCCGGACTCCGCCACCCAGGGCTCCTACGCCGAGTACACGGTCAGCAGCAACTTCGCGATGATCCCCGACGGCGTTTCCTTCGAGGAGGCCGCGGCCACTGTCATCGGCGCCGACAACGCGGCGAGGGCTCTCGGGCTTCTGAACCTTCGCCCGGGTGAAACGCTCGTGGTCACCGGCGCGAGCGGTGCTCTGGGCAGCGCCGCCGTGCAGTTCGCGCGACAGCGCGGTGTGACGGTGATCGGCGTCGCCGGGACTGCCAACGCCGACTTCGTCAGGAGTCTCGGAGCGACCCCTGTCGCCCACGGCCCGGGCCTGGTCGATCGCATCCGTGCCGCCGCTCCGGGCGGGGTCGACGCCGCGCTCGACACCGCCGGCAAGGGGCTCCTTCCCGCCCTCGTCGATCTTCTCGGCGGCCCCGACCGGATCGTGACGCTCGCCGACCGCGATGCCGCACGACACGGCGTCGCATTCAGCCCCGGGGGCAGCGGGAACCGCAACCGCGGCCCTGTCCAGGAAGCCCTGGATCTGATCGCCGCCGGCACATGGACCGCACGCATCGGCCGGAGCTTCCCACTCGACGAGGCCGCGGACGCTCATCGCCTCGTCGCCACGGGCCACACCCACGGCAAAGTCATCCTCCTTCCCTGACTTGGCCGACCGGCCATTCAACCACGACAACAATCAATTGGAGAATCCGAAATGCCTGCAGTCCTCGTCCATGGTGTACCTGATACCCACCGGCTTTGGGACACCGTCCGTTCCCATCTTCGACGCGAAGATATTGTGACGATCGATCTCCCCGGGTTTGGCGTACCCCTGCCAGAGGGATTCACGTCGACGAAGGAAGAGTATCTCGATTGGCTCATTGAGAAGATCGCGGAAATCGGCGAACCCGTCGACCTGGTCGGTCATGACTGGGGGTCTCTGCTCACGGGCCGTCTCGCGTCTGTCCGACCCGATCTGGTGCGGACATGGACAGGCATCAGCGGCCCCATCGATCCGGAGTATCCGTGGCACTATCTTGCCAAGATCTGGCAAACGCCGGGCGAGGGCGAGCAGTGGATGGCGGACCTCGACCTCGAGGAGTTCGCAGCAAGTCTCAACGAGGCGCAGATGCCGCGCGACGCGGCAGACGAAGCGGTCCGGCATATCGATGCCACTATGAGGGCAAGCATTCTCGCCCTTTACCGTTCGGCGATCGAGGTCGGGGCGGAGTGGAAGCCGGGTTTGAGCAAGGTGACCGCACCAGCGCTAGTGATCTGGGGCCTGGACGATCCGTTTCTTCCTCACCGCTTCGCCGACGAGCTCGGTAATGCCACACGCGCACGTGCCGTCTTCAAGCTGCGCAGCTCGCACTGGCCGATGATAGAGCGTCCGGCCGATGTCGCGCGCGAACTCGAGGCCCACTGGGCTCACGTGTAGAACCTGCGCTTGGGTCACTCGGGCTCGCCGCTACGCGAACGGCAGTAATTGCTCGCTCGCCGTGGTGAGCCCGAGTGCCCACGCATGTGTCCGGAAACGAATCTTCGTGACGCAGCCCGGAGAGCGTTGCCGGGCTGCACAAGGCAGGAGCATCCTGATGACGAATTCAGCAAAAACCCGGATCGGCGTCGGGCTTGTCGGGGCCAGTGCCGATTGGGGTTGGGGCGCAATTGCTCACGTCCCGGCGCTGCAAGCGCTCGACGCGTTCCAGATCCGGGCCGTCAGTACGACTCGTATGGAGAGCGCGAACGCGACCGCTCGTCGGCTGGGCGTCGATCTCGCCTTCGACACACATGAGGCTCTGGTCGAGCGACCGGAGGTCGACCTGGTGGTGGTTGCGGTCAAGGTGCCGGAGCACAAGCGGATTGTTTCCGACGCGCTGGCCGCGGGCAAGATGGTTTATTGCGAATGGCCGCTCGCAAGAAACCTGTCGGAGGCCGAAGCGCTGGAGGGGTTTGCCCGCGAGCGGGGGCTGCGGACGGTTGTCGGGTTGCAGGGCGGCCTGCACCCGCCGATCCTCTTCCTTCGCGACCTCATCGCGCAGGGCGTGATCGGCAAGCCGCTCAGCACGAGCATCCGAGCGCATTTGTCCGACGCCATGTGGGTCGGCCGATATGACCCGCCGGTCGAGTACATGGCTGACGCACAGCATGGCGCCACGCTTCTGAGCATCATGCTCGGCCACGGGCTCGAACCGCTTGCCCGCGTGCTCGGCACGTTCGAGAGTCTGTCCGCCGTCGTCGCCAATCAGCGCGGTGACGGCGTCCGCCTCTCCGATGGCGCGTCGCTGCCGAAGGATACGCCGGATGAGATTGTCGTCGCCGGCGTTCTCGAAGGCGGGATCGTCACTTCGCTGCACTACAGTGCCGGGCAGTCCGCCGGCTCGGCGATGGCATGGGAGCTCCAGGGCACCGAGGGCAGTGTGCGTGTGGAGTCGGCGTCGGGCTACATCCATTTCACCGATCTCACCATCACGCTGCGCCGCGGCAGCGAGCCTGTCCGAGTGCTACAGGTCCCCCCCGCTTATGCGGCTCCCGACCTGCAACTCGACGCACCCGCAGCGGGAGTCGCCCGCCTCTACGCCCAGTTCGCCGCCGACCTCCGCGACGGAACCGCCGATGCGCCGGATTTCGCGGTCGCACTCGATCGCCACCGGGTACTCGAGGCGATCACACGGGCCGCTGAAACAGGTCATCGGCAGCATCTGTCCCGCCCGACCGAATGAACTCCAGTCTTTGAACCCGGGAGAGGCACTGCCGCAGGACCCGAGGAGATGGCGATCCGCGAGCCAACCCTGACTTGATCACACAGAGCTGACCCGCACCGTGTCGAAGAACTCTGCCAAGACGCGCGCCTCAAGGCGCTGTTCGCCATCTCGCCGGCGGCGTCCCGGCCGCGCTCGTCGAGTTGCGCGAGCTCGGCCGCACTACCTGACTCACTACATCACCCGGTCGCTCCTCGAAGCCGGCGGATGCAGACCGCGACTGCACCCTGACCGCGAAGAGCCCTCCATGGACACGGACACGATTCCGTGGCAGCTGCGCACCATGCTCGACCCGTTCGTGACGCTGAGCGTTGCCGCGAGCCTCACCGAACGGGTGCTGCTGGGCGCATCCACCCTCGTCGCACCCTGGTACTCCCCATTGCTGCTCGCCCGGTCGCTGACCGGTGTCGACGTGGTGACTGGGGGCCGTCTCATCACCGGCCTCAGAACCGGCTGGTCGTCCGAGGAGTACCAGGGAGTGGGCGTTCCCTGGCAGGAGCGGGGCGCGCCCCGGGGCCCCCGATCTACCTGTCCGGCTTCGCCCCGGCCTCCCGACGCCGGGCGGCCCGCCGCGCGGACGGCGTACATCCCGTCGCGGTGCCTGCCCGGGGTTCCGCATTCGACCCCGCCACCGTGATCAACCAGCCGCTGCGGGAGATCCGTGCCGGAGATCATGGAACTGTCCCGCTGAAAGCCGAGCCACAAGACGGCGCGGTCCGCCCCGGGGGCCGCGTCATCGCGTCGGTCGCTCGCGCGCGGTCGAGGTGGCGGCATAGAGCCAACGGCGCAGGACGAGGGTCACAGCCGGCATCATCAGATACGTCATCAACGTACTGAACAGCAGCGCGAGCATCAGCACCCGCGCCACAAGCGGCCAAGCACGGAGCGCCGGCCCCAGAAGACCGTTGCCGATCAGGGAGATCGGGAGTACGGCCGCGAAGGCGGCGAGCGCCATCTTCCACCGAGGCGGCGCCGTCGTGGGCGTGTCGTGCGCAGTGGTGAACAGGGTCTCCATTCCGGAGAGTTCGCGACGCGCCACCTCGCTCTGATGATGGCCCTCGCAGTGGTCGAACAGTGCGGCCCGCTCAGGTGACATCGTCCAGTGCCGCGCGGACTCCTGGTCGCGGAACCGGTGGATCAGAACCCATGGCCCGGCGGCCGTGGCAGGCCGGAACAACCCGTCCCCCAGGTGTCCGGGAAACGCTGAGGCGGTGTCGGTCACCCGCCCGAACCACTCCCGGAAGTCCTGCTCGTAGCCGGGTTCCACAGCGCGCGCGGTCAGCAGGGTAACGTCGGCCGGGCCGACGTCGTCCCTCTCGGTCATCGATTCTCACTCCGCCGTCGAGAGCTGTCAGAGCTGCGGTGCCACATGCACGAGGTGCTTGGTCTCCTGGAATTCCTCGAGCCCGCGGATGCCGTTCAGGCGGCCCACTCCCGACTGCTTGAAGCCGCCCTCCTCGAACTGGTCGTGGACCATGGCCCAGGTGTTGGTCCAGACGGTCCCGGCCCGCAGTTCGCGACCGACGCGCAGGGGGCGGTCGACATCACGGCTCCAGATGCTCGCGGCCAGGCCGAACTCGGTGGCGTTGGCACGCGCCACGGCGTCGGCCTCGGAGTCGAACACCTCGAAGGTGGCGACCGGCCCGAACACTTCGCGCTGCACGATCGGCGAGGACACGTCGGCGACCTCGACCAGGGACGGGCCGAGGAGCGCCCGATCCCGCTTGCCCCGCACCAGGACGGTGGCGTAGTCGGCCGCGGCGGCCACGGTCTGTTCGACCCGTTGGGCGTTCCCTTCGTCGATCATGGCGCCCATCTCGCTGGCGGGGTCGTCGCCGGGCCCGACCCGGACCGCTTCGAGGGCGGCGACGAGCCGCCGCCGGAGTTCGTCGGCCACGCCGCGCTGGACCAGTATCCGGCTGCCCGTCATGCAGAACTGGCCCGCGAACATGGTGACGGCCTTGGTGAGCACGGGCACGACGGCGTCCAGGTCGGCGTCGTCGAAGACGAGCATCGGCGTCTTTCCGCCCAGCTCCATGGACAGCGTTTTCAGCGTCGGGGCGGCCTGTTCCATGATCACGCGGCCGACCGCGGTGGAGCCGGTGTAGCTGAGCACGTCGACGTCCGGGGAGGAGACCAACTCCGGAGCCCCGGCGTTGCCGCTCTCGGTGAAGACGTTGAACACGCCCGGGTCCAGGCTCGGCGTGTCGGCGACGATCTCGCTCAGCACTCCGTTGACCAGGCCGGTCTGCGCCGGCATCTTCATGACCACGGTGCAGCCGGCCGCCAGGGCGGGTGCGAAGGATCGCGCCGAGAGGATGACCGGTGAGTTCCACGGCACGATCACCGCGGCGACGCCCGCGGCTTCGCGCAGGGTCATCGAGTACATGCCGGGCCGTACTTCGCCGGCCCTGCCGTGGTCGGTGAGGGCCAGCGCCGCGTGGTAGCGGAGCTTGGGGATGGTGCCTTCGACTTCGATGGCCGCCTCGGAAAGCACTTTCCCGTTCTCCCGCGCCAGGAGGGTGATCAGTTCGTCCTTGCGCTGCTCGAGCCGGTCGGCCAGTTCGTGCAGCGCTGCCGCACGCCGGTGACGGTCGCGGGACCAGGCGGTGGAGTCGAAGGCCCTTCGGGCCGCGGCCACGGCGGCCTTCGCCTCCCGCGCATCGCCGTCGGCGAAGGTGCCGAGCAGGCCGTTGGTCGCGGGGCTGCGTGACTCGCCGCGGGAGCCGGAGTCCTGCCACTGCCCGTCGATGTAGTGGCGCGCGTGGGGCAGGGTTTCGGACTTGGGCATGAGGTGACCTCTCGTCATGAACCGCACGGCGTTTCGCCGCAGGTCAGCAGGACAACGTCAGCGACGCTACAAATCAGGGCCGGTGAGCGAATCGGTCGAGCAATCCGTCATTTACCGCCGGAGGCGTCGCGCGCCCGCTCGCCGCGGCCCCCCTGTGCTCACGGCGGCTCACAACCGGCGTGGAGGTCGCTCAGCTCGGTTCGGGTGTTGATGCCCAGCTTGGTGAACACGTTCTCCAGGTGGTGGCCCACGGTGCGGTGGCTGATCCGCAGCTGTACGCCGATCACGCGATTCGTCAGCTGTCCGGCGGCCAGTTGGGCGACTCGCTGTTCCTGGGCGGTGAGCCGGTTCATCGCCCTGATGTCCGAGCTTCCCCGGCGTCCCGGCGCTCCGGTGAGGTCCTGCTCGCGCTGCGCGCGTTGGCGCAGCGGCTCGGCACCGAGCCGGTCGAACGCCTCCAAGGCGGCGCCGATCCGGACGCGCGCGTCGGTCCGCCGGATCGGGCACCCGGCACGTCGAGTGCGGCCCGGAAGGCACCCTCGACCCGGGCGCCGCCGAGGAGCCCGCGCGTGACGTGCGCGGCACAGCGGGCCCACGGCGCTCCCGTGCGCCGCGCCCAGGCTTCGAGCACCCGTACCCGTTCGTCCGCGAGGTCGCTTCTGCCGACGCCCACGGCCGCCTCGGCCGTGTCGAGAGCGGCCAGGAGCGCGAAGGTCGGGTGTTCCGCGCCATGGCCCGGCTCGGTCAGGCGCACCAGGATGTCCAGTGCTTCCTCGGGACGCTCGCGAAACAGCGAGGCCATGCCGCGGTTCCAGTACGCGGCGGCGCTCAGCGCGCGGACGCCCTGCGGGAGTGACGTCTCCAGAGTCCTGGCGGTGGCCTCCGCGACGGCGCGTTCGTCACCACGCGCCGCGGCGAGCCAGCCCAGGCTGGTGCGGCAGTGGGAGGCGATGTGGTCGGCACCCAGGTCCCGGGCCAGCCGCAGTCCCTCCGCGGCCGAGGACTCCGCTTGCGGCCAGCGGCCGGCAGCGTTGTCGAGCATCGCGGTCTGGGCCAGGACGGCGGCGAGCCGAGCGCGCTCGCTGCACCGCCGCAGGCGCGGCAACCGGCGGCGCAGCGCATCCGCCATCGGCTCGTCGATCCCCCAGGCCAGGGCGAGGGGTGTCGGCGGCAGCAACGGCAGGATGGTCGTACGGGCCCGCGCGGCGGCATCACCGAGGTCGCAGGTGTCCGCCGGCGCCGCGTCGGCGGACACGTCGTCGCTCCACCAGGCAAGCGTGCCGGGTAATCCGGTCCGGCCCGCGACGTCGTCTTCGAGCAGCAGTTCCAGCGCTCTGACCCGCAGTTCGCCGCGTCCGACGGACCAGGCGGCGCGCATGGCCAGCGTGCCCAGTTCCAGCGCCGTTCCCGGTTCCGGGACGCGCTTCATGTCGGTGATCAGGAAGTGGTGCGCCATCTCGGGCATGCCCCGGGCGAACTCCATGATCCCCCGCAGACCCCGGCTCCGCCGGGCGACGTGAGCACCGGGGGCCAGCCGTTCCGCGTCATCGAGCAGGCGCTCCACCGTGGCTGCCCACCCGGCGTCCCAGCAAGCCCTGGCCGCCTCGGCAAGACGTTGTGAGGCGTCGATCGGTGCGGCCGACAGTTCGGCGGCCCGCCACCACGCCCGTGCCGCCGTGTTCGTGGCCCCGCGGAGCCGGGAGCGGACGGCGGTCCGTTCGAGGAGCCGTGCGACGTCCTCATCGCGTCCGTGGGCCAGGGCGGCGAGATGCCATGCGCGCTCCTCCGCCTCGTTCGGCATCGTGGCGGCCAGGGCGCGGTGAGCCCGGCGCCTCGTCGCGGCACCGCAGCCCTCGTAGACGGCTCTGCTCACGACGGGGTGCCGGAAACCGACGCGGTTGCCCGCCACGTGGAGCAGGCCCGCGTTGGTCACTTCCTCCCAGACGGCGTCACCGGCACCCGACGCACGTCCGGCCCGCTGCACCGTGAGCCGGTCGCCGTGCTCCTCGGCCGCCGCGAGCACGGTCAGCAACTGCGCCGGAGGGCTCAGGGCCTCGATCCCGGCACGGAAAGCCCGCTGCAGGCACGGCCCGACGGGCGGTCGTCCTCGCTTCCGGCGATGCTCGGCGTCGTCGAGGTCGCCCCCGAGCGTGGCCAGTTCGTGCAGCGCCAAGGGGTTACCCCCGGCCTCCCGGACCATGTTCCGCGTCGTCGCCTCGTCGGTGAGCGGCGCCACGGCCGCCACAAGCTGCCGCGCGCTCTCGTCGCTCAGGCCCTCGACCCCCACGTCGGCCACGCCTTCCCAGGGTCGGGCGGCCGGATCGCTGTGATCGGCGAGCACGACGACCACGGGATGCGCTCCTACGCGTCGAGCGACGAACCCCAGGCACAGCGCGGTGGCCTCGTCGAGCCACTGCCCGTCGTCCACCACGACGAGCACGGGCTGCCGCTCGGCGAGTCCGCAGAGCAGCGACGGCACGGCCGCCCCGACCACCGGGCGGTCCGTCGGCTCACCGCTCAGCCCGAGCGCGGTACGCACAGCGGCGGCCTGGGCCGTCGCCAGCACCTCGACACGATCGGCCAGCGGTCGCAGCAGCCCGTGCAGCCCCGCGAAAGCCAGGTCCGACTCGGGCCGGGTGGCCGAGTGGCTCAGCCGGACGAAGTCCGCGGCCTGGCCGTACACGTGGCGAAGCAGAGCTGACTTGCCGATACCCGGCTCGCCCCACACCACGAGCGCCCCACCGCTCCCGCCGCAGGCCTGCGTAAGCAGCCCGTCGAGAACCGCGGCCTCCTCGCGGCGTCCCAACAGCTCCGCCGGCGCTGCCGCTGTCGCAGCTTGGTCACCGGGCTCGCCACGCGCCCACCGCATCACGTCACGCGTTCGGACTGGACGAGTTCGCGGGCGCGCGGCGCGACCTCGTGACCGAAGAGGTTCAGGTCGGCAGGCTCGTCCGAGGCGAGAATGAACCCGGATACGCCGTACTGCAGGGCGAGGTCGGCGATCTGTTCGGCCCAGTCGCCGGGAGTCCCCTGCAACAGGCCGCCGCCGGCGCCGGACGTGAATCGGCCGCTCACGTTGAGCAGGCGGCTGACCGCCGCGGGCTCCCGACCGGCGACGGATGCGGCCTCGTCGATCTGCTCATTCATCGCGCGCAGCGATGCCGGGCCCTCGGGCAGGAAACCCAGGGAGGGCAGCCAACCGTCGGCGACCTTGCCCGTCAGCCGGAGCATGCGCGGCTTGTAGGCACCGATGCGGATCGGGATGCGATGGGCGGGTGCCGGGCCGCGCTTGGCGCCGTTCACGGTGTAGAAATCCCCGGTGACACGGAGGGGCCCGGTCTCGTCGGTGGCCCACAGCCCCCGGATCACGTCCACGGCCTCCTCCACTGCCCGCACGGCCTGGGCCGGTTCGAGCCGACGGCCTCCCATCTCGACGATGCCGTCCCAGAACGCACCCGCGCCGATGCCCAGTTCGACCCGCCCGCCTGTCAGCCGGTCCAGGCTCGCGGCGGCGCGGGCCAGCACGGCCGGGGGCCGCAGCGGAAGGCTCAGCACGTTGCCGCTGATCCGGATCCGTTCGGTGCGTGCGGCGACGTACGACATCAGAGTCCAGGTGTCCTGGAACGCCGACTGATAGGGGTGGTCCTGGAAGCTGACCAGGTCGAGGCCGGCCCTCTCGGAGGTCAGGGCCAGCTCGATCGGCGCCTGAGGCGGGCGGGCGGTGGGGGTGATGAAGCTGCCGAACCACAGTTCGTGGCCGTAGTCGCTCATGGGGTGCTTCCTCCGGGGTGGTTCGCGGCGGGCGTGAGGGCGAAGTTGTCGCCGAACACGCCCTCGGGGTCGTAGACGCTCTTCAGCTCACGCAGACGCGAGAGGGTCCGTGGGGGCCAGGCCGCGGCGATCCGCTCGGGCCGGAGGCTGGACTCGAAGCTGATGTAGAGGCCGTCGAGGAAAGGGCTCAGCCGCGCCCAGGCCCGGTCGACCACCTCGTCGGCATCGCCCATCACCACCAGCGAGAAGTTCGCGTCGCGGTGGGCGTAGGCCGTGGCGTCCGCGGGAACATCGGCGACGGCGCCGCCGACCGAGCGGAGATGACCGGTCCTCGACAGCCCGATGATTCCTCCACCACCGCGGGCCAGAGCCGCCCGGAAGCGGGCTACGAACACATCGACGACGACGTGTGCCGCAGTTTTCAGCGCTCGGTCGAGGTCGTGGGCAAGAAGTGGAGCGCCGCGGTGCTCCTGGCGGCGATGCGGGGCGCGCGCCGATTCGTCGACTACCGAGCGCGGATCCCCGGAATCTCGAACCACCTTCTGTCCCAGCGTCTGCGTGAGCTCGAGGGCCACCGACTCCTTGAGCGGCTCGTGGTACCGACGACGCCGGTTCAGATCACGTACCGGCCCACCGAACAGGGCGCCAGCCTGATGCGTGTCCTGCATCCGCTGATCGAATGGAGCGCCAAGAACGAGGACATGGACACCTGACGAGCTGGTCGCAGGCCACCCACGCACCCGATCCGTCGCGTACCGGGACCGGTGAGCGCGCGGGCGGCCGCTCGCGGTGTGGCTTCAGCGGTGCGGGGACAGGAACGGGTTACGGGACCAGGACGATCTTTCCCGTGGTGTGGCCGGCCATGATCTCGCGGTGGGCGGTGGCGGCCTCGCGCAGGGGGTAGCTGTCCGCGATCACGATGCGCAGGCGGCCTGCTGTCGCGGCTTCCGTGAGCTGCAGGCGGGCGGCTCGGCGGATCTCGGTGCCGGGATCCGCGCCCGGCACGCCACCCAGGAACTTGATTCCCGCGCGAGCCCCGCGCTCGTGGCCCGCGATGGTGGCGATGCGCAAGCGGTTCGGCACGAGCTCCACGGAGACGTCCACCGCCCCCTCGGTGCCCACGAGATCGGCGGCTGCGTGCACGCCCTCCGGCGCCACCGCGCGCACCCTGTCCGCCAGTCCCGGCCCGTAGACGACCGGGATCGCTCCCAGCTCTCGCAGGAGGTCGTGCTTGACTCGGCTCGCCGTGGCCACGACCGTCGCGCCGCGTGCCGCCGCGAGCTGCACGGCTACCAGACCGACGCCCCCCGCGGCACCGGCTACTTCTACAGCGCCTGGCTCACCTACGCCGACGAGGACGGTACGTTCCCGGACGCCGAGTCCTTGGGGGCCTTCGTCTACCAGCCGGACGCGCCTACGGCTTCAGCAAGGGCTGGCGGTTCGAGCTGGAGCAGGCTGATGTCTTCCACATCATGGCCACCACCCGCCACGACACGGTCGTCACGCGCTGGTCCATCGACCATCCCGTCCACGACCTGTTTCCCGGCCAGCCGCGGCAGAAGTGGAAACGCCGCTCCTGCGGTGAAGGAGTCCACGGCCGGCGCTTCTACGACTGGGCCCGCGTCGAAGTCCGGCCCTGGCACCGCGAGGACCGCCGGCACTGGGTTCTCGCCCGCCGCAGCGTCAGCAGACCCGAGGAGATCTCCTACTACATCGCCTACTGCGCCGCCGGCACCGCACGGGACGAGCTCATCCGCATCGCGGGCAGCCGCTGGGCGGTGGAGGAGTGCTTCCAGACCGCCAAGCAGGAGTCCGGCCTGGACGACTACCAGGTCCGCCGCTATCCCGGCTGACACCGACACATGACCTTGGCCATGGCCGCCCACGCCTTCCTGACCGTCCTGCGAGCCCGACAGCTGGACGCGGACAAAGCAGGAACGGGTCCTCCCAGCTCATCCACCTCAGCCTCGCCGAAATCAGACGGCTGATCACCTGACTCCCAACCGCCGTCCCACCCCGGCCGAACACATCCTGCACGGGTCGACATGGCGTCGCAGACGGCAGTATCAGGCTCGGCTCAGTCACTACAAACGACGCGGACACAGTCCCTGAAAACTGCCCAGCACTCAGAACAAGCACCGTTGCAGTACTAGCCGTCGCGACCGAGCCGGAATCATCTCCGTCCGGCGATGCCGGTGGCCGCCAAGTCGCGCCGTGAGCAGAGCCCCAGCTTGGCGAACACGTTGGACAGGTGATGCCCGACGGTGCGGTCGCTGATCCGCAGACGGGCCCCGATCTCCCGGTTGGTCAGATCGCCGGCGGCAAGCTGGGCCACCCGGCGTTCCTGTGCCGTCAGCGTTGCCATGCCCGTGCCGGCGGCAGTGTCACGGCGTGCGGGTGCCATGATCAGACGCTGCTCACGCCGGGCCCGCTCGAGCATCGGGTGCGCTCCCAGTGCGTGGAACGTCTCGGCAGCGGCGTCGAGCTGCTGGCGGGCGTCTCGGCGCCGCCGCTGTCGCCGCAACCACTCGCCGTAGAGCAGCCGGGCCCGTGCGTGGTCGAACGGGCGCCGGGACGCACCGGGCACGTCCAGCGCCGCCCGGTAGGACCGTTCGGCGGCGGGTTCGTCCAGCAGTGCGCGTGCCAGGTGCGCTGTGAATCTCGCCCAGTGCGCGCCGGTGCGCCGTACCCAGGCGTCGAGCGCCTCGGCGCGGCGCTGGCCGATCTCCGGCCGCCGCGCTTGCACGGCGGCCTCGATCGTGTCCAGGCTTGCCAGCAGAGCGACGATCGGATGTGCCGCCTCGTGCCCGTGCTCGTCCAAGCGGGCGAGCAGGTCGAGTGCAGCATCGGCGCGACCGGCCGCCAGAGCGGCCATTCCACGGTTCCAGTGCGCCGAGGCGCTGACCGCACGGTCGCGGCGCGGCCCGGCCAGCTGCAGGGTCCGAACGGTCAGATGGTCGACGCTGCGGCCGTCACCGCGGGCGGCGGCGAGCCACCCGAGGCAGTTCCGGCACTCCGCAGCGATGTGCTCGGCACCGATCCGCTCGGCCGACGCGAGCCCCTCGGCCGCGGCGTCCTCCGCAGCGCCCCACCGGCCCGCGGCGATGTCGAGTCGCGCGATCCGAGCCAGCGCCGCAGCAAGCGAGGTGCCATCGGCGTGACGGCGGTGCCTGCGGACAAGGGCGTGCACGGCATCGGCGAGTGGCTCGTCGAGGCCCCACACCAGTCCGAGCGGCGACGCCGGGAGCAGCTGCGACTCCACCCGGGAGATGTGCGCCATGACGTCACCGAGTTCTGCCGACGACGCTGCCCGTGCCGGGTCCGTCGCCGGCCCCCACCACGTCCGGACGATCGGGAGGACGTCGGGCAGCCCGGGGGTCGTCAGCCCCGCGAGACGAGTGAGGGTCTCGCCGACGAGGTCGTCGCGGGCCGCGGACCATCCCGCGTGCAGGGCAGCGGCGCCGAGCTCCACTCCCATGCGCGGATCATCGAACGCGGCGATGTCGCGACTGATCGATCGGTGGGCTCGTTCCAGAGACCCCTCGGCGAGTTCGAGTACCCCGCGCAGGCCGCGGCTGGCGCGGGTGGCCAGGACCTCGTCGGTCAGGCTCCGGGCATCGGCCAGCAACCGACGCGCCATCGTGGCGTCGCCGCCGTGCCAGGCGGCCACGGCCGCGCCGGCGAGCCTGCGGGTCGCAGCGGCCGGGTCGGCGGACAGCTCGGCGGCCCGCCGCAGGATCGGTACCGCGCCGGCGCCCGAGGGCACCGTCTGCTCGAGCAGCCCGGCGATCTCCTCGTCGACGTCGTGAACGGTCGCGGCCCGGTGCCAGACATGCCCGCGACTGCCCGGGGGAAGCGCGGCGGCCAGGGTCCGGTGGGCGTTCCTGCGCTCAGACGGGGAGGCGCTCGCGTAGACAGCGGCCCGGACCACCGGGTGCCGTAGCGCAGGCCGGTCGGGCGTCCCGGCGAGCAGACCCGACCAGGTCGTCTCCTCCCAGACCGGCTCCTCGGCGTCGCGGGAACGTGCTGACCGTGCGAGCGTGAGCTGATCACCGTCGGCACGAGCCGCGGCCATGAGTACGACGAACTCGCGTGCCGGGGTCGGCATGGTCTGCAGGCGCTCGGCGAAGGCCTTACGCAGCCGGGGCCCCACGGGCACCGTACCGGCGGCAAGATCGTCGATTGGTAGAGGCAGCTCGTGCAGTGCCAGCGGGTTGCCCCCACCTGCTTTCACCGCGCGGGTGACCTCGGGGCCGTCGAGGCCGGGGTGGGCGGCGGCGACCAGTTGGGCGGCGTGGTCGTCAGCGAGAGGACTCACCGCGAGCGGATCGACCCCCTCCCACGATCCGCCGGCGGGCGCGTCGTGGCCGGCGACCAGGACCACCACCGGATCGGTCCCCACCCGCCGGGCGACGAATCCGAGCACGAACTCGGTCTCCGCGTCGAGCCGGTGTGCGTCGTCCACGACGATCAGGAGCGGGCGGTCGACTGCCAGCGCCGACAACAGGGACAGGACCGCCACGGCGGTGAGCGACCGGCCCCCTTCGGTGACCTCGCCCGCGAGCACGCCTCGCAACGCTGCCGCCTGGGACACCGGAAGAGTCGCGATCAGGTGCTCGACCGGCCGGAGCAGCGTGTCCAGGCCGGCGAAGGGGGTCCCGGACTCGCACCGTGCGGGCTGTACCGCCAGCGGGGCGAAATCGGGAGACGCCGCGGTGACGTGGTCGAGAAGTGCGGTCTTGCCGATGCCCGGCTCACCCCAGAGCACCAGGGCGCCACCGGTGCCACGGCGGGCTCGGTCGAGCACCTCGGTCACGGCAGCGATCTCTGCCTGTCGTCCGACGAGCGGAGCCGGAGCACCGGTTGCCCTCATCGCGTCCTCTCAGCCGTGACCATCTTCCGGCCCCAGAGGTCCGTGCCGTACCGTCCGAGGTCGGCGGGATCGTCCGACGCCCCGACGAGGACGCCGACCCCGTGCACGAGCGCGATGCCGGTGAGCCCCGCTCTGATCCTGATGAGCGCATCCTCGGGCCCCTGCTGTGGCAGTGCCACCCCACCGAGCCGGGTCCCGTTCGGTGGTGCCGACCTGTCCGTGAATGGTGTGCGCATGCTCAGCGGCCTGCCGCAGGTGCTTCTGGGCCCGCAGACCACGGGCCCGAGTACCTTGACCGATGGCCCCGCCGCCGCGGTGAGGGTCGGGTCCCGTTCGTCGATCGCCGACGACGAGCTTGCGCATCGAGCACGCCGAACCGCTGCCACGGCACGGGCAGCGTAGGGACGAGGCGCTCGCCGCGGGCGCACGCCGAGGTCGGCGCCGCGGGGCGAGGCGCCGGTGGCCGTGGTCATGGCGACTCCTGCGAACCGGGGCGGACGCCCTTGGGGAGTGGGTCTCCCAGGAAGGCGAGCAGGGCGGCGTTGACCTCGTCGGCGTGAGTCCACAGCAGCCCGTGCGGGGCGCCGTCGATCTCCACGTACTGCGCGTCGGGCAGGGCCCGGCGGAAGCGGTGGGCCGTGACTTCGATGGGGAGGATCCGATCGGCGGTGCCGTGCAGGATCAGGGCCGGCGTGCCGCCGGCCCGGACGGCCTCGACGTCGGCGCGGAAGTCCTCGATCCACGAGGAGACGACGGCATGGGCGGCCACGGGGGCGCTGGAGATGGCGACGTTCCAGCTGGCTGTGACCGCCTCCTGGCCGATGCGGTTGCCCAGGTTCTCGTCGAGGTTGTAGAAGTTGGAGAAGAACTGCTCGTACCAGGCGTAGCGGTCGCCCTTGGCCGCGGCCTCGATGGCGTCGAAGACGTCCTGGGGCACGCCGTCCGGGTTGTCGTCCCGAGCGACGAGGAAGGGCTCCAGGGAGGCCAGGAAGGCGAGCTTCGCGACCCGCTGGTGGCCGTATCGAGCGATGTAGCGGGCGAGTTCGCCGGTGCCCATCGAGAACCCGACGAGGACGACATCGCGCAGGTCCAGGGTCTCCAGCAGGGCATTCAGGTCGGCGGCGAAGGTGTCGTAGTCGTAGCCGGTGCCGACCTTCGACGAGCGGCCGAAGCCGCGGCGGTCGTAGGTGATGACGCGGTAGCCGGCGGAGAGCAGCTCGCGCGTCTGGCGCTCCCAGCTGTGGCCGTTGAGCGGGTAGCCGTGGATGAGGACGACGGGCTGACCCGCGCCTTGGTCCTCGTAGTAGAGCTCGACCGGCGTGCTGTTCTCGTTCCCGCTGGTTACGTGTCCCACGATCTTTCCTTTCCGAGGGTGGTGTGCCTGCTATTGACCGACGAGCCGCCGGACCGCGATCGTTGTCGCCTCGGCGATGGTGGCGTTGCCGGCCGTGGACTCCGGGTCGGCCGGGTCGGCGTAGACGGCGAGACAGCGGCGCGCGGTCCGGGGGCAGCACGATCCCGACGTCGTTGCGCTCGCCCTGTGCTCCGGTCCCGGTCCTGTCCCCGATCAGCCACCCGGCTGGCACGCCGGCCCAGAGGGTGGCGTCGCCGGTGGTGTTCGCGATGAGCGAGGTGGTGAGCCGCTCGCGGCCGGCCGGCTGCAGGCCGCCACCGAGGGGCACCGCCGGCATGCTCTCGACGATGGCGGCCGGTGCGGTGGTGTCGCGCTCGTCGTCTGGGCCGGTGGAGAGGTTGAGCTGTGGCTCGTTGCGGTCGAAACGGGTGGTCGCGTCATCCAGGCCGGGGGCGAACGCGGTCACGGCGGTCGGTCCGCCGAGGAGGTCGAGGGGCAGGTTCGTCGCCGTGTTGTGGCTGACGGTGAGGGAGGCGTCGCACAGGTCGGCGACGGTCATGCCGGTCGTGGCGCGGTCCAGCACGGCGGCGGCGAGGGGCAGCTTCACGGTGGAGGCCGTGAGGAACCGCTCCCGGCCCTGGAGCGACACGGTCGCCCCGCTCCCGGTGTCGAGGGCGCGCACGCTGATCCGGCCACCGTAGCCGCGTTCGAGCAGGGCGAGATCAGGATCATCCGGAGGAGCGGCGGACAGCGGTGCCGAGGGAGCGGGAGCGGCCGTGGGCGCCGCGGCGATCCCGCAAGCCGTATGGGCCGCGCCCACGATGGTGGTGAGCACGCTGCGTCGGATGATGTGTTGCTGGTTCATGGCCTTCCGGGATTCTCGACGGGACGACTGCGGTGATCACGCCCGGAGTGTGCATCGTGCCGTTGCGGCACGGTGGACCTGAGCGGCGTGGGAGCCGTGACCGATCTCTGCCGGGCGTGACACAGACCCGCGGAGTCTGGACCCGGCCGGGATGCGAGCGGAGCAGGAGCCCCTCGCGGCGCAGGACGTCGGACTGCGCGGGCTTGTAGAGGTCGCGCACGACCTCGTGGAGCGTCCGGGTGACGGCGGCGCTCAGGGCGGCGGTCGCGATGCGCAGACGGGGGAGCATCACGCGCACGGTCCGGCTCCTGGTGAGCAGTCTGACCGCGAGCGCGTGGCGGGCGGCGTCGTCGGCGGGGGCCAGGAGCTGGTCGAACGCGCTGGCCGCCGGGCTCGGTGGGAGGGCGTGCAGCGTGTCGGCGAAGTCGGTGACCACCGCGAGGTCCAGCACCCTGGTCACCGAGGTCGGCGCGGCGCTTGATCCGCAGGACGCGGACGAGGTGGGCGACGCCGTACTGCTTGTAGCCGTTGGCGCGCCGCGGCGGCTCCTCCAGCAGGCCGATGTCGTGGTAGTGCCGCACCGCACCCACAGTGGTGCTGGCGAGATCGGCGAGTTGGCGGAGTCTCCAGGCCACGGCTGTTCCCTTCAGGTGTCGTCGACCGACGTGTCGTCGGCCCAAATGTCTTCGGCGTGGTCAGGGGTGCGTGAGCCGGCGCCGGCGATCGGCCTCCGACAGCCCGCCCCCCCCCGGCCGTGCAGCTCCCGGTGGGCCAGGGCGTGGACGGCGACCCGCTCGCGCTGCTGCCGTAGCGGGAGGACTCCTCGTCGGCGGGGAAGAACACCTCGGTGCTGATCACGGTGGTCGCTCCCTTCCCGGTCGCTCTGCTGAGGGCTCTCAGAGTCGCGGGGAAGGCGCTTGGTCCGCGTCGGTAAAAATCCCTTACCCCGTCACCGACCCTGGCGCGGGGGAGGCTGGCATCTTGACGACCCGGTGCTGCCCGCGCGCTTCGCGTCGGTGACAATTACCGGATAGACGCCGTGTCGGCGCCAGGGGAGGACCAGGCGATGCTCGTGGGACGGCGGGCCGAGCAAGCGGCGCTCGAGCAGCTGCTGGCTCAGGCGCAGGGCGGCGACAGCGGAGTGTTGGTGGTGCGCGGGGAAGCCGGCATCGGCAAGTCCGCCCTCCTGCAGCACATGCGGGAGACCGCCGTGGCGGCGGGATTCGGGGTTCACGACGCGGCCGGGGTGGAGGCCGAGGCAGAGTTCGCGTTCGCGGGCCTGCACCAGTTGTGCGCCCCGTTCCTGGCGCGGGCGGTCGAGCTGCCCGAGCCGCAGCAGGCCGCGCTCGGGGTGGCGTTCGGGCTGCGCGAGGGTGCTGCGCCGGACCGGTTCCTGGTGGGGTTGGCGGTGCTGAGCCTGTTGGCCGAGAACGGGCCGTTGCTGTGTGTGGTCGATGATGCGCAGTGGCTCGATCAGGCGTCTGCGCAGGTTCTGGCTTTCGTGGCCCGGCGAGTGGGGGCCGAGCGGGTGGTGATGGTGTTTGCGCTGCGCGATCCCGGTGTGACCGACGTCGAGGCGTTCAGCGGGTTGCCGGAGCTGCGCCTGGCGGGGCTGGGGGCCTCCGATGCCCAGACGCTGCTGGCCACCGCGGTCCGCGCACCGCTGGACGATGTGGTGCGCGACCGGATCGTAGCCGAGGCGCGCGGCAATCCGCTGGCGTTGTTGGAGCTACCCCGGGCTGCTCCGGCGGTGCAGTTCGCGGGCGGGTTCGAGCTGCCGGACGTGGTGAGCGTTCCGCGCCGGATCGAGGACGGCTTTCGGCGTCGCGCGAACAGCCTGCCTGCCGACGCGCGGATGCTGCTGGTGGTTGCCGCGGCCGAGCCGACCGGGGACGCGGCGTTGCTGTGGCGCGCGGCCGCGGAGCTGGGGATCGCCCGCGAGGCGGCTGCGCCCGCGGAGGCCGCCGGGCTGCTGGAGTTCGACTTCCGTGTGCGGTTCCGGCACCCGCTGGTGCGCTCGGCGGTCTACCGGGCGGCCACACCGACCGACCGGCGCCGGGCGCACGGCGCGCTGGCCGCCGTCACCGACCAGCAGGTCGATCCGGACCGGCGTGCCTGGCACCGCGCGCAGGCGGTGGTGGGCACTGATGAGGACGCCGCCGCGGAGCTGGAGCGTTCGGCCGGACGGGCCCGCGCCCGCGGCGGGTTGGCCGCTGCGGCGGCGTTCCTGAAGCGTGCGGCCGAGCTGACCCCCAGGCCGGCCGTCCGGGCGGAACGGGCCCTGGAAGCTGCACACGCCAAGCACGAGGCCGGTGCGTCCGAAGCCCTGGAGCTGCTGACAGTCGCCGCGGCCGGGCCGTTGGACGCCGTGGCGCAGGCCCGCCTAGAGCTGCTGCATGCTCGGATCGCGTTCCACGGGGCAAGGGGCGGCGAGGGGCCGCGGATGCTGCTGGACGCCGCCAAGAGCCTCGCCCCGCTGGACCCGCCGCTGTCCCGGGAGACCTACCTGGACGCGCTCGATGCGGCAATCGTTACTGGCGACCGCGGACCCGGCGGCGGCGTGCGTGCGGTGGCCGACGCAGCCCGGGCCGCGCCCGCACCACCGGAGACGCCGAGGCCCGTGGATCTGTTGCTCGACGGGCTGGTGACGACGTTCACGCAGGGCTACGCGGCAGGAGTGCCCGGCCTGCGGCGGGCGTTGGACGCCTTCAATCGTCACGAGCGGGACTATCATGCCGTGAACGACAGCGACGACCGCCGCTGGCTGTGGCTGGCCGGCCGGACCGCGATGTCGCTCTTCGACGACCAGATGGTGCACGCGCTGGCCGCTCGTCATGTCCGGCTGGTCAGGGAAGCCGGCGCGCTGGCCACGCTCCCGGCAGCACTGCTCGTCCAGTCCGTCATGCTGGTGCTCTCTGGTGACTTCTCCCGGGCCGCCGAACAGACCGCGATCGCCGCCGCGACCAGAACTGTGCCCGTGCTCCACGGCCAGCTCATCCTGGCTGCCTGGCGCGGCCGCTCGGACGAGACCACCGAGATCCACGCGACCATGGTCCGGGAAGCGGCTGGACGTGGGCGCCGAACTGAGGACTTCCTGGCGCAGTACGCCATGGCGGTGCTGCACAACGGTCTGGGCGACTACCCGGCGGCTCTGGTCGCTGCGACGCGGGCTTTCGAGTCCGACGAGCTGACCCACAGCAACCTGGCCCACTCCGAGCTCATTGAAGCGGCATGCCGTAGCGGCTGGCCGGAGCGTGCGACCGCTGCGCTGGACCAGCTCAGCTCACGGGCGCTGGCCAGCGGCACCCCGTGGGGGCTCGGGCTGGCAGCGCGCTCACGGGCATTGGTCAGCACCGGCCCGGCCGCCGAGGAGTACTACCGCGAGGCGATCGAGCAGCTACGAAACTGCCGAGTGGCCACCCAGCTGGCCCGAGCTCATCTCGTCTATGGCGAGTGGCTACGCCGCGAGGGTCGCCGCCAAGGCGCCCGCCAGCAGCTCCGCACCGCTCACCAGATGCTGTCGGACATGGGTGCGGAAGCGTTCGCCGCACGCGCCGCCCGCGAGCTGCGCGCCACCGGCGAGCACCCACGCAGCCGGTCCGCCCAGCCCTCGGACGCGCTCACAGCACAGGAGCTGACGATCGCCCGGCTGGTAGCTACCGGGGCGACCTCCCGGGAGGTCGGCGCACAGCTGTTCTTGAGCCCGCGCACCGTTGAGGCCCACCTCCGCAGCATCTTCCGCAAGCTGAGCATCACCTCCCGGCGACAGCTGCGGGACCTGCGGCTTCCCTGACGGGCTGGCAGCGTGCGTACTATGTCGCGGTACAGCGAATGCCGCCCGGAAGGCCAGCGAGCTGCGCCCTTTGGAGCTCGTAAAGGATCAAGAGCGCGCCGTCTTGAGGCGACGCCTGCGAATGGGCGTGCAGACGAGGGGGACGACGGCGGGCGGCTTAAGGCGACGGTGAATCGCTCGGCACGGCGGCATCGCCACCTTCCTCGAACGGCGCAGGTACACGGTCAGACGTGGCACACACCGTACGCGCCCGACAAGCGAACCCACCCGACGATCCGAGGCGCGCTACCCCTCGGGCAGGACCGCGGCCGCCCACGCACGTTCCTCAGCCCACGCTGCAGCCCAGGTCACAGCATCCCGAAATGCACCTGACGCACCATCAGAACGAGCGTCAAATGAGCGTCAAGACACCTCGGAGAGCGTCATTTGAGCGTCAAGATTTCGCCTGTAACGCGCATAGCGCACATACGGCACATCGAGTAAAGCCGCAGGTCAACGGCCCTTATCGGCAGGCTCAAGGATCGCGACACACTCCACATGATGCGTCATCGAAAACATGTGGAACAAAAGCATGTGGAAGAAACCGCAGGTCAGCAGGCCGCTCGGAAGGTTACGGGCGCACCCCGCGCCAAGCGCGGAAGGGCGACTCGCGCCGCGAGCGCTCCGGCCCAAGGTCATCGACCACCTCCAGGCACACCCCGACGAGTCATGCACCGCCACCCGGACCAGCCGCATCATCGAGTTTGATCATCCGGACACTCTGCACCTAGCCCGTCGCCATCCTTGGCTCAGACACGGGCCCGGCCACTCAGCACTGCCCGCGGCGCCTCCTGCGCATCGACCGGATCCGACTGCCCGTTCCTGCGGCGAGCCGCACGGTCGGACCGGTTCACGTCGATCAGCCGACGTCGGCTCCGGGGAGGTCAGCCGCCGTCGCCCGGCCCGAAGGGGCTCACCTGCGGGACCGACGCCTTGCCCGTGTTGGAGACCTTGCCGCCCTTCCACGCCACCTTGAAGGACTCGGTCTCGTCGGGCGGGGTGACGAGGACCGCCGCCGGGGTCACAGTGGTCACGCCGGTGACCTCCGGGTTGGTGAACGTCAGCGCCGACCACGCACTGGCGCCGGGCTTCAGCGTCACCGTCGGCTCCTTCTGGCCGGTGGCCCGCTCGGGATCCGGCGTGACCGCCTTGTCGGCGCCGTCGAAGAAGGCGATGCCGGGAAAGCCGTAGACCGTGCAGGTGCGGCCGGAGCCGTTGGTCAGGACGACGGCGAAGTTCTCCTGACCTGCTCCGGGATCGTTCAGGCCGATGGAGGCACGCAGGTCTGAAGTGCGGCAGCGGACGGACGTTGTGGTCGTCGCGGGGGACGCGGAGGGCCGCGACGGGGCCGCTGGCGTTGCCGACGTACTCGCGTTCGGGGTGGTACCGGCGACCGGGCCGCCGCTCCCGGTGGCCCCTACACCCTTGTCGGAGCTCGTGCATGCGGTCAGTGCGACGGCCAGGGCCCCAGCCGCTGCCAGGGCCAGGGTGGCTCGGCGACGTCCAGGGTGTCTCGGTTGGCTGGGCATGCTGCTCCTGACTTTGTTCCGCGCGGCGGTCCGGATACGAGGCGCCGCGGTCAAGCTAAGGAGGAGTCCGGGAGAAAGATTGACCGTCAGCGCACGGTCCGGGTCCTGGCAGTGCACGGGCCGGTCACCGCCCGGCCGCCTTCACCACGACTGTCCCCGCCCGGAGCGCGGCCACGGGGCTGGCGCCCGGTTCCCCGTCAAGCGCCCGCGCCATGCCGGCACGGCGGAGTGACGCGTGCAGCCGCTGGGCCGTGGGCATGAGCTGAGGGACTCTGTCACCGGGACGCCGGCCTCCACCGACCTCGGATCCACGCCGTGTAACGGCACGACACGGTGTTGCTCACGCTGAGCCGCACCCGCAGCCGCGGGCACCGGCCCTTCCTGCCCGTTCAGGCGCGGACCAGAGGGGTGTCCACCAGGTGCTCGGCCAGGAACCACGCCTGGAGTTCGCCGGTCCGGATCACCTGTGAGACCAGCAGGTCGTTGGTGCCGTCGTCGCCCAACTCCCCTGTGCGTGCTGCCGCGTCGTGGGCCTCGGTCAGGATGGTCTCGTGGGCCTCCAGCAACCGCGACAGCATGGCCGGCACCTGCTCCACACCGTCCGGCGGGCGCGGGATCGAGGTGATCTCGGCGACGTGCCGGGGGTCCCCCACCGCGACACCGCCCAGGGTTTGGACCCGTTCGGCGAGGGCGTCGACGAGCTCGAGCTGTTCTCCCGCGTGCTTGTCCAGCACCAGGTGCAGTTGGTAGAAGGTCGCCCCGCGCATCAGCCAGTGGTGCTTCTTGTAGAGGCCGTAGAGGATCTGGGTGTCGGCCAGGACTTTGTTGAGCCGCTGGCAGGAGTACATGCGGGCTTCGTAGGACAGACCGAGGGGGAACTGCTTGACGGTCCCGAACTCCTGGATGATCTCGCCCTTCTGATGCAGCCGCGGCTGGCTGCTCACGTGCGGGGAACTGGTGGTCATGGTCCGCCTCCTGCGGGTCTGGGCTCTCTTGCAGCAGTGACGCTAAGTACCCGCGCGGCGGCCTCGTTGCCCAAGCGTGCATGCGGCAATGTCCGGCAGCGCACTGGCGAGGGAACCCTTCCGCTGTTCGTTCTCGGGCAAGTCCCGGTGCGCCGGCGGGCACGGCCCGGTGCCTCGCCCCCTCTAGCCTCTCGCGGACGGAGTGCGCCGACGAGCGGCAAGGTGAGGCATGAGGGTGAGTGAGCAGGCAGATGTGGTCGTCCTGGGTCTGGGGCCCGGAGGCGAGTACGTCGCGGGAACGCTGGCAGAAGCCGGGCTGGATGTGGTGGGGATCGAGGCGGAGCTCGTCGGGGGCGAGTGCCCGTACTGGGGGTGCGTGCCCAGCAAGATGATGATCCGGGCCGGGAACCTGCTCGCCGAGGCAGGTCGCGCGCCCTCCCTCGCCGGTGAGGTGAAGGTGACGCCCGACTGGAGCCGGGTTGCCGGACGTATCCGGAGCGAGGCCACCGACGACTGGAACGACCAGGTGGCCGCCGACCGTCTCGCGGCGAAGGGCGGCCAGCTCGTACGCGGAACGGGACGGCTCACCGGGCCACGGCAGGTGACGACCGGCGGGCGCACGATCCAGGCCCGGCAGGGTGTGGTCCTGGCCACCGGCTCCCGGCCCCGGATTCCCCCGGTCCCGGGCCTCACGGAGACGCCGTACTGGACCAACCGGGACGCCATGGCGGCCAGGGAGCTGCCAGCCTCGATGATCGTGCTCGGAGGGGGCGCCATCGGCGTGGAACTCGCCCAGGTCTTCGCCCGCTTCCGGTGCGCGGTCACCGTGGTGGAAGGGCAGGACCGGCTGCTGTCGCAGGAAGAACCGGAAGCCGGGCAGCTGGCCGACAAGGTCCTGCGGGGGGACGGCGTCACCGTTCTCACCTCGGCCCGGGCCCGACAGGTCGACCATAACGGCACCGGCTTCATCGTCCACCTCGACGACGAGCCGGAGCCCTTGCGCGCCGAACGGCTTCTCGTCGCCACCGGACGCAGTGCCGACCTCGCCGCGCTCGGCGTCGACGCGGCGGGCCTCGACCCTTCGGCACAGAGCGTGCGCACGGACGGGCAGATGCGTGCCGGGGAAGGGCTCTGGGCGATCGGCGATCTCACCGGCCACGGCAGTTTCACGCATGTGTCGATGTACCAGGCGGAGATCGCCGTACGGGACATCCTCGGGCGTCCTGGCCCCGATGCCGACTACCGGGCGCTGCCCCGGGTCACCTTCACCGATCCCGAGATCGCGGCTGTGGGACTGACGGAGCGCCAAGCCCGTGACCAGCGACTGCGGGGGCGCACCAGCCTGTTGCCGATCGCCTCCTCCACGCGCGGCTGGATACACGGGCCGGGAAACGAGGGCTTCATCAAGCTGGTCGAGGATGCCGACCGGGGCGTGCTGATCGGGGCGACCTCGGCGGGACCGGCGGGAGGGGAGGTGCTGTACGGGTTGAACGTCGCCGTCCACGCGGAGGTACCCGTCGAGCGCCTGAAGCACATGATCTACACCTATCCCACCTTCCACCGAACTGTGGAAGCCGCTCTGGGAGCCCTTCGCTGAACCGCTTCTTCCCGAGGAGTACGCCGCGAGTCGGACGATGGCACGCGGGGTCCGGCGGCACCATGCCGGGCCGGGACCCCGGTGAACCGCACAGGACCGCCACGTCGCTGGAACTTCTCTTCGACCTGTGCTTCGTCATCGCGGTGGCGCAGGCGTCCGGGAGCCTGAGCACAGCGGTGACCGGCGGTCACTACATCACCGGCTCCGTGCGCTTCGCGCTGGTGTTCTTCACCATCTGGTGGGCGTGGATGAACTTCACCTGGTTCGCTTCCGCCTACGACCCGGACGACGTCCCGTACCGGCTGACGGTGCTGGTCCAGATCACGGGGTCCCTCGTTCTCGCCGCCGGCGTCCCACGGGCGTTCGAGGACGGCGACCTGCGCGTCATCACGCTGGGATACGCGGTGCTGCGTACGGCCCTGGCGGCCCTGTGGTTGCGTGCCGCGCGATCGGACCCCGGTCGGCGGCGGACGGCGCTCCGTTTCGCCGCCGGGGTGACGGGCTGCCAGATCGGCTGGCTCGGGATGCTCCTCCTTCCGGCCACGGAGCAGCTGCCGGCCATCATCGTGTTGATCGTTGCCGAGGTTTCCGTCCCGATGTGGGCGCAGTCCGCCGGGATGACCCCGTGGCATCCGCACCACATAGCAGAGCGGTACGAACTGTTCACCCTCATCGTGCTCGGTGAGTCCGTCGCCGCCGCCGTGGCGGCGATCCACAGCGCCCTCGACCGGCACCACAACGCCGGTGCGCTGTACATGCTGGCCGCGGGCGGCCTGCTCATGGTCTTCGCCATGTGGTGGCTGTACTTCGCCAGGCCGGCGCACACACTGCTCGCCACCACGCACCAGGCCCATCGCCAGAGGTTCACCTGGGCGTACGGCCACTATCTGATCTTCGCCTCGGCAGCCGCCGAAGGAGCCGGCCTGGCGGCTTACGCCCAGGTGATCACGCGGCGCACCGATGTCCCGTCGCCGGCAGCCGGAGCCGCGGTCACGATGCCGGTGGCGATCTTCCTGATCACCGTGTGGGCCATCCATGTCCGGCCGCACCAGCGGAGCGATGTCGAACAGCATGCGTTTCCCGCTGTCGCGGTCGCTGTCCTGGCGGCCGCTCTCTCCCCGGCACCGGCCCTGGTCGCCGGCCTGCCGGCGGCGGCCCTGGTCGTGGTGGTCACGGTGGTCGACCGGGCCGATCGAACACGGCATGGAGATCGAATGCGGCATTGAGGTGGAACCACAGCTGCGCGGACGAAACGAGTTCGTCCGCGCAGCTGGTTCCCCCTGGTCAGCTCGTCGCCCGCACCGCGTCGCGGATCAGGTCGGCGACCTCCTTCGGCTGGGAGACGACGACCGCGTGCGACGCCCCCGCGATCTCGACGACGGTCGCCCCGGCGCGCTTGGCGCCGAACCGCTCGACCTCGGGGTTGATCGCCTCGTCCGCGCCGGCGACCAGAGCCCAGGACGGCTTGGTCTGCCACGCGGCCGCGGCAGCGGTCTCCTCGAACGCCCCGGCGGCCAGCGGCCGTTGGGCCACGGCCAGGACCTTGGTGACGTCGGCGGACACGTCGGCGGCGAAGACCGACGGGAAGGCGTCGGCGGCGATGGTGACCTCGACTACGGGGTCACCGCCCTCGACGGGGTACGTCCACTGCTTGAGGTTGCTCACCAGCGGGGAGGCGGGGAAGCGGCCCTGCAGCTCGCCGAGGCTCTCGCCCTCTTCGAGGACGTAGGCGGCGACGTAGACGAGCCCGACGACGTTCTCGGTGGTGCCGGCCACAGTGATGAGCGCGCCGCCGTAGGAGTGTCCGACCAGGATGACGGGGCCGTCGATCTGGGAGGCCACGGAGGCGACGTAGGCGGCGTCGGCGGCGAGGCCGCGCAGCGGGTTGGGCGGGGCGATCACCGGGATGCCGTGACGCTGCAGCTCGGCGATGACCCCGGACCAGCTGGCCGCGTCGGCGAACGCGCCGTGGACGAGGACGACGGTGGGGGTGGTGGAGGTGGTCATGGACGTGTCTCTCCTTGCTTCAGGCGGTATGCAGGGCTGTGCGCAAGGTGCCGGCCGCCAGCGTGATGGCGGCCTCGGCCGCGTGGGTTCCCCGCAAGGCGTTGAGCATCACGAAGTCGTGGATGATGCCCTGGAAGCGGACCGCAGTGACCGGGACGCCCGCCTCGCGGAGCTTGTTGGCGTACGCCTCGCCCTCGTCCCGCAGCACGTCGGCCTCGCCCGTGATGACGAGGGCCGGCGGCAGGCCGGTGAGCTGCTCGGTGGTCGCGCGCAGTGGGGAGGCGATGATCTGCGCCCGCTCGGCCTCGTCGGTCGTGTACTGGTCCCAGAACCACTGCATGCCGTCGCGGCGCAGGAAGTAGCCGGTGGCGAACTGGTGGTACGAGCCGGTGTCGAAGCTCGCGTCGGTGACCGGGTAGAACAGCACCTGCTGCACCAGCGGGATGCCGCCGCGCTCCTTGGCCATCAGCGTCAGCGCGGCGGTCATGTTGCCGCCGACCGAGTCACCGGCGACCGCGATGCGGGCGGCGTCCAACCCCTTCGTCGCGCCCTGCTGGACGACCCACTGCGCGACCGCGAAGTTCTGCTCGATGGCGACCGGGTAGCGGGCCTCGGGCGACAGGTCGTACTCGGGGAAGACCACGGCGGCGCCCGCACCGACGGCGAGTTCCCGCACCAGACGGTCGTGGGTGTGGGCGTTGCCGAACACCCAGCCCGCGCCGTGGATGTAGATGATCACCGGGAGGGCGCCCTGGGCACCGGCCGGCTTGACGATCCGCGCGCGGACGCTGCCCGTCGGCCCGCCCGAGACGGTGATCCACTCCTCGTCGACCGCGGGCTTGTCGATCTCGCCGGACTGCACCTCGTCGACGGCCTTGCGCCCCTCCGCCGGGGGCAGGTCGAACAGGTACGGCGGATTGGCGGTCGCCTCGGCAAAGGCGGCTGCCGCGGCTTCCAAAACCGGCTGAACCGGCTCGACGGCATCGGACATGTAAGTCTCCTGGAATGTTCATGGGGACGCCGGTCCTTCCGGCAATACGGGATCAGGATGCCGCGAAGGGCGGTCCGGAGCCGCTGTTCGCCACGTTAGAACCGCCGAGCTTGCGGCAATTGCCGACCAGCGCACCGCCGATGTCCTCACAGTGCACGGCTGCCTTCTGGCCTCCGTCATGACATTCAGAGCAGGGGCGAGTCGGTGCGCGGTGAGGCAAAGTCCTGTGCACTGGCGGGACATGGGGGGTGCGTCTGTCATGGCTATCGTGATGGCGAAGCAACCGCGGCCCCGCACAGACAGGGCCTGCCCTCGTTCCAAGGGCACGACGAGTGTCGGTGGAATTCACTCGGTTCGATTCGAACAAACGGGCATTCGGGCACGACGGAATCGCCGAAGTCCGTCGCTACCAGCCATGACTTGAATCGAAGTCGTATTCCCGGAGGGGGTTTCAAGAGATGTCAACCATGCCCGTCGGCGGACTGGTTCCGCATGCCATCGACGATGCCGCGGACCTCATCGTCCGCAACGCGAAGATCCACACCGGCGACCCGGTTCGCCCCCATGCGGAGGCACTCGCCATCCACGACGGCGTCATCACAGTCGTCGGTGACGACAAGGACGTGGCTCCCCGCATCGGCGCGGGCACGAAGGTGGTCGACGCGCTCGGGCGACGGGTGATTCCCGGCCTCAATGACGCCCACCTGCACGTGATTCGCGGGGGCCTCAACTACGTACTGGAGCTGCGCTGGGACGGCGTGCGCAGCCTGCGTCAGGGCCTGGCGATGCTGCGTGAGCAGGCCGCTCGTACCCCCAAGGGCCAGTGGGTGCGGGTGGTGGGTGGGTGGTCGGCCGAGCAGTTCACCGAACGCCGGCTGCCGACAGTCGCCGAACTGAACGCCGTCGCCCCGGACACCCCGGTGTTCGTCCTGCATCTGTACCAGTCGGCCGTGCTGAACCGGGCGGCACTCAAGGCCGCGGGCTTCACCCGGGACACGCCCGACCCCAAGGGCGGCCAGATCGTCCGGGGCCGGGACGGGGAACCGACCGGCATGCTGCTGGCCGCTCCCAGCGCCCTCATCCTCTACTCGACCCTGGCCAAGGCGCCGGTACTGGAGGGTGAGGACAAGAAGACGTCCACCCGGCATTTCCTACGAGAGCTGAACAGATTCGGACTGACCTCGGCGATCGACGCCGCCGGCGGTTTCCAGAACTTCCCCGACAACTACGCCACCGTCGTCGAACTGGCCAAGGCCGGACAGCTGTCGTTGCGCATCGCCTACCATCTTTTCCCGCAGAATCCCGGCCAGGAGATCGACGATCTCGCCCGCTGGATCGAAATGGCCCGCCCCGAGGACGGGGACGAATGGCTGCGGCTGAACGGCGCGGGTGAGAATCTCACCTGGGCGGCCGCCGACTTCGAGAACTTCACCCAGCCGCGTCCGGAACTCACCCCTGACTACGAGGCGGAGTTCGAGAAGGCGGTGCGCCTGCTCATGGAGAACGGCTGGGGATTCCGGCTGCACGCCACTTACGACGAAACCATTCGCCGTGACCTCACGGTGTTCGAGAAGCTCGCCGCGGAAGGGCTCTTCCCTGCCGGGAACCGGTGGCTGTTCGACCATGCGGAGACCGTCACGGCGGACAGCCTCGACCGCATCGCCGCTCTCGGCGGCGCGATGTCCGTGCAGAACCGCCTGTCCTTCCAGGGAGAGGCGTTCGTACGGCGCTACGGCCCCGGTGCCGCCGCCGACGCCCCGCCGATCCGGGCCATGCTGGACCGCGGCCTGACCGTGGGCGCCGGCACCGACGCCACCCGGGTCTCCACCTACAACCCCTGGGTCGCCCTGCACTGGCTCGTCAGCGGCCGCAACGTCGGCGATCTGACGCTGCACCCGCCGCAGAACCGCGTCGACCGGCAGACGGCACTGGCGATGTTCACGCGCGCCGGCGCCGCCCTGACCGGCGAGGACGAGGTGAAGGGCGTGCTGCGGCCGGGATGTTACGCCGACCTGGCGGTCCTGTCCGAGGACTACTTCGCCGTGGCCGAGCCGGACATCGCGCACATCGAGTCACTGCTGACGGTGACCGGCGGCCGGATCGTCTACGCCGCCGCCGAGTACGACGGGCTCGACGAGGAACTTCCCCCCGTCAGCCCGGCCTGGAGCCCAGTGGCGCACTTCGGCGGCTACCAGGCGTCCCGCCGGACAGCCCTTCCCGGCGCCCACCAAGCGGAGTTGCTCGGCCAGGCCGTCGCCGAGTCGGAGCAGCATCGCCAGTGGCGCATCGCGCGTGGCCTGGTCCCGGACGCCGCGAGCACTCCCTTCGATCCCTGCTTCGACCTCTGAACTCCCGGAAGGGGCCGGGCTCTTGAGCCGTCCCTTCCGGGACCCCCACCAGCTCCGTCCCAACGGACGGTTCTTCCCACGGCACGGGCAGCAGTCCGCGCCCGCGCCATCGCTTACCGAGAAAGGCTCAACTCATGGTCAACATCGCCGAGGTCACCGCAGCCCCCAGCCCCGACCTGCTCACCCCGGACAACTGCGCGGTGCTGTTCGTGGACCACCAGCCGCAGATGTTCTTCGGCACCGGCAGCGGCGACCGCACCGCCATCATCAACTCCACCGTGGGCCTGGCCAAGTCCGCCAAGGCGTTCGACGTGCCGGTCGTGCTGAGCACCGTGGCCGCCGAGTCGTTCTCCGGCCCGATCATGCCGCAGCTGGCGGCGGTCTTCCCCGACAACAAGATCATTGACCGCAGCACGATGAACGCCTGGGAGGACGTGAACTTCGTCGAGGCGGTCAAGGCGACCGGCCGCAAGAAGCTCGTCATCGCCGGTCTGTGGACCGAGGTCTGCGTCGTCCTGCCCGCGCTCTCCGCCATCGCCCAGGGCTACGAGGTCTACGTGGTCACCGACGCGTCCGGTGGTGTCAGCCCGCAGGCCCACGAGCACGCGATCCAGCGCATGGTGCAGGGCGGCGCAATCCCGGTCACCTGGGTGCAGGTGCTCCTGGAACTCCAGCGCGACTGGGCGCGCACCGAGACGTACGCCGCCGTGGGCGACGTGGTCAAGGAGCACGGCGGCGCCTACGGCCTCGGCATGGTCTACGCGCAGGCCGTCATCGGCGCCCACTCCGCCGGCTGATCCCGGCGCCGGGACAGGAACGTCAGGAACAGGCAGGAACACGATGGACGCTGGACTGTTGATCCTCCGGCTGGTGGTGGGGTTGCTCATCGCCGGGCACGGTGTGCAGAAGGTGAGCTTCCGGCTCGGAGGCCATGGCTTGGCGGGCGGGACCGAGGAGTTCCGCCGGGACGGATTCCGCGGCGGCCGGCTGACCGCGCTCGCCGCGGGAGCCAGTCAGATCGGTTCCGGCCTGTTCTTGGCAGCCGGCCTGCTCACGCCCCTGGCCGCGATGGCCGCCATGGGCGTGATGACGGTCGCGGGCACCGTCAAGTGGCACAAGGGACTGTGGGTCCAGAACGACGGCTACGAATACCCCCTCGTCCTCGTCGTCGTCTCCGCCGCACTGGCCCTGACCGGGCCAGGACGGTGGTCCGTGGACCGCGCCCTGGGCGTCACCCCCTGGCCGGTCTGGGTCGCTGTCGCCGCGATCGTGATCGGACCGTCGAGCGCTCTGCTCACCCGCGTGGTGCTGCACCAGCCGGCTACCGCAACGGAAGGGACACGGTATGCGCAGGCTGCTGAGTGACGCGATCCGTACCCTGGTACCGCGCGCAGAGGAACGTCACGGCCCGCTGCCTCCCCTGATGCTGACGCTGACGGTGGTCACCGGGCTGGTCGACGCCGTGAGCTATCTGGCACTCGGGCATGTCTTCGTCGCCAACATGACCGGCAACGTGGTCTTCCTCGGGTTCGCTTTGGCGGGCGCCGAGAGCCTGTCCGCGCTGGCGTCCGTCGTCTCGATGGTCGCCTTCCTTCTCGGAGCGCTCGCCGGGGGCCGGCTCGGCACCCGGTTCGCCACGCACCGGGGGCGCCTGTTGAGTTCGGCCACGGCTGTGCAGACCGTCCTGGTCGCGGTCACCGTGGTGGTCGCCGCCGTATCGGCCGGGCCGGTCACCACCGGCGTCCGGTACACCCTGATCGTGTTCCTGGGGCTCGCCATGGGCCTGCAGAACGCGGTCGCCCGGCGCCTCGGCGTCCCGGACCTCACCACGACCGTTCTGACCCTGACCCTGACGGGCCTGGCAGCGGATTCCACCCCGGCCGGCGGCGAGGCGCCCCGCCCCGGCCGCCGGGTCCTCTCCGTGCTCGCCATGTTCCTCGGCGCTCTCGTCGGAGCCCAGCTCGTCCTGCACGGCCATCTCGCCCTCACCCTGGGCCTGGCGCTGGTGCTGCTCGCGGTCATCTCCGTGACCACCCATCGCCTCTCGGTGGCCGACGCGACCTGGGTCCGGCCGCGGCCCTGAACGACGCACCGGCCCACCGGTGGCTGCACCCACGGACAAGAACCGGTGCGCCGAGGGACAACAGCCACCGGTGGGCCGGTTCTAGCTTGACCACGTCATCAGCCGCCCGACACGCGCGACACCTGCCGGAAGTCAACGCGCCCCCACTCACCCCTCATGGACCAGCATGAGCACTGCACCACCCTTCACACCAACCCGGTCCCCGAAGCCGGAATCGGCATGGGCGCCGCTCGCGGCGCGTGTCTTCCGGGCGCTGTGGATCGCCCAGTTGGTCTCCAACGTCGGCAGCTGGATGCAGATGGTGGGTGCTCAGTGGCTCCTGATCGGGCAGGACGCGGCACTGGTGACGCTCGTCCAGACGGCGTCCAGCCTGCCCGTCGTACTCCTGGCGCTGCCCTCGGGCGTGGTCGCCGACCGGTACGACCGTCGCGGGGTGCTCCTGGTCGCGCAGTTGGCCATGCTCGCGGTCTCCAGTGCGCTGACCGCGCTGGCGTTCGCGAACACGCTCACTCCCGTACTGCTGCTCGTCCTCACCTTCCTCCTGGGATGCGGCACCGCCTTGATGGGCCCGGCCTGGCAGGCGATCCAGCCGGAGCTGGTGGAACGCCGCCAGCTGGGACAGGCTGCCGCGCTCGGCGGCGTGAACATGAATCTGGCCCGCGCCCTCGGGCCTGCCGTGGGCGGAGTGGTCGTAGCGACTGCGGGCGCGGGGTGGGTCTTCGCCTTCAACGCCGCTTCCTACCTCGGTATCGCCGCCGTCCTGCTGCTCTGGCGACGCCCCCTGACCGTCACCCCGGCCCCCGGCGGTGAGAAACTGCTGACCGCCCTCGACGCAGGCCGCCGCTACGTGTGGTACTCACCGGACATCCGGCGGGTGCTCCTGCGCATGGTTCTGTTCATCCCCGGTGGGGCCGCCCTCTGGGCGCTGCTGCCGCTCGTCGCGAGCCGCTCCCTGCACCTTGACTCGGGCGGCTACGGGCTGCTGCTGGGCGCGGTCGGCGTCGGAGCAGTGGCGGGCGCCTTCGTGCTGCCCCACAGCAACCGGGTGCTCGGCGCCAACGGCACTCTGGGCAGCGGTGCCCTGGCCTTCGCGAGTGTCCTGGCGGTACTGGCCACCGTGCGCATCCCGTGGCTGGTGACGGTGGCACTGCTGTTCGCGGGTCTGGCGTGGATCGGGGTCCTGTCCACCCTCAACGCGGCCATGCAGACGCGGCTCCCGGGCTGGGTCAGGGCCCGTGGCCTCGCCGTCTATCTCCTTGTCTTCCAAGGCGGCCAGGCGCTGGTGGCGCCACTGTGGGGTGCCCTCGCCGACCGGCTGGGGCTCGCCGCTCCCCTCCTGGCCGGCAGTGCGTTGCTGCTGGTCAGTGCCCTCAGCCTGCGTCGCTGGCCGCTGCACGGGGCCGAGGGCGTCGACCCCTCCCCGTCCGAGCACTGGCCGGTCCCGCCCCTGGTGTTCGAGCCCGGGCCGGCCGACGGCCCGGTACTGGTCACCGTCTCCTACCGCGTAGCCCCGGGGAAGGCGTCCGCCTTCAGCGACCGCATGCATCACGTGGCCCGTTCCCGGCGGCGAACCGGGGCCCTCACCTGGGGGCTGTACCAGGACGGCCAGGAACCCGGGCACTTCATCGAGAACTACCTGGTCGCCTCCTGGTCCGAGCATCTCGCCCAGCACAGCGACCGGCTCACCCTCACCGACCGCCGCCACGAGGAGCGGGCACGCCGCCTCCTCGTTCCCGGCACCCGGCCAGAGGTCACTCATGCCTTCGACACGTCCGCGGGACCCGTTGTCCCGGCAAGCAAAGGAGGCGCTGCCCAGTGAGCAACGTCGAAACAGAGACTGGCGAGCTGCACAGCGCAACACCTGCCGACGGCGAACGGGGCACGGGAGTCCCGCACATCGACGTACTCGTCCCACGCGACGTCCCTCTCGGCGGCCCACGGGCGATGAAGGTACGGCGCACACTGCCGCAGCGCGCTCGCCCCCTGATCGGAGCTTGGTGCTTCGCCGATCACTACGGCCCCGACGACGTCGCCGTCACGGGTGGCATGGACGTCGCGCCGCATCCGCACACCGGACTGCAGACAGTGAGTTGGCTGTTCAGCGGCGAGATCGAGCACCGGGACAGTCTCGGCAGCCACGCGCTGGTACGGCCGGGCGAGCTCAACCTCATGACGGGCGGGTACGGCATAAGTCACTCGGAGGTCTCGACCGCGCGGACCACGGTCCTGCACGGCGTGCAGTTGTGGGTGGCGCTGCCCGAACAGCACAGGAACGCGGAACGCGACTTCCAGCATTACGTGCCCCACCCCGTACGGACCGCAGGGGCCGAGGTCCGGGTGTTCCTGGGCTCCTTCGCCGGGGACGTATCCCCCGTACAGACGTTCACGCCCCTGCTCGGCGCCGAAATCCTCCTGGATCCCAGGGCGACCGTCACACTCGCCGTCGAACCCGGCTTCGAGCATGGTCTTCTCGTCGACCGCGGACCTGTCCGCATGACCGACACCCTTCTGCGTCCTGCGGAGTTGGGATACGCCGACACCGGAAACCACACACTGACGTTGACGAACGAGTCGGACGACACAGCCCGGACCGTCCTGCTCGGTGGAACGCCCTTCGACGAACAGATCGTCATGTGGTGGAACTTCATCGGCCGCAGCCACGCAGAGATCGTCCAGGCTCGGGAGGACTGGCAAAACGCCTCCGAACGCTTCGGCGCGGTCGACGGATACGACGGCGACCGCCTTCCCGCGCCCGCCCTGCCGAACGCCGCCATCGCACCGCGCGGAATTCCACCGCGCCGCAGGCCCGCACCGACCCAAAGGATCCCGATGACCCAGCCTTCCGCCGCTCCGACCGTCGAGCGAGTGGACGACAAGCACCGCTACGAAATCCTCGTCGACGGAAGGCGCGCCGGCCTGACCGCGTACCGCGACCATGGTGAGCAGCGGGTCTTCTACCACACGGAAGTCGGAGACACCTTCGCCGGCCAGGGGCTGGCCGCGCGGCTGGTCCACGAGGCACTCTCCGACGTGCGCAGGTCAGGCAAGCGCATCGTGCCCGTCTGCCCCTATGTGGCCAAGTACCTGACCCGGCATGAGGAGTTCAACGACATCACCGACCCGGTGACCCCGGATGTCCTGCGGTGGCTCAACACGGAGCTGGGCTGACGGCCGAGTCGAGCCACTCACATTCCTGTTGGAGGTCAATGTGTCAGTCGTTCTCTCGACCACACCACTTTCTCTGTCCCAGCGGGCGGAGTGTTGGCACGAGGTGGTGTCGAACACGTTCATACCCCTCGGGGTAACGCTTCTCGAGCGTGAGCCTTCGGCGGGGACGATATCGAGCGATCAGCTCGGATCCCTGCAGATGTCCGTGGTCCGGGCTGGCCCCCAGGTGGTCACACGAACCCCACGCCTGATCGCCAAGGACGGCGAGGAGTGGATCACTTTCGCACTTCAGCACCGCGGGACCGCCGCACTCGAACAGGACGGCAGACAGGTCCTCATACGGCCGGGCGAGTTCGCCATGTCCGACTCGGGCCGGCCGTTCCGCAAAGCACTGGCGGAGGGGTTCAGCTTCACGGCGTTTCACCTGCCCCGCGGGGAGCTACAAGTGCCTGAGCAGGACCTTCGGATGCTGACCGCCACCATCTTCTCGAGCAACGGAGGCAGCAGCAGTTTGGCGACCACGTACCTGACGCGCCTGGCTCAGGGTGTGGGGGCCTTCGATGTGTCTCTCCGGCGCAGGCTCGGCATCATCGCAACGGACCTCCTGACCCTGCTTCTCCAGGAACGGTCCGGAAAGCTGAACCCGCAGGCGCCGGAATCGGCTCACGCCATGCTGGCGCTCATCAAGGATTACATCGTTCGGAATTTGTCCGATCCCGGACTGTCACCGGAGGCGGTCGCAGCCGCGCACCACGTCTCGGTCCGCTACCTTCACAAGCTCTTCGAGCACGAAGAGACCACGGTGTGCCGCTGGATCCTGCATCAACGGCTGGAAAGAAGCAGGCGGGATCTGTCGCAGGCCACGGCTATGAGCTCCACGGTGGCGGCGGTCGCTCGACGTTCGGGCTTCGTGAGCCCGAGCCACTTCAGCCGCGTGTTCCGCGCCACGTACGGACTGTCGCCTCGCGAATGGCAGACAGCCGAGGAGGTGCGTCAAGACGGCCGGGCGCAGAAGAGCGGGCAGCTCGTGCCGTCGTCGACGATCTCGGGCCGACGGGGCGGAGCGGCCGAGGCCGCGTAAGGGCTCAGCAGCCGCCCATCCGTGTCCGTGACGGCCACGGCGGCAGCGGTCGTACGTCACCGACTGCTCGCGTGATGCCGTGGCCGAGGTGGATGAGGGTGGCCGACAGGCGGTCGGCGATGGCCGACTCGGGTTTCGTCGCCCATGTCGAAGACACAGTCCCAGCGGGCGAAGGAGTGTGAACTCGCGGCGGCGAAGATCCGGCCGGGGCGAGCCCCTACCGGCAACCGACGAGAGGAGTGCTGCGGAAGTCCCAATTCGCCAGGTACGCCGTAGTCGGGCGTATCCTTCGCCTCAGGCATCCGCCGCCCCCGTCATCTGCTCGCCTCAGTCGCTGAGAGGTGCTGCCGGGTGGCCACGGGCAGGAGGGGACAGTGTTGCCGACAGCGGACAGGGACCTCGTCGGACGTCGGCGGGAAACGGCCTTGCTGCGCCACGCCTTGGACCAAGCGTCGGCAGGCGCCGGCTCGGCCGTGGTGCTGCGCGGCGAGGCGGGCATCGGCAAGACCGCCCTGTTGGACTGGACGGCCGTTCAAGCACGCGGGCACGGGTTCACCGTGCTGCGCGCGGTGGGTTCGGAGGCCGAGGCCGATCTGGCCTTCGGGGCGCTGCACCAGGTTCTGCGGCCCCTCATGGAAGGCTCCGGGGCCTTGCCCACACGTCAGAGACAGGCCCTGGAGTCGGCTCTGGGCCTGCAGGAGACGGCGACGCCCGGTGGCGGGTTCCTCGTCGGCGCCGCGACACTGACGCTGCTCGCCGAGACGATGCAGGAGCATCCCCTGCTGATCCTCCTGGACGACCTGCAGTGGGTGGACTCCTCGAGCAACGCGGTGTTCGCCTTTCTGCACCGCAGGATGAGCGGACTGCCCGTGGCGATCGTGAGCGCCGGGCGACCCGACGGTGCGGCGGCGGACGGCTGGCCCACGCACCCGGTCGATGTCGGCGCCCTGGCGCCCGAGGACGCCGCACAAGTGCTGCACGGGCGGCACCCCGCGCTCGGTGACTCCGCCGCTGAGCGTCTCCTTGAAGAGGCGGCGGGCAATCCCCTGGCCCTTCTCGAACTGCCTCTGCAACTGAGCCCCGACCAGCTGCGGGGTATCTTGCCCCTGCCGGAGCAGTTCCCGCTCGGACACCGTCTGGAGCGTCTGTTCGCCGACCGCCTCGCGTCCCTGCCGGCCGAGGCCGGCCGCGTCCTGCTGCTGGTCGCACTCGGCGGTGGAACGGCCGCCTGGGACGTCGGCAACTGGCTCCGCGACGAGGACGGCGACCGCGTGGAGGACGTGCTCCACCACATCGAGTCGAGCGGGCTCGCCCAGCCGGACTCGGTGGGCCGTCTGGCCTTCCGGCATCCGCTGGTGCGCAGCGCCGTGGTCGCGGGCGCCTCGGGGCAGCGACAGCGCGACGCCCACCGGGAACTCGCCGAAGCGCTCCCGGCACAAGCCCCACGCCGGCTGATGCACGAGGCCGCCGCCACGCTCCTCCCGGACGAGGGCCTCGCGGGCCGGCTGGAAGAAGCGGGCCGGCGCCTGTCTCTGAGAGGCGGTGACGCGGAGGCGGCGTCGCTCCTCGACCGCGCCGCGGCCCTCAGCCCCGACCCGCTCTCCCGTGCGCGGCGACTGACGTGGGCCGCCGTCATGGGGGCCCGTGGCGGACGTCTGCCCTACACGGCGAAACTCCTCGACGAGCTCAAACGCGGCCCGGTGCCGTCCGACGTGGCACACCTGTTCGCCTACGCCACGGTCTACGTCGATCAGAGCCACCGGATCGACTTCGAGTCGTCCTTCACCCTGCTGCCCCAGATTCTGGACACCCTGACGGAACCCGGTACCGACTCCTTCGAAGGGCTGGCCGAGCAGGCGTATTTCAAGCTGCTGCTCGCCTCGGCGTACACGGACGACCCCCGGGGCTGGGCCGCGTTGGCCAAGCACCGCGAACGCGTGTCGCCGCTTGCCCGGCTCTGCCTGCGCGCCTGGTCCGATCCGGCGCGGACGGCACACGGAGTGGGTGCGGAACTGCAAACGCTCGCCCAGGACTTGAGCGGTGAGCGGGAGGCCGGCGCCGCCTGGCTCCTGCTCTGGACGGCGTCCTCGGTGGACATGGCGGACGCGGCGATGCGGCGGCGGTTCACGGAACAGCACACCTACGCCACGCAGGGCACGATCGCGAAGGCCAAGGGCCACCAGGACTACGTGGAGGGCCACTGGGAGCAGGCCGACAGCTGCCGTCGGGAAGCCGGGGCCGCCGAAGCACTCGGCTATCACTGCAACGCGCTGATGTTCCGGCATCACTACGCCCACTTCCTGGCCGGTCGGGGTGACGAGGCGGGCCTGCTGGAGATCGAGCGGTTGATCGAGCCGGTCGCACGGCGGGCCCGGATGAAGCTCGTCACGGACCGCCTCGCGCATCTGCGCGGCCTGGTCGCCCTCGGCCACAGCCGCCATGAGGAGGCATACACGCGCCTCGCCGCCCTCACTCCGCCCGGCGTGCTGCCGTCCGGCCTCCCTTGGTTTCACCTGCCCTTCTTCGACTTCGTGGACGCAGCCATGCGGACCGGGCGGTACACGGAGGCGAGGGCACACATAGCCGCGGCGCGGGCGGCCCGGATGGAGGACATCTCTCCGCACCACGCGTTCCTCCTGGCCGCCGCCTCCGCGCTCGCGGAGCCGGACGACGACGCGGAGGAGCTGTATCGGGTCGCGCTCGCCGTTCCGGATGCCGAGCGATGGGTCTTCGAGTCGGCGCGGCTGCGGCTCGCCCACGGGGGATGGCTGCGCCGACACCGGCGTGCCGCCGCTCGCCATGTCCTCGGCGAGGCGCATCGCGCGTTCCGCGCGCTGCACGCCGCGCCCTGGGCGGAGCAGGCCGAGCATGAGCTGCGCGCTGCCGGACACGCGGTGGCGGCGTCAACCGGAGGGCGGGACCTGCTGACGGCTCAAGAGTTTCGCATCGCCCATCTCGCCGCGGACGGTCTGACGAACAAAGACATCGGGCGGCTGTTGCACCTGTCGCCCCGTACCGTCGCCGACCATCTGTACAAGGCGTTCCCCAAGCTGGGGATCACCTCCCGGGCCGCGCTCGCCCGGGCGCTGAAGGACCTGTGAGGGCCGGGCCGCGGCCCGGCACCTCGGTGATCCCGGTCAGCGCGTGCTTGTTGCGGGCCTGCTTCCCTCTCCGGCGGGAGCAGCACTTCGCAGAAGGGTGCGGGAGCGATGGCGACGGACACCGCCCAGAGCCCGCGGCCGACGATCTTCTGGGTGACGAGCCGGCGCCCTCGGCCTGAAACGGCTGCGCGGCCGGGGCGATGCCGCCTCGCAGCGTGGCGACCATGTTCCGCGAGGGGGTCCGTCACCTCGACGCGCCGGCTGTCAGCGGCGTTGGACCGCTGCGGCCGGGCGGCGGCTTCCGGTAACGGGCCGGGCGTGACGGCGACGGCGGCGCTCGATATCGCAATCCTCCGTCGGCTCATCGGCCGGCGCGGGGCCATGACTCCCACTCCTCGGTCGCGTCGGCTGTCGGCGGCACCCAACGACGAGCCGGTTCGGGCGGCTTGCCGCAAGGCGCAGTCCGTTGTGCTGTCGCCGCACGGATGTGCCGGGGCCGTCAGACCTACCAGGTGTGCAGAGCCGCGTGCAATGTGTCCAACGCCTGGGTACGCGCCGCCTTCGACGCGTCGCTGCCGCGCAGGGCGTCGAACAGGACGAATCCGTGAACCGTTCCGTGGTAGCGCATCGAGGCAACGGGCACGCCGACCTGACGCAACCTGGCCGCGAAGCTCTCTCCCTCGTCGCGAAGCACATCGGCCTCCGCGGTGATGATCAAGGCGGACGGCAGCCCGGCGAGTTCGTCGTCCGTCGCGCGCAGGGGTGATGCCGTGCTCCTGAGCCGGTCCGCAGGACGAGGAACGTACTGCTGCCAGAAATGACGCATGGCCTGTCTCCCGAGGAAGTAGCCGTCCCCGAAGTCCTGATACGACCGGGTGTCCATGCCCGCGTCTGTGACGGGACAGACGAGCACCTGGTGGACGAGGCCGACTCCGCCGCGCTCCCTGGCGAGGAGGGTGAGGGCCGCGGCGAGGTTGGCGCCCGCCGAGATGCCGAGGACCGCAAGCCGTTCACCGTCCAGCCGGCAGTCAGGCCCGTGCTCCGCGATCCACCGCGCCGTCGCGTAGATCTGCTCCACGGCCACCGGGTACCGGGCTTCGGGCGAACGAGCGTACTCCGGTACGACGACTGCCGCGTCGACTCCGAGAGCCAGGTCAGTGAGCAGTCGACCGTGCGCGGAAGCGTCCGTCAGCATCCACCCCAGGCCGTGGAGGAACAGAACAACCGGCAGCGGCTCCTCCGCGCCCACCGGCCGGAGGATGCGCACGGTGGTCCTTGTGCGGCCGGGGGCTGGCAGGGACAGCCACTCCTCGCTGACATGCTCGGACCGCCGGTTCTCCCTGTCCAGCAAATGCGCGATACCGGCCCGCGCCGGCCCGGGATCACTGCCCGAGGGCACCGACGGGCAGACGTAGTGGCGGACGAACTCCCTCGCCGTTCGCTCCAACACGACGGGCGGCTGCTGCGGAAGGCGTGGTGGGGACACGCGAACGACACTAGGGACGATCACGGCGCCGCGCGTGCCTCGGTGTGCACTGCGTCATGACCGTCCGCGCACTGGCACCGGGAGTACGGCCGCGCCCCCGCCGCCATCAACCAACCCGTCAAATGACCTGACTGCCAGGTCTCGGCCCTGTCGAGACTGGTCGAAAGAGGCGACGACGAGTCGAGGAGTGGATGTGCAACCCGTGGTGAATACGGCGGTCCTGCCCGACTCGGAACGCGCCGCGACCTGGGAACGGGCCGTGCGGGACTGGCTGGCTCCGCTGCGCGTGTCGACGCCGCAGCGGTCGCGGCCCTTCGAGGGAACGCTGCGATTCAGCGACCTCGGATACGTCCGGGTGCTGTCGATGCGGGCCGATCCCCTGCGGCTGAGCCGCACCACGCGTCTGGTCACGGCTGCCCCGGACGATCACCTGGTGTTACTCGCTCAGGTGTCGGGCACCGCGGCGCTCAACCAAGATGGGCGCAGCACCACGATCCGTCCGGGTGAACTGGCTCTGTGCGACTTGCGCTGGCCGTTCTTTCTCGAGCAGCACGACCCGTTCTGCCTGCACCTGATCCGCATTCCCGGGCATGCCCTCGGTGTCTCGGGTACCCGCGCGCGGCAGATGACGGGACGCGCCGTCCCGACCACGGGGGGCGTCGCGGCGCTCCTGGAGCCCTTCGTGGCGACGCTGGTGGCGGAGGCGGAGCAGGTGCACACCTCCGTCGGGGACCGGCTGGCCGGGAACCTCGCAAACCTGCTGGCCGCGCTGATCGACGAGCAGAGCCCGGGGACAGACGCCCCTCCCCCCACCCCTCGAGAACACCTCCGCGCGCTGATCCGCCAGTACATCGACGAAAACCTCAGGAACCCCGACCTCTCCCCCGCGCTGATCGCCGACGTCCACCGCATTTCCGTCCGCTACCTGCACCTCCTTTTCGAGAGTGAGGAGACGACCGTCCGCAAGTTGATCCAGCGACGGCGGCTCGAGGCATGCGCACGCGAACTGGAGCGCCGGGGAAGGGCGACTCCGACGATCTCGGTCGTGGCCGGAAGCTGGGGGTTTCAGAACGCCGCCCACTTCAGCCGGTCGTTCAAAGCGGTGTACGGATGCTCCCCCAGCGACTGGCGCAACGCCGGACCTCATGTGGCGAGGCCCACGCCGGTGGCCCCATGACCTCCCGCTCTCGGCAACACCTTGGGCACGTACCCCAACGGATCGTCCTACGGCGTTTCGTGTCCGCCCAGGGCCCGGGCCACACCCGCCCGGCTGGTGATGCCCAGCTTGGGATAGACCCGGTAAAGGTGGCCGGCGACTGTTCTCGGTGAGAGGTGCAGACGGGTGCCGATGTCCCGGTTCGTGAGCCCCTGCGCGACCAGCTCGGCGATGCGCAGTTCCTGTACGGTCAGGCTCTCCACCACGCCGGACGCCCCTGCGGGCGTCGGTTCGGCGCACACCCTGAGCTCCTGTTCCGCGCGGTCGGCCCACGGGTCCGCCTTGAGGTCGACGAAGATCCGGTGGGCCGCGGCAAGTTGCTCCCGGGCCTCGGCGCGTCGCCTCTGCCGGCGCAGCCAGGCTCCGTGGTGAAGGCGTACCCGGGCCAGTTCGAAGGGCCACTGCGAAGCCCCGGGCGCCGTGTACACAGCCGTGGCGGCCAGGTCGACGTCCTCGCTCACTATCGCCTCTGCGGCGAGCAGGACGAATCCGTGGTGGGGGGAGATCCGGTCCAGGTGACAGGCGTGGCCCGCCTCCACGTGCCGACGCGCTTCCTCGTTCCGGCCGGTGTGCACGGCTGACTCGACGAGGTCGAGGAACACCATGTTGAGCCTGGTGACATCGGCCGGGAAGACGCCGGGGGGCGTGAGCGAGGAGGCGTGGGCGTAGGCGGTCTCGTAGTCGCCGAGGGTCAGTGCGCACTGGGCCTGCATCGCGCGCAGTCGCTGCACGATGAAGGTGAGTCCACGTGCGGCGGCCCAGGGGTGCAGGGAGGCGACGAGGTCGTCCACCGCTTGCTGCTGTCCCCGGGCCGCGGCAACGTAGCCTTCCGTGTAGCGAAGGACAGCCTCGTTGAGACGGAACCCGCGCACCCGTGCCGCCACGGCTCCCCCGCGAGCCCGTTCTACGCAGCGGTCCCAGCGGCCGTGCAGGTAGTCACCGTATGCGGCAACGTTGCTGAGGAAAGCCTGTGTGGCGTAGGAGTGGCGGCGAGCCAGCCGCCGGAACAGCGGGGCGTCGCCGTCGATGCCGTCAAGACCGGCGGCGGCCCACAGGAGCAGCCAGACCTCACCGGCCTCGCCGTCCTCCGAAAAGGTGCGCAGCGCGGCTTCGAAACGCTCTTGCGCGCCGTGGGCACAGCGCGCCGGGTCGTTCCAGACGTCGTGGCCCAGCCGTGCGAAGTCGCTCGTGCCGCTCAGGCGGGTGGAGATCGCCTCCCACACCAGTGGATCGGCGGTGTACCCGGCGGCGACGTAGAGCATGAATAGGCTCGACAGCCGCATGGTTCTCGTGGCCTGCGCGTCGGGGAGGCGGTCGAGCACGACGGGCAGCAGTTCGATGGCGGGACCCATGTCACCGTCTGCGTGCCGGACCATGGCACGCGCGAAGTCGAGCAGGTAGCGGCTGTCCTGCGGCACGCCGTGAGCGACGGCTTGGTCGAGCAATTGGGAAGCCAGATGGAGCTGGCCGTCGGCCGCCGACGCACAGGCGGCGGCCAAGAGGCGGCGCCCGCGCCCTGCGGCGTCACCGCTCAGGCCGGCGGCGCGCGCGAAGAGATGAGCGGCGTCGGTGCCGCCGCCGCGCGACTGCGTCCGCGCTGCTGCCTCGTCCAGCGCCGTCGCCAGCGTCTCGTCTGCCGCGACGGTGGCGGCGGCCCGGTGGGTGAGCCGGCGCAGTTCTCCCTGCGGCAGTACGTCTGCCAGAGCCGCGTGCGCCCGTCGCAGCTCGGTGCCCGTCGCGGCCTCCACAAGCGACGCCCTCACCAGCGGGTGGCGGAATGTGACCTGCGGTGTTCCCCCGTCGATGAGGATGAGCCCGCTGTCTTCGGCCACCGCCAGGTCAGCGTCCACCGTGCCGATGTCGGCGGCTCGGGCGGCTGCGGCGATGAGCTGGAGCGACTGTCCCTCCCGGCCGGCCAGGGCGCACAGCAGCAGGACGAACCGCGCGGAGTCCGGCAGGGCCGCGAACCGTTGCTTGAACATCCGGCCCAGGCGTTCACCCAGCGGCAGATGATCCGGCAAAGGCATCTGTCCGGTGCGCTGGGGTTCGCCGAGCTGGGCGGGCAGCTCGGCGAGGGCGAGGGGATTGCCCGCGGACTCCTGAAGGATGCGGCGGCGCGCGGCGTACGACAGCCGGGGGTGGAGCTCGCGCAACAGCGCATGCGCCCCCTCGTCGCCGAGCGGCTGGAGCTCCAGGATCCGGGCTCCTGTGGAATCCGTCGCGGCGACCGCTTCCTTGTGCACCGTCACGAGCATGACGACCGGGAGCGCGGCAAGTCTGCGCTGCACGAAATACAGGGCCTCGGCACTGGAGGCGTCGATCCAGTGCAGGTCGTCGATGAGCAGCGCCACGGGCTGCCGCCGCGACACCACGCCCAGAAGGTCCAGCGCGGCGGCGGGCACCGTGCAGGAGCCGGCCGCGTCGCCCGAACCGGCCCCCAGCGCCAGTTCCAGCGCCGCGCGACCCTCGTACGACAGCTCCTGTGCCTCCTCCAGCAAGGGCCAGACCCATTGGTGCAGGGCGGCGAACGGCAGATCTTTCTCGCCCTCGGCTCCGCTGATCCTCAGCAGTCGCAGTCCACGGCCTGCGGCGTACTTGCCGGCCTGTTCGAGGAGGACCGTCTTGCCGATTCCGGCCTCACCCGACAGCCACAGGGCCTGCCCCGCATCGGTCACCGTCTCGACCGCCTCTCGCAGGAGCTCCCACTGCGCGGCTCGTCCGAGCGCCTCCGCGTCCAGCGAAGACGGCACCGTGCTTTTTTCCTCCATCGCCGCAGCGCCCCCTCCCGTACTCACCGCCCGGCAAAACGGCGGTACGGCCATCCTGACCGCTCATCGCGGTCTCCGCCCTGACTCGGGACCACTGTGCACGCTGAGGCATGTGCTGGCCCCCGCGGGGAATTCTATGTACGTGCACATAATACGCCGCAGTGAGCGGTGTCGGCGACGGGCTGGTGAGCATGCGCTCCGCTGACGATCTGGCCTCAGTGGTCGCTGTCGCACGCGAGCCTGATCAGCCGGCCGCGTCGGTACTGATGACGTGCTGGGCTTCGGCAGCCAGAGCGTTGGAAAGCGCCCTCCGGTGCGCGTTCTCACGACCGCCGCTTCGAGGACCGGCGCCGCAAGGCATCTCATCCGTGCTCAGCGTGGCGGGGCCGTGAACCCACCCGACGTCGTCGCCCGTGTCCGCGCCGGGGCCCTTCCTTGAGACCGGCCCCCAGGCCGCCGCCGAGTACCGCACCGTACGCACGATGGAAGGCCACCTCCCGGCTGCCGGCGCTCGAAGGTCTCGCCGCTCGTGCCACCGGACGCCCGTTTTGCCGACTCTCGTCGAGCAGTGACAGACCGATGGTTCCGTCACGAGCGGAAACAAGGCAGTGGAGAGGACTCGTCAAACCCGCTCGGCTGTGCGGTATTCACCGGACAGGCCATGCGCTTGCCAGTCGCCGGGCGTCACTCCATAAGCCGCGCGGAAAGCACGACTGAAATGGCTGGGACTGACGAAGCCCCAGCGTCGGGCGACGGTCGCCACCCCGATCCCCCGCGCCGGGGACCGTAGAAGATCCCGACGGCACCGCTCAAGTCTCTGCATCCGGATCCAGTCCCCGACTGTGGTTCCGTCCATCTGGAACAACTTGTGCAGGTAGCGAACCGACATGAAATGCGCAGCGGCGATCGTGGACGGTGACAGGTCAGGGTCGGAAAGGTTTCGCAGGATGTGGTCCCTCACTCGCACGAGTATGGCCGCAGCAGCTTCCGGAGCCTGAGAGTCGAAGCGGTCGCGCCGCTCGTTGATGAGCAGCGCCAGTAGGTCCAGCCCGGTGCAGATGACTTGACGGCCGATGAAGTCGTCGAATTTCGCCGCTTCGCGCGCCATGCGCGCGAAATAGGTCGTGACCAAGCCGGCACTGGCCTCTCGACTGGAGAATGTCGTCGCAGTCAGTGCCCGCAGATCCTCGTCCCGCACACGAAGATCCTTGCGAGGGAAAAGGAAGGAGGTGAAACAGAACTCGCTCTGTACTTTCTTCCTGAACAAGCGGGACGAGTCAGAAATGGAGAAATCACCCGGACCTATCAGGCACTCCCTCCCATCCTGCTCCTTGACGGCGGTACCCCTGTGCTGAAGCGTGAGGATGAGGAAACCGTTCTCGTCCCGGGCCATCAGACGCTTGCTGCGCGTGACCACTTGTGGCCCAGCCTGGACACGGGACACCTGCATGGCGCCCAATTGATGGCTGACGATTCTCCCTGGCGACGGCTTTTCCTCCAGGAGATCGACCTCGAGCGGCACGAAAGTGCGCGACACCGCTTCATGCCAGCGCTCTGCCCGGTCGGGTGCAGACAGCAGTGCGGTGGAAAGGACAACGGACACCTGGCCCCCTTGGATCAAGCGGCCGTTCGGATCCGTTACAGGACGGAACGGTGCCACAAGCCCGATATGAACGGAAGAATCGGAGACATGCTGCTCTCCGTGGTGAAGGGCGTGAGGCCACCGGTGACCTCATCCCCTTCAGCCTGGCAAACACCCGTTGCGCACGTATGAGTCATTTGACGGTCGACTTCTGGCAGCGGCACAAACCAGGGCAGCCACAGCCTGAGCCGTACACACAGTCGATCGGCCCTGCGGGAGGGGCGCAATCCCGCGACGTCCGCCGTGGTGGGCCGCAGCGGCGAGGCCACGGGCTCGCCGCGCCGGCATTCGTCGTTCGGCGCCACCGCGCTCGGGCCTGCTGCCCTGAGCGCCGTGCCGGCATCCACTGGTGCTCCTCCAGCCCGCTCCGGCATGTTGGCGCTCTGTCGGCGAGCGGGCAGGTTGCTCGCCCGCACTTTCGACGACTCCCAGGCCGCCGACGGCCAGTCGGCCTTGGCGTAAGGCGAGGAGATCCAGGGCACGGTGTGCGAGCCGGTCACCGGTCCTCGGCTTTGAATGTGCGACAGCGAGGGGCGGCACGCTCACCGAGCCCGATCCGTCACTCGCTTCCCGCCATGAGTTCGGCCACGACACGGTCCAGGTCGATGTGGAGCCCCTCCGTACCCGGTGGCACCACCCTGTCGGTGTGCGCCAAGAACGCCGCTACCGCCGAAGCCGCGATGTCGAGCGCGGCGCTCCCCGCAGCGGACCTGACGATGATGCGCACCGAGTGCCTGTGACAGCGGTGCGGGGGGATCACCAGGACGTCTCCGACACCCACCGGTCGGCTCACTCCCTCCGACAGGAGGCTGCGGGCGAACACCCAGTCGACCGTGCCGGTCGCGGTCCACCCGAGGGAGAGGCACACGGCGTAGGGGTCTGTGCTGTCGTAGCGCAGCTCGGCGGGCAGTGATGCCGACTGCAGGTCCGCGACGACGACATGCACCACGACCTCGTGAGTGACCGAAGTGCCGTCGGGGGCACCAGAAAACGGCTGAGTCATTTCTTACCCCGATCAGCGACTGTTCCTTGGGGGGCAGCGTCTATGCAAATGACCCTAAAGACGCCCATAGAAGTGACTTGCCCTAGAACGTACGACGTGTTGCCCGTGAGAGCCCCGGACCCGGACTTCCACGATCGGTGATTCCCGGGGACACGACTATGGTCTGTGGGTGTCGCGATACTCGCTGGGGGACATCCCATAGGCGGCCCGGAACACCCGGCTGAAGTGGGCGGCGCTGGTGAAACCCCACCGGTGCGCCACGGCGGCGATGGTGCGATTCGCGGCCTCCCGGTGAAGCAGATCCTGTCGGCACGCCTCCAGGCGGCGGCTCTGGATCCACCGACTGACCGTGATGCCCTCGCCCTCGAAGATCTTGTGCAGGTAGCGCACGGAGATGTGGTGGGCCCGGGCGATGACCTCCGGGGTCAGGTCGGCATCGGCCAGGTGTCGGCCGATGAACGTCCGGATCTGCAGCAGCATCGCCGCATCGCCGCTCGGCGTCCCCTCCGAGATCCGGCCCAGTTGTTCATCGGCCAGGACGTTCAGCAGATCCACGACACTGCGGGCGAGCACCTCGCGTGCGTACGGTCGATGCGAGCCCGCGGTGTCCGCCAGCCGGGACAGCAGGACGGACAGCAGTCCGCCGAGTGGAGTGTCGGAGCTAAGCGGAGATGCCGTGATCTGTCGCAGGTCCGATTCGCACAGCCCCAGAACCTGCCGCGACAGAACAATGGATTTCGTCTGGAAGCACTGGGGAAAGAGCAGCCGAACCGGCCGTGCCATGTCATAGATGAAGACTTCCCCGGGCCGCACGCCGATGTCGCGGCCATCCTGCTCAAGTCTGGCAACCCCTTGGCTCACAAGCTTCACGACCACGTACTCGTCCTCGTCGCCCTGTGCGATGAGCCGCGGCGTGCGCCGGGCTTCGAGGGGATCGCCGTCCACCTTGGTGACCTTGAGTCCGCCCAGTGATGCCGTGCGGATCGTGCCGGAGTACACCCCGTCGGGGACGGATATGTCCACCGCGCCGAAGGTCCGGGACAGAGCCTCACGCCAGTACTCCCGTCGTCGGTGGGCCGGCACCGAGTCCGTGGTGAGGAGGTTGCCGACGAAGCTGTGTTCATCGAGTCGCGGTGCGCCTGGCATCACGTTTCTTACCTTTCAGACTTCAATGACTCCGCCATCGAGCCTGGGACCGGTCCACGCCCGGGTCATCGGCACGATGACTGCGAAGTGACTGTGGCCGGGGGAGCTCTGCGTACGCCGCGCTCTCCCGCACGCCCCCGCCCCCCGGTGCACATAAAATGCTTTTTGCTGATCAATGCACTGGGCCTGGGGGGCATCGGGTGTCGGACCACGAACTATTCGGCAGAGACGCGGAGTTCACCGCTCTCGACGCCCTCGTCGACGGACTGCCCAAGGCAGGCGGGGCGCTCGTGGTCCGCGGTGCTCCTGGCATCGGCAAGTCCGCGCTCCTTGCACGGGCCGCGCGCCAGGCGGAGCGCTCGGGATTCACCGTGCTCACCGCATCCGGCGTGGAGGCCGAAAGCCATCTGCCCTTCGCCGGGCTGTACCAGCTGACACGGACGATGCTGGACCGCGTGCCAGGTCTGCCCCCGGTTCAGGCGGAAGCGCTGCTGGGGGCCTTCGGAATGGCCGAGCAGTCCCCCACGGGGCGTGCCCCACAGCTCTTCATGATCGCTCTGGCTACGCTCGACCTGCTCGGCGAAGCCGCCGGCCAAGCGCCCGTGCTGCTGGTCGTCGACGACGCGCAGTGGCTCGACTCGCCGACCGTGGACGTTCTCGCGTTCATCGCCCGGCGGCTCGGGCCCGACCCCTTGGGAATGCTGTTCGGCATCCGCGACGGGCACACCACGGGCCTGGATGCCCTCGCACTGCGCGAGCTGCGGCTCCACCCCCTCACCAGGACCGAGGCCGGGGCCCTCCTGGATGCCGTGGAGCCGCAGCTGGAACCGCCGCTCCGGCACCGCGTGCTCGACGCGGCCGCGGGCAACCCCCTGGCCCTCATCGAACTGCCTGCCGCGCTGCGTGAGCAGGGAGCACCGGCCGAGGCCCTGACCTCCTCAGCCATTCCCCTCACCTCAAGACTTGAACAGGCATTCGCGTCCCGACTGCGCGACCTGTCGTCCGACACTTGGAGCGTGCTGCTCGTCGCGGCCTCCGACGACGAAGGGGCTCTGGGCGAGATAATCGCGGCCGCTTCGGTTCTGGCAGGCTCCGACGTCTCGCCGGAGTCCTTGTCTCCCGCGATTGCGATCGGCCTGGTCACGGCAGACGAATACCGGATCCGGTTCTGCCACCCTCTCGTGCGGTCGGCGGTCCTGCAGACCGCTTCGCTCGCCGAGCGACTCGCCGCGCACGGCGCGCTGGCGGCGATCCTGGACGGCCGGTCCGACCGTCGGACCTGGCACCGGGCCGCGGCCAGCGGCCGGCACGACGAATCCGTCGCCGTGGAACTGGACGAGACAGCCGCCAGAGCAGAGGCGCGAGGTGCACCCGCCGTGGCCCTGGCGGCCCTGGAGCGGTCCATCGCACTCAGCGAAATCTCTTCACACAAGGGAAAACGCCTGCTCAAAGCGGCGGAATTGGCCCTCGAACTCGGCAGGACGGACCAGGCCGGGGCCCTTCTGCAGTTGGCGGCACCGCTGGAGGTCGACGTGCTGGAGCGGGCCCGCGCAGTGCTGCTGAGCGAGGGACTCGAAATCGATGTGTCGAAGAGCATCCCACGTCTGCACCTCCTCATCACCACGGCGGAGGAGGCGGCAGACGCCGGTGACCCCGAACTCGCGCTGCGACTGCTGCGAGTCGCGGCGCGACGATGCTGGTGGGCCGACCCGGGGCGCGTTCTGCGCGAGCGTGTGGTGGCCGCGGCCGAGCGGCTGCCCGTCCCGGAGCTGCACCCCGAGCTGGTGTTCATCCTGGCCGCCGCCACCCCGCTCGAGCGCGGCGCGACAGTGATCGAGCGGCTCGAGCGCCTGGAGAGCGAGGGCGGCTACGACGCCTCCTCCGCGACCACGCTCGGTACGGCGGCCACGATGGTCGGTGCCTACGACCACGGGGCGAGCTTCCTCCGTCACGCGGCGGCCGGCCTGCGGGCCCAGGGACGGCTGGGGCTCCTCGCCCAGTCCCTGGTGTCGCTGTCGTTCACCTCGGCGCACATCGTGGACTGGGAATCGGGCCTGCCGAGCCTGGCCGAGGCCATCAGGCTCGCGGAGGAGAACGCCCAGCCTCGCTGGGTCACCGGTGCACTCATCGCGAAGGCCCAGTTCTCGGCGGTACTCGGGGACCTGGAAACGGCACAGACCGCCATCGGGCAGGCTGAACGCCACGTACTCGCCGTGGCGAATTCCTCCAACCTCGCCTTCATCCAGATCACGCGAGGCATGATCGGACTCGCGGCCGGCCGGCCCGCCGAGGCGTTCGCCTGCGTGTGGCGGGTCTTCGACCCCGCGGACCCCGCGCACCATCCCTATCTCCAGACCATCGCGATCCCCACGCTCGCCGAGGCCGCAGTGAGCGACGAGGAACGGGCCATGGCGCGCGACGCCCTCAGCCGGCTCGACGCATCGGCCGCGACCACAACGGCCCGGCTGATCAGGGCGAACCTGGGGTTCGCGCACGCCCTCCTGGCAGACGACGAGGACGCCGAGGCACCGTTCCGGTCGGCGCTCGATCTGGACCTGTCCAGGGATCCCTTCACGCGGGCGCGCCTCCTGCTCGCCTACGGCGCCTGGCTGCGGCGTAGGCGCCGGGTGATGGAGTCCCGGACGCCCCTGCGGATCGCCAGGGAGTCCTTCGCCTCTCTGGGGGCCCGACCGTGGCACGAGCGCGCGTGCCAAGAGCTCCGCTCCGCGGGCGAGGCCGGTACGCAGAGCATGTCCGCGGACTGGGATCTGCTCACGCCGCAGGAACTGCAGATCGCGCAGCTGGCCGCATCGGGGCTCTCCAACCGGGAGATAGGCCAGCAGCTCTACCTCTCCCACCGCACCATCGGAGCACACCTGTACCGGATCTATCCGAAGCTGGGGATCACCTCCCGTGGCCAGTTGCGGGACAAGCTCCAGCTGGGCGGATGGTGATCGGATTCCGACGGCCGCGGTCCGCGCCCCTGCGTTCACCCTCTTCCACCTTCGGCTTCCTCCAGCCCGAGCGCGGCAGGCCCCACCTCGTTCGGTCAATCCGTCAATCCGTCATTCCGCCTGCCCGTTCTGTGGGCCCACTCGGCGTTCCGAGGCCCAGTACAGGAGTGCCAGGAGCGGCAGAGTCCCGCCCAGAAGCGTCACCGCCGTCCAGCCGCCGGCGTCGTAGGTGAGCGAGCCCAGCTGGGAGCCGGCGGCACCGCCCAGGAAGAAGGTGGCGACGAAGGCGCTGTTGAGGCGGGCACGCGCATCGGGGTCGAGCTGGTAGATGGTGTGCTGTCCGAGAATGAGGGTCGTCTGCACGGCCGTGTCGATCAGGATCGCGGCCAGACCGATCAGGACGATGCTGTGCTGTCCGAAGCCGGCGAGTGCGAATGCCACGGCAGCGACGGTGAGTGCGGCACCGGTCATGGGCCGTGCCAACTTGCGGTCGGCCCAGTGCCCGGCAAAAGGAGCCACGGCCGCACCGGCAGCACCGACGAGGGCGAAGATGCCGACCCCCACCTCGGAGTAGTGGAACCGGGGTCCGGTGAGAACGTACGAGATGGTCGTCCAGAAAGCACTGAACGAACCGAACATCGCCGCCTGGTACAGCCCACGCCGCAGCAGCTCCGGGTGGGTGCGCACCAGTTGGACGGTGGAGCGCAGCACCTGGGCATAGGGCATGGTCGTGGTGGGCGCGTGCTGCGGCAGAGCCGCGCGCAGGGCCAGGGCGAGGACAGCCATGAGGACGGCGGAGCCGAGGTAGACGACGCGCCAGCCGGCGAGGTCGGAGACCAGGCTGCTGAGGGTCCGGGAGAGCAGGATGCCGGTGAGCAGACCGCTCATCACCCGGCCGACGATGCGGCCGCGGGCGTGGTCGGGGGCCAGGCTCGCCGCGAAGGGCACGAGGATCTGTGCGACGACCGACGTTGCGCCGCTGATCAGGGAGGCGGTCAGCAGCACGGCGAAGTTCGTGGCGAGCCCGGCCGTGACGAGGGCGAGTGTAGTGACCGCCAGCAGCACGGTGATCAGGCGGCGCTTCTCCAACCGGTCGCCGAGCGGGACCAGAAGAAGCATGCCGACCACGTAGCCGACCTGGGTGAGGGTGATCAGCCACCCTGCGCCCGCTGTGCTGACGTGGAAGGCGTCACGCAGTGAGGAGAGCAGCGGCTGGGCGTAGTACAGGTTGGCGACGGTCATACCGGAGGCGACGGCCAGCAGCGCTACCAACCAGCCCGGCACGCCGTGCGCGGTCTTTCCTGTGGCGGGCAGGCGTGGGGTATGGAGTTCGGGTGACTCGGACATGAGTACCTTCTTACGGAGAACCGGGGTGGCGCCCTCAGTCGAAGCGCAGATCGGAGAGCTGCCGTTCGAGCGCGGTGATGTCGTCGTCCTCGGATGTCTCCTCGGCCGGGCGGGCGGCCACCAGGGCGGCCAGCTCGCCGCCCGCCCGCCGTATGCGCGCGGGCAGGCCTTCGGTGTACTCGTCACCGCCCGATCCCCAGTCCTCGGACGCCGCGTACACCGCGGTGGGTACGACGACGGCGCGCAGGTAGGCGAAGAGCGGGCGCAGAGCGTGCTCCAGGACCAGGGAGTGGCGGGCCGTTCCTCCCGTCGCCGCGACGAGAACCGGCTTCCCGGTGAGGGCGTCCGGGTCGATCAGGTCGAAGAAGGACTTGAACAGCCCGCTGTAGGAGGCGGTGAACACAGGAGTCACGGCGATCAGGCCGTGGGCGCCCGTCACCGAGTCGATCGCGGCGGCCAATCGGGGGGACGGGAAACCGGTCACGAGGTTGTTGGCGACGGCGACGGCCAGTTCCCTCAGCTCGATGACCTCGGTCTCCGCGTCGTGGCCCTGAGCGGCGAGTTCGGCGCGGGCCGACTCGGTGAGACGGTCGGCGAGCAGGCGGGTGGAGGACGGGGTGCTCAGCCCCGCGGACACGGCGACGAGCTTCATGCGGCGGACACCTCCTGAACGGCCCGCAGCGACTCGTGGGTGGGAGCGTCCGGCACGTCGGTCGAGCGGCCGATCGCGAACTCCTTCCGCAGCACGGGCACGACCTCCTCGCCGAGCAGGTCGAGCTGTTCCAGGACGGTCTTCAGGGGCAGACCCGCGTGGTCCATCAGGAACAACTGCCGCTGGTAGTCGCCGACGACCTGGCGGAAGGACAGCGTCCGCTCGATGACTTCCTGGGGAGAGCCCACCGTCAGGGGGGTCTGCTCGGTGAACTCCTCCAGCGAGGGCCCGTGCCCGTACACGGGCGCGTTGTCGAAGTAGGGGCGGAACTCCCGTACGGCGTCCTGGGAGTTCTTCCGCATGAACACCTGGCCCCCCAGTCCGACGATCGCCTGTTGGGGTGTGCCGTGCCCGTAGTGCGCATACCGTCGCCGGTACAGCTGGACCATCTGCCTCGTGTGGTCGGCCGGCCAGAAGATGTTGTTGTGGAAGAAGCCGTCGCCGTGGAATGCCGCCAGGTCGGCGATCTCCGGGGAGCGGATGGAGCCGTGCCACACGAACGGCGGTACGCCGTCCAGCGGACGGGGCGTGGACGTGAACCCCTGCAGTGGCGTACGGAACTTGCCCTCCCAGTTCACGACGTCCTCGCGCCACAGCCGACGCAGCAGCGCGTAGTTCTCCTTGGCCAGGTTGATGCCCTGCCGGATGTCCTGGCCGAACCACGGATACACCGGGCCGGTGTTGCCGCGCCCCATCATCAGGTCCACCCGCCCGTCGGCCAGGTGCTGGAGCATCGCGTAATCCTCGGCGATCTTCACCGGGTCGTTGGTGGTGATCAGCGTCGTGGCGGTGGAGAGGATCAACTTCTCGGTACGGGCGGCGATGTAGCCGAGCATCGTGGTCGGTGACGAGGGCACGAACGGCGGGTTGTGGTGCTCACCGGTCGCGAAGACGTCCAGGCCGACCTCCTCCGCCTTCAGCGCGATCGCGACCATCGCCTTGATGCGGTCGCGCTCCGACGGGGTCCCGCCGTTGGTCGGGTCGGGGGTCACGTCCCCCACCGAGAAAATTCCGAACTGCATGGGGGCCTCTTCGTTCCGGCAACTGTGTGGGCACCGGAAATGTAGGCACCGGTCGGACGGTCAACATGCCTGTGCGTGCAGGGCTGCTTGCCCGTCAGCGCCCTCTCCGGGCTCTCTCGGTGGGCTGCTCCCTTTGCGACCGCGAGTGTGCAGCGTCAGGCAAGCGCAAGGGCGCTCGCAGGCAACGAACGTGGCACCCGACAGCGGCCCCGGCGAAGGCCCACAGCCCGTGCGTGACGCCTCGCCCCATGCATGACACCCCGCCCCCGCGCGGTCCGTGAACACGCGCGAGCCCCGCCAAGAACCGCTGCTCCCCCGGAGTACCCATGGGCTCGTCCACCGTCGTCGAACTGTCCCGCTGGCAGTTCGCGATCACCGCGATCTTCCATATGACCTTCCCCGCGCTCACCGTCGGCCTGTCCGTGCTCCTCGCCGTCGTGTACACGGTCTACGTGCGCACGGGGAACCCGCGGCCTCAACTGGGGCGTGTACGCCCAGACGGTCGGGCCGATCATCGGGGTCACCATCGGCATGGAAGTGATCACCGCCTTCGTCCTGGAGGCGGGGTTCATCGGCCTGATGCTCTACGGGGACAGCCGGATCCGCCCGCGCACCATGGCCCTGGCCAGCTGGATGGTCGCCTTCGGAACTCTGCTGTCCACCATCTGGATCCTGTCGGCCAACAGCTGGATGCAGGACCCGGTCGGCTACGAGAAGGTCACCGGCGGCTTACCTCGGCCGGGCCGCTGAACGACCGCTACGGCCCGAGAGGGTGGCCTAGCAGCAGGACCTGCCGGCGAGGACAACAGCCGCAGACATGCGGGAGCCGGGCCGCCTTCGACAGGCGGCCCGGCTCCCGTGCGGTCACTTCCCCAGGAAGGTGAGGAGTGCCGCGTTGACCTCCTCCGCGTGGGTCCAGAGCAGGCCGTGCGGGGCGCCCTCGATCTCCACGTAGTCGGCGGACGGGAGGGCCTTGTGGAACGGCCGCGCGGTCCCCTCGACGGGCAGGATGCGGTCGCCCGTGCCGTGCAGGATCAGGGCCGGCACGTCTATGGCCGGGATGTCGGCCCGGAAGTCGGTGTACCAGGTCGACGGCGCGGCGGCAGCGGCGAAGAAGCCGCCGGCCGCGGAGACGTTCCAGCTGTTGCGGACGGCCTCCTCGCTGATCCTGGTGCCGAGGTTCTCGTCGAGGTTGTAGAAGTCCTTGTAGAAGGCGGTGTAGTACGCGTAGCGGTCCGCCTTGACGGCCGCGACGACGCCGTCGAAGAACTCCTTCGGGGCGACCCCGGCCGGGTTGTCGTCGGACTTGAGCAGGCAGGGCTCCAGCGAGGCCAGGAAGGCAACCTTGGCCACCCTGGCGGAGCCGTAGCGGGACACATACCGGGCCACCTCACCGGTGCCCATGGAGAACCCGACCAAGACGGCGTCGGTCAGGTCGAGGGTCTCCATCACGGTGTTCAGGTCGGCCGCGAAGGTGTCGTAGTCGTAGCCGGTCGTCGGCTGGCTGGACTGCCCGAACCCGCGGCGGTCGTAGGTGATCACGCGGTAGCCGGCGTCGAGCAGCACGGCACTCTGCCGTTCCCAGGAGTGGCCGTCGAGCGGGAAGCCGTGGATGAGGACGACCGGCTGCCCGGCTCCGTGGTCCTCGTAGTAGAGGTCGATGGCGGTGGAGTTCTCCTGGCCCACGGTGATGTATGGCATGCGTTGCTTCCTCGTTTCCGGGTGACTGGTGGGGAACTCGGTCACGCTAGGCCGGACGCCGCGCCGCCAGTTGTCGCACAGAGCACCACTCCTTGCCCGCAGGCGCAGCGATCACGGACGCGGGCGCGCACAGAACATGGTTCGGGCGCTGACGGGCAAAGCGCCTTCCCCATTCCTCCGTACGGTTCTGTTCGTGCCTTTGGCGCTTCGCCCCTGACCGGACGTCATGCGTGGATCGCCTCTCGGCTCGCTTCCTCCGTACCGCTCTCCACAAGGAGTTCTGCATGTCCCGTTCCGGTAACCCGACAGTCGTCCTTGTTCACGGTGCCTTCGCCGACGCGTCCAGCTTCTCCCGTGTCATCCCCGAGCTGACCGCCCGTGGCCTGGACGTGGTCGCCCCGGCCGTGCCCAACCGCAGCCTGCTCGGTGACGCCGCCTACATCGCCTCGCTCGTCCGCCGGATTCCCGGCCCGGTCGTCCTGGTGGGCCACTCCTACGGCGGTGCCGTCATCACCGTCGCGGGCGCGGAGGACAACGTCGCAGCGCTGGTCTACCTGGCCGGGTACGCCCTGGAGGAGGGCGAGAGCCTCGGTGAACTGCAGGGCCGCTTCCCGGATTCCGGCCTCTCCGACGCGCTCGTCTTCACGCCCTTCCCGATCGAGGGCTCGACCACTCCCGGCACCGATGTGTCCGTCCGGATCGACAAGTTCCCGTCGATTTTCGCCGCCGACGTCGAGCCCCGTCTCGCCTCCGTGCTTGCCGCCTCCCAACGCCCCTTGGCCGCAGCGGCATTCGGCGAAAAGGCCCCGGTCGCGGCGTGGAAGACCAAGCCCTCCTGGGGCCTGGTCGCCTCGGCCGACCGCACCATCAACCCCGATGTGGAGCGCTACGGCTACCAGCGGGCCGGAATGACCACCGTCGAGGTCGACTCCTCGCACCTGGTGATGCTCGCGCACCCCGAGCGGGTCGCCGAACTGATCCACGAGGCGATTCGGGCCACCGCCCGGTGAACCGTCCCACGCCCAGCACGAGCCCGTTGACACAACCGTAGAAAGCGAACGATGAACTCACCGATCTCACGCCGCACCGTCGCCGTTTCCCTTCTGGCCGGCGCCGCCGCCCTAGGAACTCCGGGCGCCGCGTTCGCCACTCCGTCACCGTCACCGACACAGGGACTGCCGTCCCGACGACACCGACATGATCAGCCCACCATCGTCCTGATCCACGGCGCGTTCGCCGACGCCTCCAGCTGGAGCGCCGTCGTCGAACGTCTCCAGCGGCAGGGCCACCATGCCCTCGCGCCGGCCCTTCCCCTGCGCGGGCTGGCCAGTGACGCCGCCTACATCCGCAGCGTGCTGGACAGCATTCCGGGACCGATCGTGCTCGTGGGTCACTCCTACGGCGGAGCGGTCATCAGCGTCGCGGCAGCTGACACACCTCAGGTCAAGGCGCTCGTCTACATAGCCGCCTTCGTACCGGACGTCGGCGAAAGCGCCCTGGAGCTCACGGGCAAGTACCCCGGAAGCACCCTGGCGCAGGCCACAAGCAGCCAGTACTACCCACTGCCTGGAGGCGGCGAGGGCGAGGAACTGATCATCAAGCAGGAGCTGTTCCGGGAGCAGTTCGCTGCCGGCGTGCCCGCCAGGACCACTCAGGTGATGGCGGTGGGGCAGCGTCCGATCGCTCTGGCCGCGCTTCAGGAGAGGGCCACCGCGGCAGCCTGGAAGAAGCTTCCCAGTTGGTGCCTCGTCGCCACCGAGGACCGCAACATCCCTCCGGCCGCCGAGCAGTGGATGGCCGAACGAGCCCACGCCCACACTGTCAAGGTCCGCGCACCCCACGCGGTCGCCGTGAGCGACCCGGCCCCCGTCACCGAACTGATCCTGCGCGCCGCCCGCTCGGCCTGCTGAACAGACCACCTTCGCAGGCGATCGCGCTCCAGGTGGCCTGCCTGACCAGGCCGTAGCTCGCCGCCCTCGACGTGCACCTTCCGGTCGCGATGCAGATCCTTCGGCACAGCAAGATCGCGGTGACGATGGAGGTGTACACGCATGTCCCGTCCGAGGCCACCCGCCGGGCACTGCGCAAGCTCGGCAAGCACTTTGGGAAGCAAGATCCAAAGTAGTTGCTGTACTTCGCTGCTGTACGGCACAGAAGAGCCCCGGTCGGTGATCACCAACCGGGGCTCTGACGTGTGTGCATACCGGCGACGGAGTTTCTGCAAGTCCCAACCGCGACCGCGTCGAGCAGATCTATCCCGCGCTCCAGGCCAGCTGGCACAGCCCGGAACCCATGAGGGGCCTCCCGGGTGCACCCCCGGAGGCCGGCAAGCGGGCTGAGAGCCCTCAACACGCACGACTTGACAGGGAACGCACGTAGTGCGACGACTGCACCATCGTCGGCCAGGAATCTCACGCCGCACGACGAGTTCATCCACGACGCCCGACGGGCCGGAAGCAGGTCAGGAGAACAGCAGACGCCACGTCAGCGGACCCGGGTGGCCGTCGGCGTCGCCGCGGAGTTCCTTGCGGGACTTCTGGAAGTCGCGGACGTTGAGGCGGTCGGCCTCGCTCCACGTCCGGCTGGGCCCCACCTTGTAGTGGTCGCTGAAGCCTCGCTTGACCAGTTGCTTGCCGAGCTGGAGGACGTGTTGGTTCGAGGCCCCGTCGCGGAAGTACTTCCGGCCGGGGAACGCGGGCACCGTCGGCTTGGCGGGCGGTTCGGGCTTCTCGGCGGAGGTGTCGTCGTCCAGGTCCAGCTCGGCCTTGGCGTACTTGAGGATGCGGGCGAAGTCGATCGCACCGGGGTCGCCGTGGACGTTCTCGGGTACGTGCATGTGACCGCACACCCCCTTGAACCTGGTCCACTGGGCTCCCGTCATCCGCTGGCCGCCGCCACCCGCGTACGACGTCGGATACGCGGGCCACTGCCTGGGGCCGGTCAGCGGCACGCCGTGCTCCTCGTGCATCCAGGCCAGGAAACGGGCGACGCCCTTGAGGGCCCAGTCGGGGGCGTCCGGCCAGTAGACGTGTGCCTGGTCGGCGGCCTTCCACTTGGCGTGGGTCTTGGGGTCGCAGGTGCCGACCAGCTCGACCTGACACACGTTCAGGGTGTTCGTCTCGACGCCGCCGCCCTGGTTGACCAGGGCCCGGGAGGAGGTCTCGATGTCGAAGTGCTGGTACCACCTCAGCTTCTTGGCCACGAGATCGGGGACCGCGGTCAGGTTCGGTGCCGAAGAGCCGCCACCGTAGCCCGGCAGGGTGCGGCCCTCCGTGGTGTGCAGGACGACGACGTTGACCTCCATCGCGTCCCCGGGCTGGTCGTCCTGGTACCAGTTCGCCCGGCTGGAGCCGGCGTAGCGCTGGGGTCCGGTCTTGGTGCTCATGCACGGCCTTCCTGAGTCTGGTGGGTGCCGCTCACGCTGCCGTGGACGACCGATCACCCGGAAGCCCGTTTCGCTGCTCAGTCCTGCTCACTCTCCGGGCGTTCCGCTCCGCTCCCTCCCCCACAGCAGCTCGCACACGCGCTCCATGCCCTGCGCGAGATGCCGCCGGTAGGTGCTGTAGGGAATGCCGAGCCGCTGCGCGGCCGCCTCCTGGGTGCGCGGTCGTTCCAGGAAGGTCGTCACCACCGCCCGGTGCGCCTTGGCCCCTCGGGGTTCGTCGAGCAGCGCCTGGACCGTCTCGGTGAGCAGGCGCCTGAGCGCGTCCACCGGATCGCTGTTGCCGTACTCGGCCTCGACGACGACCGTACGGCCGGACAGAAGCGGGCTGGACCGCAGGTCGTCGGGGTGGTGCAGGGCGCGCAGGGCATCACGGACCGCCCGGTCGAAGTCGGCCCGGGTGAGGGCCGCCTCGTCCGGCCGGTCGGCCTCGTCGACGGGTTCGAGCCCGGGGTCCGCGCCCGCCGCCTCGACGACTATGCGCCCCGCGTCGCGGGCCTCGTCGGCGAAACGCCTCAGCAGCGCCGACTTGCCGACTCCGCCGGGACCGTGCACATAGAGGACGGCCCCCGCGCCCGGCTCCTGGGCAGGGCGGCCCCGAAGCGCTTCAACTCCGCCGACCGCCCGACGAACGCCCTGTCCCGCGCGGAGTTCAGCCGCTCCGCCAGACTGCCGGACACCCGCTCCGTCGCCATCCCCTGAACCCCCGTGCGTGAAGCGCTTCGACACAAACCAGACACAGCCTACGTCGATGCGTGGGGCGGCCATGTGTCATCGGCGAGCAGCACTGAGCACCAGTGAGCACCCGACTGACCTGGGGCCTGACCCGCGGGCCGGGACAGCATGGCAGCGCCGACGCGATCGACAGCCCAACGGCCCACCGGGGCCAGCCGCCTGAAAGGCCGTCATGCCTGCTGCTCTCCCACCCTCGCCGCATCCACCCGCACAGCGCTCCGGTGCCGTACTCGCCCTGCTCACCACCGCACAGTTCCTCGTCGTCCTCAACACCTCCGTCGTGAACGTGGCGTTGCCCGCCATCGGGAGTGATCTCGGCTCCGGGCAGTCCGCGCTGACCTGGGTCGTGAGCGCCTACGTGCTCGCCTTCGGCGCCCTGCTGCCGGTGGGCGGGCGGCTGGCCGACCTGTTCGGCAGCCGCAGGGTGTTCCTCACCGGGCTCGCCCTGTTCGCCGCCGGTTCGCTCGCGGCGGGCATTCCCTCGGGGGCGGGACCGCTCATCGCCGCGCGGGCGGTGCAGGGTGTCGGCGCCGCCGTGCTGTCACCGGCCGCCCTGGCCCTCCTGCTGGCGCAGTCCCCGCCGGGCCCGGTCCGCGGCAGGGCGCTCGGCCTGTGGGGAGCGGCCACTGCGGCGGGCGGCGCGGCGGGCGTTCTCCTCGGCGGGGTGCTGACCGACGCCGTGGGCTGGTGGTCGGTCTTCGCGGTGAGCGCGATCGGCACCGTGCCGTTGCTGCTGTCCGTGCCGCGCCTCGTCCCCCGCGACGCACGTGGCCGCACGGGTCAGCTCGATCTGCCGGGTGCTCTCATCCTGACCGCCGGCCTCGTCCTGCTCGTGTACGGGCTCGGCGCGCGGGACGGGTCCACCACGCTCGGCATGGTGCTGCCGGTGGCCGGGGTGTTCCTGCTGCTGAACCTCGTCTCGGTCGAACGCCGCGCGGAGAACCCGCTGATCCCTCCCGCGCTGCTGCGCAACCGGTCGGTCGTGGCGGGCAATCTGCTCATGCTGCCGCTCGGCATGGTGTGGCTCGGCACCTTCTTCTTCCTGCCGCTCTACCAGCAGAAGGTCCTCGACTACGACCCGTGGGAGTCCGGACTCACCCAACTCCCGCTGGCCGCGGCCCTCATGGCGGCCTCCGCGCTGGCCGGACGGCTGCGGGGAACGCTCGTGCCCGGCTTCGCGCTCCTCGCCGCGGGACTGTTCTGGCTGGCCCGCCTGCCGCTCGACGGCACTTTCCTGACCGACCTGCTCGGCCCGACCGTGCTGATCGGCCTCGGCCTCGGTCTCGCCTTCGTGCCCCTGACCGCGCTCGGCGTGACCGGCGTGGACGCGGATCACGTGGGCGTGGCGGGCGGGCTCGTCAACACCACACGGCAGGTCGGCGGGGCCCTGGGCCTCGCGGTCCTCGCCTCCCTCGCGGCACCGGCGGCCGGTACCGCCGGTGCGGCCGGCCCGGCAGCCCTGGCGCACGGTTACCGCCGCGCCCTCGTCGGCGCGGCCCTCATCGCCGTACTGGCCGCGATCGGCGCAGCCGCCCACCGAAGGATCGGCACCCACGCCACCACCCGTACCAGCGAACCGATCGAAGAGAAGGAACTCTCATGAAGCCTTACCTGACCGGCCACTACACCCCGCACGTCGACGAGGTCACCGCCCATGACCTGCGCGTCGAGGGGCTTCTGCCTCCCGAACTGTCCGGACGGCTGATCCGCAACGGCCACAACCCCAAGCCGGGAGTCACCCCCACCCACTGGTTCAAAGGCAGCGGCATGGTGCACGGCATCCGGCTGCGCGACGGGCGTGCCGAGTGGTACCGCAACCGCTGGGTCCGCACGCCGGCGCTGGACGGAGCGCCGTACATGACCGAGCACGGCCCGGATCTGACGGCCAGCACCGCGGGTACCCACGTCATCGAGCACGCCGGCCGGCTGCTGGCGCTGTGCGAGTCCAACCTGCCCTTCGAGCTGACGCCGGAGCTGGAGACGGTCGGGCCGTACGACTTCGACGGAAAGCTCACCAGCGTCATGACCGCGCACCCGAAGCAGGACCCAGCCACCGGCGAACTGCACTTCTTCAGCTCGTCGCCGTTCCCGCCGTATCTGACCCACCACGTCACCTCGGAGAAGGGCGAACTGCTGCGCAGCGAGGAGGTGCCGGGCGCCAGTGCGTCGCTCAAGCACGACTTCGCCCTCACCGAGCGGTACGTGGTCTTCGTCGAGGGAACGGTGACCTTCGACCCCACCGAGACCTCGGGCATCCCCTACGCCTGGAAGGACGAGCAGCCGGCCCGGATCGGTGTGCTGCCGCGCGGGGAGGGCGGGGCCGCGCAGGTCCGGTGGTTCGGCATCGAGCCCGGGTCGATGCTGCACGCGGCCAACGCCTACGAGGACGACCGGGGGCGCATCGTGCTGGAGGGCCCCACCGTGGACCGGGAGGGCTACCGGCGGTCCTGGAACTGGTGGGTGGGCGCACCGGAGCGCGGGGCCACGCCCAACTCCCGTTCCCTCAACCGGCAGTGGGTGATCGACCTGGTCGCCGGCACCGTACGCGAGCAGACCGTCGACGACCTGGTCGTGGAGTTCCCCACCATCAACGAGGAGCTCACCGGCCGCAGGCACCGCTACCAGTACGCGATCTCGTTCCCGGACGACCGCGGCGTCGGGAACTTCGGCGTCGTCAAGTACGACCGCACCACCGGGGCCCGTTCCGTCCTGAGCGTGGGCGACGGGCGGCTGCCCAGCGAGGCGGTCTTCGTACCCGCCGAGCGCGGCACCTCCGAGGACGACGGCTATCTGCTGACCGTCGTCAGCGACCTGCACACGGACGCCTCCCAGCTCCTCGTCCTGGACGCCACCGACATCACGGCCGCGCCGGTCGCCACCGTGCACCTGCCGCGCCGGGTCGCCGCCGGAATCCACGGTTCCTGGATCGCGGACCGGGGCTGAGCACCCTGTACGCCCCATTCGCAGAGAAGCAAGCAGAGAAGGAAGCAGGGAAGAAGCCGTGAAGGACATCGACCGTTCGGCCCCCGTCATCGTTGAGCTGACCACCACCATCGACTCCACCCCCGAGACGCTCTGGGCCCTGCACACCGACGTCAACGCCTGGCCGCGCTGGAACGCGGGCATCGACAAGGCCCACCTGCCCGGGGACTTCGCCAAGGGCAGCGTCTTCGACTGGGAGACGGCGGGCCTGAGCATCAGCTCACGCGTCATGGAGGTACGCCCCCTGCGCCGCACCGTGTGGGGCGGCCCGGCCCACGGCATCGAGGGCGTCCACGTCTGGATCTTCGAGCCGGACGGGGACGGCACGGTCGTCACCACCCTCGAATCCTGGGCAGGCGCACCGGTGGAAGCCGACCCGGAGGGGATGCGCACGGCCCTGGAAGGCTCTCTGAGGGCATGGCTGGAGGCGCTGAGGTCCGCCGCCCAGGGGTCGTGACCGCACCCAGGCCTCCACGCGGCCGGTTCGACCACCGGCCATCGTAAAGTCCCAGCCCCACCGCACTCCTGAGGGCCCGTCAGTTTGCTGGCGGACCCTTGTGGTGTGAGTCTGCCGTTGGTCGTGTGGGTCACGGCCGGGGAAGGGGGGCTCCATGAGCGGTGGCGCGAACAGCGTGGGGGATCAGGTACAGCAGGCGCGGGACCGCGTCTTCACGGGGAGGGCGGCCGAGCTGGGCCTTTTCCGCTCCGCACTGTCCGGCGAGGCGAAGGCGCCCGCGGTGCTCTACGTGCACGGGCCCGGCGGCATCGGGAAGTCCATGCTGCTGCGCCGTTTCGCCGCCGAGGCGCGGGCGGCGGGACGTGAGGTGGTCGAGGTCGACGGCCGGCTCATGGAGCCCACGCCCGAGGCGTTCGAGAAGGAGGCCGGGGCGGTACTCACCGACGGGCGGTCCGTCCTGCTCGTCGACACCTTCGAGCGCTGTCAGGGGCTCGAAGGCTGGCTGCGGGACCGGTTCCTGGTCCGGCTGCCGGCCGACGCGCTGGTGGTCGTCGCGGGGCGGCAGCCACCGGACGCCGGGTGGGTCTCCGATCCGGGCTGGGCCGATCTGCTGCACACGGTCGCGCTGCGCAACCTCGCCCCGGAGGAGGCCACGGCCTTCCTGCGCGCCCGTGGCGTGCCGGAGGTCACGCGGTCCGCCCTGCTGGCCTTCACCGGTGGCCACCCGCTCGCCCTGGCGCTCGCGGCGGCGGTGGCGGTACGGGACGCGGCGGGATCGGCGGGCTGGGAGCCGAGCCGGGACGCGATCGCCACCCTGCTGCCCCGGCTGATCGGTGAGGTCCCCTCTCCGGTGCACCGCCGGGCCCTGGAAGTATGCGCCCACGCGTACGTGACCACCGAGACGCTGTTGCGTGCCGTACTCGGGGACGAAGCGGCGCCGATGTTCGCCTGGCTGCGCGGCCTGCCCTTCGTCGAGTCCGCCCGGCACGGCCTGTTCCCGCACGACGTGGTACGTGAGGTGCTGGAGGCGGACCTGCGCTGGCGCGACCCCGAGGGCTTCGCCGAGCTGCATGGTCGGCTCAGCCTCCACCTGCTCGAACAGATCCGGTCGGCTCCCGAGAGCGGGATGCTCCCGGCCGTCGGCGCGTTCATGTTCCTGTACCGGACCGTCCGGCACATGGCCGACTACAACAGCTGGCGCGGTGGCGAGGTGGTGTCGACCGCCTGCGAACCGGCGGACCACGCCACGGTTCTGGACCTGGTGACCGAGGTCGAAGGGCCCGATTCGGCGGCCGCCGCCCGTTTCTGGCTGGACCGGCAGCCGGAGGCGTTCCGGGTCTGCCGCACCACGCGGGACGACGAGATCGTGGGCTTCTCGGCCTGGCTGCAGCTGACGGAGCCGCACGGCGAGGACGTCGACCCCGTGGTCGCGGCGGCCTGGTCGCACACCCGGAGCACTGCCGCACTGCGTGACGGGGAGCATCTGGCGATGGCCCGCTTCTCCCTGACCTCGCCGCGCTACCCGAAGATCTCACCGGTCGAGGACCTCCACCAGTGGCGGGGTGTGGCCGAGGTCGCCCGCGCCGAGGGGCGGGTGGCCTGGATGTACGTCGCCATCCGCTCCGGGGACTTCTGGCGGCCCTATCTGACGAGCCTCGGTCTGACGACGATCGGGAACCGACCGCGGGTCGGGCACCTCACGTACGACCTGTACACGATCGACTGGCGGACGCGGTCGGTGCGGGCGTGGGCGGAGCAGAGGACCCGGCTGATGCTGTCGGGCATGCCCGGCGTCCCCCAGACACCGGCCGTGGTCTCCGGGCGGAGCGCCGAGTACGCCGTACTGTCCCGGCCGGAGTTCGACACCGCCGTACGGGACGCACTGCGCGCGCTGTCACGGGCGGAGGATCTCGCGCTGAACCCGCTCGCCCGCAGCAGGCTGACCGCCGGGCCGGGGGCCGAACTGGCGGACCTCCTGGCCGAGGCCGTCGACGCGCTGCGCGCGGAGCGGGGTGGCGAGAAGTACCACCGGGCGGTGGCGTCGACCTATCTGCACGGCGCGCCCACCCAGGAGGCGGTCGCCGCGCGGCTGGGGCTGCCCTTCAGCACCTATCGCAGACACCTGAGCGTGGGCATCGCACGGGTCTGCGACGCGCTGTGGCGTCGGGAGATCTACGGGACGGACACGCGCTGACATCGCGGTGACCGGGTGAGCAGCCGCGAGCAGGAACGAGCAACTGCGGGCACCGGACCTGTCTGGTGGGTGAGCATCGAGCGGACCGAGGGTGGCTCCTGTCGCTGATCGACTGATCGGCTGATCGACACCAGGAGGCACTGACATGCACGTAGTTGTGGTGGGAGCCGGGCCCGTCGGTATGACGGCCGCGCTGCTGCTGGCCCGCGAGGGGCATCGGGTCACGGTACTGGACCGGGATCCGGGCGCTCCCCGGGGCGGCGCGGAAGAGGCGTGGGACGCGTGGGAGCGGCCCGGGGTCGGCCAGTTCCGGCATCCGCACATCCTGCTGCCGGCGGCGTTCCGGACCCTGGTGGACGAACTGCCGGAGGTGGTCTCCGAGTTGACGGCACTGGGCGGTGAGCCGTGCAATCTGCTCAGTGGCGCGTGGGGTCTGGACACCATCGGCGGTCGGCGTCCGGGCGATGAGCGGTTCGCCATGATGGCCGCCCGGCGTCCCGTCGTCGAGGCCGCGTTCGCCGCCGTGGCCGCCCGCACCCCTGGGCTCTCCGTCCGCCGTGACACGGCCGTCTCCGCACTGCTGACCGGCCACGAGCGGGTGCCAGGACGGCCGCATGTCGCCGGGGTGCTCACCCGTGGCGGCGAGGCCGTGCACGCCGACCTGGTCGTCGACGCGGGCGGCCGCAACTCGCCGCTCGGCGGGATGCTCCGGGACCTCGGCGCCCCCGGACCGGTGGAGGAGCGCGCCGAGAACGGATTCCTCGCCTACACCCGGTACTTCCGCTCCCCCGACGGCCGACTGCCGAAGATGCCGGTCTGGCGGGTTGCCCACTACGACAGCGTGACGACCGTCGCCATCGAGGGCGACGCGGGGACGTGGGCGTTGTCCGTGGGGGTGTCCCGCCGCGACCGCGCGCTGCGGGGGCTGCACGAAACCGGCGCCTGGCACCGGGCGGTGGCGCTGTTCCCCGACGTCGCGTATCTGGCCGAGGAGGGCGAGCCGATCAGCGGGATCATGGCCATGTCCGGCATGGAGAGCAGGCACCGGCGCTTCGTGATCGACGGTCGGCCGGTGGCGACCGGAGTGCTGAGCGTCGGCGACGCCTGGGCGACCACCAATCCGCTCTTCGGCCTGGGCATGTCCATGGGCGCCCTGCACGCCACCGCCCTGCGCGACCTCCTGCGCACGGCGGGCCCCGACGAGCCGGAGAAACTCGCCCTGCGGTTCGACGAGTTCACCGGACCTCCCTGGCCCCGATCCAGCAGGGCCTGGCCGACTGGGACCGGCACCGGCTCGCCGAGATCGACGCCGCCATACGCGACATCCCGGTCCCGTACGAGACCGACGACCGCGACTGGCACTTCAGCAGAGCGCTGGACACCGCCAAGCTGCGGGACCCCGAGCTGCTGCGGGCCTTCGCGGACATCGGCTCGCTGCTGGCGACCGCCGAGGACGCGTTCACCGACCCCCGCTTGGAGGGAAAGGTCGCCGAACTCGGCCGCAAGGCCCCGCACTACACCGATCCGGGACCCTCACGGGTCGAACTCCTCGCCGCGGTCGGTGCCTAGTGAACACATACCCGCGCTGAGCACTCACTCTCATCCTCCGCCGGCGGCGGCGCGTGACAACGGGCGCCGCCGCAAGGAACCCCTGGGCCGCATCCATCACGGTCACTCGCCTCCCGCGCGCGAGCAACGGGCCGTTCGCTGTACGGCGTCGGGTTGCTGCCCTGCGCCTAGCCCCTCGGTGGCTGCGCAGTGGGAGTTCCCTGGGACTTCCGGCCGCATCAGCGGGTACGAGCGTGAAACAGCCGAAAGGCCATTCGTGCACGTCAGAGGAGTGATCGCCCATCGCGGCAGGTCACAGCGCTCGCTGGTCCCTTCCGGGACATCTGACCACGAGGGCGCCCTGGTGTGCGCACGACAGTCTCTTCGGCGGTGCCCCGGCATCTTCCGTCCTGGCATCGCTCACGAAGCGTGACCAGCAAGCCCATTAGGCGAGCACTCAAGATCACGCTCAACCGCTATCATCCGGCAGCCATCCTGGGGAGAATCTGGGGAGTATGAGCCGCGCTGGGGAGCGCGTGGGGAGAATCGACTGCACAACGCGGCACGATCCCGAAAGAACCTGAAAGGACTATCCGCGCAGGTCAGAGTCGGTAATTGCCACATCTCCGCAGGTCAGAGCGTCCCGGTAGACAACTTCAAGAAGATCTCGTCGTGGGCGGCCATTTTGTTCGCCCCAACACTGGTTGGAACGATCTACGGAATGAACTTCGAGCACATGCCAGAGTTGCACTGGGTGTTCGGATACCCCTTTGCGATCGTCCTGATGGCGGTGGTCTGCACCAGTTTGTACGTCATCTTCAAGCGGCGAGATTGGCTCTGAGCCCCTCTTGCCGAGCTCAGCTCTTGTGCGGCCTTTACTCTCGCACCAGTCACGGATCGGGGCGAAATCAGCCCTGGGGAGTCTCTGGGGAGAAGTGATGCGGGTGATCTCCTCCACCTGCCTCCGTTATGCCTCTGACCAGCACTTTTACCTCCTGAAGCCGCTGGGGAGAATCCGGGGAGAATCAGCCGACGGCACGGGCCCTGCGCCAGCGACTCCATCCCTATCCCGTCCCCCGCAAAGCCTGCCGCCGAGCGCCGTTGCCCCCATCTGCAACGGACACAGACAGTGACATTGACTCCTTGGTTGAAGCCACCAACCCCCGCCCCTGTGCGGCCGCCATAATGGAGGCATGGCCTCCCACCCGCAGCACACCGGACCCGGGCCGAGGAACCTCTCGGGCGCAGACGCCGAGGACCTCGCGCTGTACCGGGAAAAGTTCCGGCGCCGTCTGCCGGAGTCACTGGACGAGCTGCACGGACCGGCCCACGGGGTCGTGGAGCTGCCGCTGCACCTGGCATGGTCCGGGATGACCTCGTACGACCTGGACAAACCTCGCCAGCGCATGGGCCTGTACCGCACCGTCCTGCACGAGGGCCTGCACGACGACCTGCCCCGCTACCTCAACCGGGATCTGCTCCTCGAGCTATGGCCCGTACTGCGCACCCTCATCGGCCGCACCGTGCGCACCGTGTGGGAGGACGCCTTCCCCGAGCTCGCCTCCCGCACCCGGGCAGCCGCGTGACGGACATGCCGGAGCTGCACACGCGGCTCCTGGCGGATGTGATCGCCCTCGGCTCGCCGTATCCCCTGGTCCTCACCGGCGGGTACGCCGTGCGGGCGCACCGCCTCGTGAACCGCCCCAGCCAGGACCTCGATGTCGCCACCGAGAACCCGGCGCCCATGGCCGACATCGCAGCCGCGCTCTGCAGCGGCCTGACAGCCCGGGGCTGGAAGGTGCAGGCGCTGGAGACTGCCCCGCTGTCCGCTCGCTTCACCGTGACGGATCCCGCCACCGGGCAGGAGTGCGAAGTCGACATCCTCAAGGAAATCTTCTGGCGGCCCGTCGCCCAGAGCCCGTACGGGCCTGTCCTCGCCGAGGAGGACGTGATCGGGACCAAGGTCCGTGCCCTCGCCGACCGCGGAGCGCCACGCGACCTGATCGACGTGTTCGCCGCGTCCCGCCACTGGACGAATGCCGAGTTGGAGGAGTTCGGCCGACGTCACGCCCGCGGTCGCTTCGAGGGCGAGGACCTCCAGGCGAACCTAACGGGCGCCGAGTGGACCGACGACGAAGCCTTCACCGCCTACGGCCTCGACGAGGCCACCATCACCGCTCTGCGCGCCTGGGCCGTGGAGTGGGCCGACGACCTCGCGAGCCGCCTCCTCGAAGAATCCGACGCCCCGGACACCGACTGATCCCACCCGGCCAAGACGGCATCTGCAAGTTGGCGCCAACGGACCGCGGCAGCACGCCAACCACTGTCACCGATCTGGCGACATCAGTTGAGCAGGCCGCCAAGCGGGAGAGCGAGGATGCCGGCTCGGCCAGTCCACCGCGCGAGATGGCGGTTAACGGTTGCCTCGTGCGCGAGGCGGCGGACGATATCGCGAGGTGGAGAACCGACGGCACGCGATCCGGCTCCAGCGGGCGTTGTCCCCCTTCTTGCCCAACAGATACGGAGTACCGCCTGAGCGTGGCTTCCGGTCCCTACTCCAGTCCCTTCTTGCCCGGCGCCCAGAACGGCTTGGTGAGCACCGAGCGCTGGTCCCAGCCCAGCTCCTGTACCAACAGCTGACGTACGGCCTGAACGGTGCGCGCCTCCCCGGCGACGTATGCGACCCCGCCCGGCTCGGGCGCGAGGCGAGGTACCCCGTCCGGGAGTGAGGTGCCGCCCTGGTCAGCCAGTCGAGTCGGTGCCGTAGTGCATCGGGAGCTGGTCAGCAATCATGTCCGTCTCCACGCACCCCGAGATCCGCGCCCCTTCGCGCAGCGCGTCCAGCATCGCCCCAAAGGCTCTCCTCCCCGACGAAGACGTGGTGGGTGGCGTCGGGGCGGAGGGTGAAGTGCCCTCGGGCTTGCGTAGCCGTACCTGCTCGCCAACGCGGACGCTCCGTCCCCACGTGGCCCCCGGCCCGCCCTCAGGGTGGTCCAGCAAGCACAACTCGACAGCGCCAGAGGGGTCGTAGCGCCACACGGAGTACGTCCGCGGGGTCAGCCCGCCGACCAGGACACGCACCTGCTGTCCGGGCCGGACGTCAAGCCCAGGCGAGCTTGTCGCCTTCGAGGCACAGCTGGCGCATGCGGGGCGTGATCGGTTCGGCCCTGGCCAGGGTGGCTCGGATGAACAGGAGGTCGAGAACGGGGTTCAACACGGCGGCGGGTATGGGTGTGGCTCGTCAACTCATGGGGGAACAGGGGTGGGTGAGGCTTGGGGGAAGAACTGCGAGGCAGGTCGGGGATGCCTTGGGAACGAGCGCCAACCTGTCCTACTCGTATGTCTCTTTGTATCGCGCACGATGCCTACGGTCACCTTGTCCCGCCCCGTTCACCTCGCTGAGAGACAGAAGCGAGGCACCGTCGTTCCACAAACCGAGATGGTCGCGGTGGACCGCGATGACGCCGTTCTGTACCGCGGTCCGCTCGGACGGTCCGGTGAAGTACGTCGTCGTAACGAAGATCGCGACGTCGGCCTTAAAGTGAACCCTTGAGCCCAGAAGGTCCCGGACCTCGCGGCTCGGGATCCTGCTCTTCGGTGAGTAGCGCTTGCACTGAATCACCATGCTCCGGCCGTCCGGCAGACGCCCCAGCACGTCCGCGCCATCGTCGTGCGAGCCACCGACCCGGCGAACCTCAGTGCATCCGTCGCGTCGGCACAGGCCCACGACGAAGTCCTCGAATTCACTGCCCGACATCGCATCCACTTCGATGAGGGATCGGCGGGCGGCCTTGAGTGCCTCCTCATGCCGCCACTGGTCATCGCGCCCTTTGATAGATCGATTCATACGCCACAGCCACCACCCGCCGGAGACACTCCCGACGAGAACGAGCCCACCGACGACGTACGGCCAGATCACCTGCCAGAACACGACCAGTAGAACGAGGATGACGACCACGCCGATCAACCCCAGCTTGAGCCGCTGCTCTCGGCGTTTCCGCGCGCCCGACCGACGTCGACTCCGCACCGCCACCCAAGTCCTCCCCACGTCCTGAGCAGCAGTCTCGGCAGGCGTGGAGGCTTCGGTAAGGGCACAGATCAGCCAGTGGCTGATGTCCTTTCGGCGGCGACGCGACCCCACAGTGGACAGCGGACTGGTGCGTGCCCGGACATGCGTTCGCACCGCTCACCGACGCACTGATCAGGGCAGCATGTCGAATCGGCCTATGCGCCACGCATATCGCGCCATTCTCTTGAAGCGCGTTGTCCAGCCTGTCCGGCAACCCCATTCTGAAACGTTCGCCACCAGCCGAGGGGAGCAAGGTGAACGTGCCACGACCTGCCGCGAACGACCCTGACGTCATCGGACAGACCACCGGTTTGATCGGCTTCCTCAAAGAAGTCGTCCAGAGCAGCCACAACCGTCTCCGCGACGACCGCCGCCCACGGGAGCGCATCTGGCTGGCCAACCTGCCCGCCTCCGTACGACGCCCGTCGGATCGAGTCGACGGCCTACTACTCGCACTCGACCACGTGCCGCAAACGGCACCGCCGTCCCTGCCGGAGGCGCTGGAGGGGTGGATATCCGCAGAGCGGTGTCGGGATGCGGATGGCGGTGATCCTCCACTCGCCATGGAGGGGCCGGGGCGGGAACTGGTGCGCGCCGCGGACGGCCGTCAGTGGTGGGAGGAAGCAGACGATCACACCGTCCGCCGCGAGGATGCGGCCGAAGTGCTGCGGGCCTACGGTCCGTGGCTCGACCGCTGGCGCCGGTGGGCGGAGCGAGAGCGTGCGGAGCGATCCCTGCGGGAGCTGTACGAGCAGGTCTACCACTGGCACCAGAAGCTCACTCAGCAGGACGACCAGCTCGAACTCGTGCTTGCTACCGGCCTGTTGACGTGGAGCGATCCGCGCATGGACACCGTCCACCGCCATCTGCTCACGCACCGAGTGGAGACCTCGGTGGATCGCAAAACTGCCCGGCTCACGGTCCGTCTCATGTCCGAGGGCGCGGTGCGGCTTGAGGATCAGGCGTTCCTCGACACCGACGACGGCTGGGCTCCGGAGCGCTCGGCCGCGCTCGCGGAGGAGATAGCCGCCCAGTCGATGCACCTGCTGGCATCGGAGGCCCTGGACCAGCTGGCCCAGTGGCAGGAGCGGGTGCTGCAGCGTCCTGTTGCCTTCAGCGCCGAGTGGCAGCCTCCGCGCGAGCCGGAGACAGGCGCCCGCCTCACGTACGCGCCGGCGTTGGTGCTGCGTCCGCGGGACCGTAATGCGCTGCTGAGCTTCTACGACCGCATCGCGGACAGTGTCGCCTCTGAGGCACACGCGCCCCTGGGATTCGCCCAGCTCGTACTGCCCCTGGACTCCGAGCAGCGCGCGAACTGGGGCGGCCGCGAGGTCCCGCCCCTCTTCGGGGACGACCCGCTCTTCCCGGGTAAGACCAACGAGCGGCAACGCAGTGTGCTGCGACGACTGGAGCACGACACAGGCGTCGTGGTGCAGGGTCCGCCGGGTACCGGCAAGACGCATACGATCGCCAACCTGGTCTCCGCACTGCTCGCACAGGGACAGCGGGTCCTGGTGACCAGTGCCCGCGACCAGGCTCTGACGGTTCTGCGGGACAAACTGCCGCCTGCTGTAAGGGATTTATGCGTCCTCCTCCTCAGTTCCGCTCGGCAGGACGGGGCGGACGAACTGGAACGCACGATCAACGCCCTGACGGATCAGGTCGCCGCCAGTGACCCCGATCAGCTTCGGGACGAGATCCGTCGCCTCTCCGCACGCCGTGAGGAGGTGCGGGGACGGATCAACTCGCTCAGCGAGCAGGTGATCGCCCTACGGGAGGCGGAGGTCTACCGGCGCCCTGAGGTCGCGCCCGGCTACGCCGGCACCCTCGCATCCATCGTGCAGCGTGTGTGCGACAACGCTGAACGTCACTCCTGGATCGGCATGGTTCCGGACCAAGGGCCATCCCTCTCCATGCCCCCGCTCTCCCCCGCCCAGGCCGCAGAACTGCTCATCCTGCTGCGCGACGGCGCGGCGGAGCCACGCGCGGGCGGCACCTTGCCCGATCCGGACACGCTCCCCACCTCCGAGGACCTGGCCCAGGCACTCGCGGCCAGCCGCGTCACCGATGACGGCCTCTCGCCCGAAGCGGCTGCCATTCGCGATCAGCTCGCGCAGCTCCACGCTCCCGTCGCTGATGAGCTGACCTCACTCGCGGGCGACTGCCATACGGCCCTGCACCACCTCGGTCTGCCGCCGTCGGCCAGGCAATGGGACACAAGCAAGTGGACCACCAAGGCCCTTACGGACCGGCTCTCCCGCGAGAACCTCTTCCTGTGGCGTCGGGTCTCCGGACTGGCCGATCAACTCACTACAGTCTCCCAGCAGTTGGATGAGCAAGGTATGCAGCGCATCATCGTCCCCGAGCAACTTTCCGCGCACCACGCCGATGCGATGGTCTCGACGGGCTCGGCGCTGCGCGACCATCTCGCCTCGGGCGGCAAGCTGCGTCCTCGCGGAAGCTTCCGCGCCGCGAAGCCGCAGAAGGCCGCTCAGGAGCTCCTCGACACTTGCACCGTGGACGGTCACTCGCCCGAAACGCTCGAGGATCTCAACTCCGTCCTCACTCACCTGCGCGCACACTCGGTTGTTGCCACGCTCTCGGAGCGGTGGGCGCAGGTAAAAGTTCCCATTTCTGATGGGCCGCTGGCACTCCGCCTGGCCTCCCTGGCCGAGGCATACGCACGTCTGAAGCACGTCGACGCGTTCGGCGCCGCCCGAGACCGCATCGACGAACTGCTCGTACGCCACGGCCTGCATATCGCGCTCACCTCCCGCGTTGCCTGGCAGGACTTCACCACCGCGCTGGCCGCCCTCTCCGGTCGGCAGGCAGCCGATGAGGCCATGGCCCGGCTCGGCGCGTGGGAGGAGCAGCTCCGCACGCCGGTGGAAGGTTCTCACCCCGCCTCCGAAGCACTGGCCGCCGCCCAGGCTGTCGGAGAACAGGACGTCGACCGCTACACCAAGGAGATCGAAGCACTGCGGGACGCCCACAGACGTGAGCATCGTCGACGCCGCTGCGCCGTGCTCCTGGACAGCGTTCGCAGGGCACATCCCTTGCTCGCCGACCGGCTGACGCAGGAAGCCGACGATCCGGCGTGGGAGGCGCGGCTGGACTCACTGGCCGAGGCGTGGGCCTGGTCTGTGGCTTCCGCGTTCGTACGCCGCCGGCGCACCCCGGGCCGTGAGCGTCAGCTCGAAGGCGAACTGGCCCAGTGCGAAAGGAACCTGGAGGATCTGACCGGTGAACTCGCCGCCACCTGGGGTCGGCTGCACTGCCTGGAGCCCATGACGCAGGAGCAGCGGTCCGCGCTGCAGGCATATCGCACCCATATGGCCTCGTACGGCAAGGGCAAGGGCCGGAGCGCGGGCCGCTACCGTGCCGCAGCGCACGACGCCATGCGGACGGCGCAGGGAGCGGTCCCGGCGTGGGTCATGCCCATCTCGCAGGTCGCCGAGATGGTGGCGCCCAAGCGGGACGCGTTCGACGTGGTCATCGTCGACGAAGCGAGCCAGGCCGGCATGGACGCGCTGTTCCTGATGTGGCTCGCTCCTCGCGTGATCGTCGTGGGGGACGACAAGCAGTGCGCGCCCTCGCTCAGCGGCATGGGCCGTCACCAGGCGATCCACGACCGGCTCATCTCCCACCTGCCGGACATGCCTCCGAGCCTGCGCACTCTCTACGGCCCCGCCACCAACCTCTATCAGCTGCTGTCCACGTTCTTCCCGAAGGTGATCCGGCTGGAGGAGCACTTCCGGTGCATGCCGGAGATCATCGGCTGGTCCTCCCAGACCTTCTACAACAACAAACTGCAGCCACTGCGCCAGTACGGCGGTGACCGCCTCGATCCGCTCGTGACGCACTTCGTCGACGGAGCCGTCACCCAGGGACGCGACAGCCGACTGCGTAACCCGAAGGAAGCCGAGACCATCGTCGACTGCTTGGCCCAGCTGGTGGAGGATCCCACCTACCGGGACAAGACCATGGGCGTCATCGCCCTTCAAGGGCCGGTGGGCCAAGTCAAGCTCCTGGAACAGCTGATCAACGAGCGCATTCCGGCGCCTGTGCGCGAACGCCACCAGATACGTGTGGGCAACCCCGCATCGTTCCAGGGAGACGAACGCCATGTCATCCTGCTGTCGATGGTCGCGACCGACCCGCCACGCATCGCGGGTGGCGCGCGCAGCGAGCGACAGGCTTACAACGTCGCCGCGTCCCGCGCCCAGGACCAGATGCGGCTGTTCTACTCGGTGCCGCCGGACCGCCTGAAGTCCGGAGACCTCCGCCTCAACCTCCTTGCCTACATGGAGAACCCACCGGCAGCGCTGGCCAACTCCGACGACATCGGGGAGGTGTCGAGCGAGGTCCCGCAGAAGCCGTTCGAATCGCTCTTCGAGCAGCACGTCTACCTGCGTCTGAAGGCCCGCGGGTATCACGTCATCCCGCAGTACCCGGCAGGAAGCAAGCGCATCGACCTCGTCGTTGTGGGGGCGCGGGGGCGCCTGGCCGTGGAGTGCGACGGCGAGCGGTACCACTCGACGCCCGAACAGATCCGGCACGACCAGCAGCGTGATCGCGAACTCCAGAGGGTCGGCTGGACGTTCTGGCGCATCCCCGAAAGCGAATTCCGGTTCGACCCCGAGGAGGCCCTGACCGGCCTGTGGGAGGAACTGGACCGGCTGGGCATCCGTCCGGCCACGTCCGGTGACGTCGGCGACCGGTCTCATGCCACGCCCACCTCCTCGTCCGCCGGAGTGAAGTGGACCCCCCTCGACCTCTCCACCGACGAGGAGCTGACCGAGGACCTGCCGGACTCATCCGATGGCCCGGACGCGGCCGATCCGATCGCTGCCCTCGACATGGCAGAAGACGACGAAACCGATATCCCCAGTACGGAAGGGTCGGCATGACCACGCAGTCCCCACTCGGCGTCCTGGACGCCAACACGCTGCAGGAGCTGGCCCGCGTCATCTGCGGCGACGACCACCTCTACTACCGGAAGAGCTATGAAATCGCGCAGTTCCTGGAACGTGCCGGCTGGCAACAGGTTCCGGAGTACGACGGCTACCGCATGGACTGGACCCTGGCCCGTCTCACCGAACGCCGGGACGACCCCACCGAGTTGGCGAAGGTCCTGCTCCGACTCGCCGACCCACGCGAATACCTCGACGAACCCGAGCAGCTCCCCGCCGTCGTCTCCGCCGTCAACGCCTTCCTCATCCACGAGGGCGTACGCCTGGAGAACCCCGGCGGCCGTCCCCGCCTCATCGCCTGCGACCCCTCACTCGCCCACCCGGGCAACCAGGGCCCGGTCGAACTCAGGGCAGCCATGTCAGACCTCATCAACGACCAGAAGATGGCCGGGCTCCTCCAGCACCGCTTGGACGAGGCACGCACCTGCTACGCCAACGGCGCCCATGTAGCCGCAATCATCATGCTCGGCAGTCTCCTCGAAGGCGTCCTGGTCCACGTGGTGCAGGAACGCGACGCATCCCTGCTCGGCAACAAATCGCCGGACAACGTCAGCCTGGACACCCTGATCAAGACCTGCCACGAGGCCGGATGGATCGGCTCCGACGTCGAACGCTTCTGCCACGAATTGCGCAGGTACCGCAACTTCGTCCACCCACGCGCTGAGATTCGCGAGGCTCATGCCCCGGACCGCGACACACTGAACATGTGCTGGCCGGTGGTCAATGCGGTCCTGAACGACCTCGCAGACTCCCAGCCCAAGACAACCTGACCAACGTAAAACCAGCTCCGCCCCGCGCCCAGCTCGACAGACGAGTCCGGGCACGGGGCGGCTGTCGGGCATCCGCTGCACAGACGGCCCCCAACCCACACACACATCGAGGGGCCCGTTGCGTCATTCGCTGACGTCGACGCCGTAGCCCCGGGCCAGGTCGGTCAGACCATGGTCGTAGCCCTGCCCCACGGCACGCAGCCGCCAGCCGTCGCCACGGCGGTAGACCTCGGCGAGGATCATGGTGCGCTCGGTGGTTGCGGCGTCCAGGGTGGCCCGTGCGATCGAGGCCGCGCCGACCCCGCTGGTCGCAGTGATCTCGACGGCGCCGACGTCGGAGAATGTCGCGGCGCCGTCGATCGCGGCGGCAACGACGACCCGGCGGATTTCCAGCGGCAGACGCTCCAAATCGGCGGTGACGGCCTGCTCGGTCGGGCCGTCCATGGCAAGCCGTACGGTGCCGTCCGGGTGCTCGGGTGCGCCGTAGAAGACAAAGTCCTCGTCGCCTGGCACCTGTTCATTCACGTCGAGCGCGAAGGCGACGACGTCGACGTCGCAGGCTGTGCGCTGAGCCCAAGTGGCGGTCACCGTCCAGGCTGCGTCGGTGTCGGGCAGGTCGATGACGGCGCCTCGGACCAAAACCTCTGCCGTGTCCGGCTGGCGCCCAGCCATGCTCTGTGCCGGCTCGGGCGTTGGCGAAGGGGTTCCAGCGAGGAGCCAGCCGGCGTCGTGCATGCGCAGACCGAGTGAGGCGATACGACTCATACGCCGGTCCGCTTCGCCGCCGGCCAGCACCACAACGTCAGTCACGCCGGCCGAGAGGTTGACCGCCGCGGAGGCACCAAGAGCGACGGCACGAGCTCGTGCCGCCACGGCCTCTTCATGCGTACCGCCCAGGACCAGGACCCGACGCCCGGCCAGCAACTGACCTTCCCCGGCAGCAGGTGCGGTCGGAGTGGCCGCGCGCTGTGCCGGGACACTCGGGACGGGCGCGCGCTGTGCGGTCGTCGCATCCGCGGGTGTATCGGCTGCGCGCCGTTGCCTGGCTGTGCCAGCGCGGGCAATGCCTTTGGCCTGGCCGGGCTGAACATTCTCCAGTAGTCGTAGGTAGATCAGCTCGTCCACGAGGGGGACGCCTTCGTCCGCGGCGCGACGCAGTTTGCCGGACGCGGCGCTGGGATCGTTGGTGACGACGACGCTGGTCTGCCTACTGACCGAGGTCATCATGTTCAGCCCGGCCGCCACTGAGCGGGCAACCAGTTCCTCGCGGGAGACCTGGGTGTCCCCGGTGACAGCGACCTTCATGCCCTGCACCAGTGGCCCACCCTTCGCCAAGCGGCCCGGATTGCGGTAGGCGCAGGGGGTCTTGGGAACATACGGCTTGTAGTCCTGGCGGGGCGGGCAGTCCAGGAGCGGCAGGGGCAGGCCTAGTTGCTCGGCAGCGCCCAGCGAGCCGCGCAGGATGCCGGAGAGGACCCGTACGTCGTCCTGCGCATCGTGGGCCCGGTCCTGACGCACGCGATAGTGCGCGGCCAGAGTGCCCAGCTTGAGATCGGGCGTCGCGGGACCAACCAGGCGGTTGAGGGCCAAGGTGCACAGGCGTCTACTGACCGGGACCCAGGAACGGACACGGGCGAACTCGTGGGCCAGGAAGTCGTAGTCGAACTGCGCGTTGTGGGCGACCAACACACGGCTGCTGAGCAGCGCCCCCACCTGAGGCGCTACCTCCTCAAAGGTAGGAGCGCCCGCAAGACGTGCTGAGGTTAGGCCGTGGACATGCACCGGACCAGGGTCACAGCCCGGGTTGAGCAGGGTGGAGAACTCTCCTGTCTGCCGCCCATGTGCGTCGAGGGTGAGGACCGCGAGTGACAGGACGCGGTCCCGGCCGGGCCTGAGTCCGGAGGTCTCCACGTCGACCAACGCCCAGTCGTGGAAGTAGTCCGGCAAGGTGGGCCACTTCGAGTTCGAAGCCAGCAAGGCCATATGGGCTCCCCTCCCAAGTACGGCGGACGACGCGCACCCTCCCCGCGGTGACGGCCGACCAGGTGGGATTTTCGCACGTGAGGGACGCTGTTCGTGGTGGATCTGTCACGGAGGACCAGCCCAATCACAAGTCTCCGAGTGTCGGTAACGGCTGAATCGTGGACCGGGGGCACCAGATGAAAAGTGGACCTCACGCTGTCAGTTGATGTTGGTCATTCCCCGGTGTTGGCCGTG